>JANMCC010000284.1:0-2401 GCA_031360885.1 Burkholderiales bacterium | reverse complement strand
CGGCATCTTCCTGACGATGCACTACAAGCCCGACGCCGCCAAGGCGTTCGAGTCGGTCGAGTACATCATGCGCGACGTGCCCTGGGGCTGGCTGGTGCGCTACATGCACTCCACCGGCGCGTCGGCGTTCTTCATCGTCGTCTACCTGCACATGTTCCGCGGCCTGATCTACGGCAGCTATCGCAAGCCCCGGGAGCTGATCTGGCTGTTCGGCTGCGGCATCTTCCTCTGCCTGATGGCCGAGGCGTTCATGGGCTACTTGCTGCCCTGGGGGCAGATGAGCTACTGGGGCGCGCAGGTGATCGTCAACCTGTTTCAGGCGGTGCCCTTCATCGGCAACGACCTCTCGCTGCTGATCCGCGGCGACTACGTCGTCGGCGACGCCACCCTCAACCGATTCTTCAGCTTCCACGTGATCGCCGTGCCGCTGGTGCTGCTCGGCCTGGTGGCGGCCCACATCATCGCCCTGCACGAGGTCGGTTCGAACAACCCCGACGGCGTGGACATCAAGGCGACGAAGGACCCGAAGACGGGAATCCCCCTCGACGGCATTCCGTTTCACCCGTACTTCACCGTTCACGACATCTTCGTCGCCACGGTGTTCCTGTTCATCTTCAGCGCCGTGCTGTTCTTCGCCCCCGAGGGCGGCGGCTACTTCCTCGAGTTCAACAACTTCATCGAAGCCAACCCGCTGAAAACGCCGGCGCACATCGCCCCTGTCTGGTACTTCACCCCTTACTACTCGATGCTGCGCGCCACCACCGACCTGATGGTCAACATCCTCGCCGGGCTGCTGGCGATCGCTGCGGTGCTCGCGATCCTGCGCGGCGGCTTCGGCACCGCAGCGAAGATCGCGCTCGCGGTCGTGGCGATCGTCGCCGTCGCGGCGCTGAAGACTTTCGACGCCAAGTTCTGGGGCGTCGTCGTCATGGGCGGCGCGGTGATCATCCTGTTCTTCCTGCCCTGGCTCGACCGCAGTCCGGTGAGGTCGATCCGCTACCGGCCGGACTGGCACAAGTACCTGTACGCCCTGTTCGTGATCTTCTTCCTCGTGCTCGGCTACCTCGGCTCGCAGCCGCCCTCGGCCGGCGGCAACTACGTCTCGCAGATCGGCACGCTGATCTACTTCGGCTTCTTCCTGCTCATGCCGTGGTGGAGCCGCGTCGGCACCTTCAAGCCGGTGCCCGAGCGCGTGACCTTCACCGCCCACTGACCGATCGCGCCGCACAACGATGAAAAAACTGCTCATCAGCCTGTTCGTCGCCCTCGGCTTTTCGCTGTCGGCCCTGCCCGCCGCGGCCAACGAAGGCTATCCGTGGGACAAGTTCCCCGAAGAGAAGATGACCGACATGGCGGCGCTGCAGAACGGCGCCCGCATCTTCGTCAACTACTGCCTCAACTGCCATTCGGCGCAGTACATGCGCTACAACCGGCTGCACGACATCGGCCTCAACGACGACGAGATCAGGAAGAACCTGCTGTTCGCCGGCAGCAAGGTCGGCGACACGATGAAGACCACGCTCGACCCGAAGCAGGCGAAAGAGTGGTTCGGCGCCGCGCCGCCTGACCTCTCGGTGATCGCCCGCTCGCGCTCCGAGGCGGGCAAGGGCAGCGGCGCCGACTACCTCTACACGCTCTGGCGCACCTTCTATCGCGACGAAGCCAAGCCGACTGGCTGGAACAACCTCGCTTACCCCAACATCGCCATGCCGCACGTCCTCTGGCAGCTGCAGGGCGAGCGGCGCGCCGTCTTCGTCGAGGCCAAGAGCGCGCACGACCCGGCCAAGACCGAGCACCGCTTCGAGCGCTTCGAGCAGGTCGCGCCGGGCACGCTGAGCGAGCTCGAGTACAAGGAGGCCATCGGCGACCTGGTGGCCTACCTGCAGTGGATGGGCGAGCCGGCGCAGGGCAGCCGGATCCGCATCGGCGTCGGCGTGCTCCTGTTTCTGGGCCTGCTGATCGTGTTCACCTGGCGGCTCAACGCCGCCTACTGGAAAAACGTCACCTAGCCGCGCTGTCGCGGGCGTTCCCTCCCCGCGCACAAACGACGAGGCCGGCCCCACAGGCCGGCTTCTTTTCCTGCATTCACGATCTTCCCTGGAGCTCTCTGACCATGATGGTGCTTTATTCCGGAACCACCGACCCGTATTCGCACCGCTGCCGCTTCGTGCTGTTCGAGAAAGGCATGGACTTCGAGATCCGCGACGTCGACCTGTTCTCCAAGCCCGAAGACATCGCGCTGATGAACCCGTACAACGAAGTGCCGATCCTGGTCGAGCGCGACCTGATCCTGTACGAGTCGCACATCATCAACGAGTACATCGACGAGCGCTTCCCGCATCCGCAGCTGATGCCCGGCGACCCGGTCGCGCGGGCGCGGGTGCGCCTGTTCCTGTTCAAC
>JANMCC010000274.1:0-11249 GCA_031360885.1 Burkholderiales bacterium | reverse complement strand
ATCGGCCGCCGGCGCCGGCGGGCCGCGCATCGGCTTCGCCTCCGTGCCGGCGTCGGCCGCCGACCGCGTCACCGTTCCTGCCGGCTACACCGCTACCCCCTTCATGCCCTGGGGCGAGCCGGTCGGCATCGCCGGCGCGATGCCGGCCTTTCGCCACGACGCCGGCAACAGCGCCGACGAACAGGCGCTGCAGATGGGCATGCATCACGACGGCATCCACTACTTCCCGATCGAAGGCAGCCGGCGTGGCCTGCTGGTGATGAACCACGAGTACGCCGACGACGGCCTGCTCCATCCCGGCGGCATGGCCGACTGGAGCGCCGAGAAGGTGAAGAAGAGCCAGGCGGCGCACGGCGTCTCGGTCACCGAGATCGCCTGGCAGGGCGAGCGCTGGCAGCCGGTGCGGCCGTCGCCGCATGCGCGCCGCTTCACTGCGGCCACGCCGTTCGCGCTCGGCGGACCGGCCGTCGGGCATGCGCTCATGAAGACCGAGGCCGACCCTGACGGCAGGGTCGTGCTCGGCACGCTCAACAACTGCGCCAGCGACATGACGCCCTGGGGCACCTACCTCTCGGGCGAGGAGAACTTCGCCTACTACTTCAGCGCCGGCGAACAGCCGACGGGCCACGAGCGTCGCTGGGGCCTGCGCAGGAACGGGGTCGGCTACCGCTGGCACGAGCACGACCCGCGCTTCGACACGACCCGGCATCCGAACGAGCCGAACCGCTTCGGCTGGGTGGTCGAGATCGATCCGTTCGATCCCGAGAGCACGCCGGTCAAGCGCACCGCGCTCGGCCGCGCCGCGCACGAAGGCGCCTGGGTCGCGGTGACGCGCGATCGCCGCGCCGTCGTCTACTCGGGCGAGGACGCGCGCTTCGAGTACATCTACAAGTTCGTCAGCCGCGACGCCATCCGCCCGGGCGGCGGCAAGGCGAATGCGACCCTGCTCGACCACGGCACGCTCCACGTCGCCCGCTTCGACGCCGACGGCCGCGGCCGCTGGCTGCCGCTGGTCGCAGGAAGCGGGCCGCTCGCCGGCTTCGCCGACCAGGGCGAGGTGGTGATCCGCTCGCGCCAGGCGAGCGATGCGCTCGGCGCGACGAAGATGGACCGGCCCGAGTGGCTGGCGATCGACGCTGGCTCGCGCTGGGTCTACGCCACCCTCACCAACAACTCGAGCCGCGGCCAGCCGGGCTTCCCCGGCGTCGACGCCGCCAACCCGCGCGCCAACAACGTGATGGGGCAGATCATCCGCTGGAAGGAAGACGGCGACTTCGACGGCGAGACCTTCGAGTGGAACCACCTGGTCCTCGCCGGCGACCCGGCCAACGAGCGGGCCGAGGCCAAAGGCAACGTCAAGGGCGACATCTTCGCCTGCCCCGACGGCATCGCCTTCGACGCCCGCGGCACGCTCTGGGTGCAGACCGACATGGGCCCGACGGCGATGAACAAGGGCGAGATGGCGCGCATCGGCAACAACCAGATGCTCGCCTGCGACGTCGCCACCGGCGAGATGCGGCGCTTCCTCGTCGGCCCGGTCAACTGCGAGATCACCGGCGCGACCTGGACGCCCGACGGACGCACGATGTTCGTCAACATCCAGCACCCGGGCGAGACGCCGAGCGAGCGCAGCGAGCCTTCCGAGCCGCGCCGCTTCAGCAACTGGCCCGACTACCGGCCCGACGGCCGGCCGCGCAGCGCCACGGTCGTGATCCGCCGCGACGACGGCGGCGTGATCGGGACCTGACTACTTCGAGGTCGGCATCGTGAACTCGGCACCCTTCGGCGTCGAGGCCGGCCAGCGCTGCATCACGCTCTTCTGCCGGGTGTAGAAGCGCACGCCTTCCTCGCCGTAGGCATGCATGTCGCCGAACATGCTCGACTTCCAGCCGCCGAAGCCGTGCCAGGCCATCGGCACCGGGATCGGCACGTTGATGCCGACCATGCCGATCTCGACCCGGCGCGCGAACTCGCGGGCGGCGTTGCCGTCGCTGGTGAAGCAAGCGACGCCGTTGCCGAACTCGTGCTCGTTGACGAGCTTGAGCGCCGCCTCGAAGTCCGGCACGCGAACGCACGAGAGCACCGGGCCGAAGATCTCCTCGCGGTAGATCTTCATCCGCGGCGTGACGTGGTCGAACAGCGTGCCGCCGGTGAAGAAGCCCTGCTCGTGGCCGGCGACGGTGTGGCCGCGGCCGTCGGCGGCCAGGGTCGCGCCGTCGGCGACGCCCGAGGCGATGTACGACTCGACCCGCGTCAGCGCTTCCTTCGTCACCAGCGGGCCCATTTCGGCGTCGGTCTCCATGCCGTTCTTGACGACGAGCTTCGCCGCGCGCTCGGCGAGCAGCGGCACGATCCGGTCGGCGACGTCGCCGACCAGCACCGCCACCGAGATCGCCATGCAGCGCTCGCCGGCCGAGCCATAGGCCGCGCCGATCAGCGCGTCGACCGCCTGCTCGAGGTTGGCGTCGGGCATCACGACCATGTGGTTCTTGGCGCCGCCGAGCGCCTGCACCCGCTTGCCGTGCTTCGCGCCGGTCTCGTAGAGATGGCGGGCGATCGGCGTCGAGCCGACGAAGCTGATCGCCTTGACGTCGGGATGCACGAGCAGCGCCTCGACCGCGACCTTGTCGCCCTGGAGGACGTTGAACACCCCCTTCGGCAGGCCGGCCTCGTGCAGCAGCTCGGCCATGAAGATCGAGGGCGAGGGATCGCGCTCGCTCGGCTTGAGGATGAAGCTGTTGCCGCAGGCGATCGCCACCGGGAACATCCACATCGGCACCATGCACGGGAAGTTGAACGGCGTCACGCCGGCGACGACGCCGAGCGGCTGGCGCATCGTCCAGTTGTCGATGCCGGTCGAGACCTGCTCGGTGTAGTCGCCCTTGAGGAGCTGCGGAATGCCGCAGGCGAACTCGACGATGTCGATGCCGCGCGTGACCTCGCCCTGGGCGTCGCTGAAGACCTTGCCGTGCTCCGAGGTGATCATCGCCGCGAGCGTGTCGCGGTGCTGGTTGAGGAGGCCGAGGAAGGCGTTGAGGACGCGCGCCCGGCGCAGGGGCGGCGTGTCGGCCCAGGCGGGGAACGCGGCCTTGGCCGAGGCGACCGCGGCGGCGACCTCCTCGACCGAGGCGAGCGCGACCTGGCGCGAGATCGTCCCGGTGGCGGGGTTAAACACCGGCTGGCGCCGGCCGCTGCCGCCGGCGGCGCGGCGGCCGTCGACGAAGTGGCCGATCTCGGCGGTACTGGCGAATGCTTCGGTGGCGCCCATGGCGATCGGTCCTTGCGTCGGGATGCGGGAAGTAGGGCGCCAGTATCCGTCAATCGCTCCGCGGCGCCTGCGCGCGATCGCTTCGCTACAGCGCCCGCGCCGGCAGCGACGGCGTCGTCCACAGCACCGATTCGGGCGCGCCCGACATCAGCAGGGCGAGCCGGGTGACGATGGCGCGCAGCGCGAGCACGTCGCGGGCGCGCCAGTCGCGCCGGGCGGAGGTCTCCTCGCAGCACACCATCCCGTAGGTGCGGCCGTTGAGCATGAAGGCGGCATCCAGGAGCGAGCGGACGTTGTTCGCGATCAGGTAGGACTGGCGCATGCCCTGCAGCGCCGGGTCGCTCATGGCGTCGCTGCTGACGTAGATGCCACGCTCGATCAGGGCGTTGAAGTAGTCGCGGTACTCGCTTCGGGCGAGGCGCCGCTCGCTGGCGTCGAGCGCGCCGCCGGCGGTCTTCGAGGCGAAGCAAAGGAGCTTCAGGTCCGCGGCAACGCCTTCGAACTTCCACATGCTGACGCGGCTGCAACCCAGGCGCCCCAGGACGATGTCGAGCAGACCCGAACGGCAGGCGTTGCGGTCGATCCGGCCGGCGTAGAACTCGCCCAGGGTCTCCTGCAGCCGCTGCGCATCGTGCTCTTGGGGGGTCATGCGGAAGTATCCGCGCTAGCGAATCATCCTGACCGCAGTAAGGCGGATCGCCGCCTTCATCTCGTCCCAGCCGGCATCGGCGGTGATGTCGACGCCGCCGAAGATGCCGATGGTCCGGCTGCGCACGAGCAGGTACTGCACGCCGGCGATCAGGAGCAGGGTCAGGCCGCGCAGCTCCGGGCGGGCCGCGAACTCCTTCGCGGCGAGCAGGCGGCTCGCGGCCTCGCCCCAGGCCTCGCGCTCCGATTCGAGGATCACGGTCAGATCGTTGCGTTCGACGATCTCGGCAGCGAGGATCTCGAGGGTCAGCGGGCGCTCGCGCAATGCATCGATGAAGTGCTCGAAGAAGCGGGCGAAGCGCTCGGGCGCCGCGAGCCGGTGAAAGGCCCGTGGGTCAGCGCCGAGCAGTTCGTCGACTCGCGGCCAGAAGCGACCGCTCGCGCCCCATTCGCGCAGCAGTTCGGGCAGGCCGCCGAAGTAGCGATAGATCAGCACCTTGTCGACGCCGGCTTCCTTGGCGATGGCGTTGACGCCGAGCGCGCCGAAGCCTTCGCGCGCCAGGACGACGCCGACAGCGCCGAGGATGCGTGCCTTGGTGGCCTCGCGGTCGCGCGCGGGGCGCTCGGCCGCGACCGGCCGCGCGGCCGGGCGGCGCGTTCGCGGCGCATTGGCCGGAGCGGGCGTTGCCATCGCCGGATTGTCGCCGCCGCCGTTCGGCGTTCTGGTCTCCGCTACGCGCGAACGATCGCCGCCACGCCTCGGCGCGGCGTGTGCTGTTGCGGCGGCGCGTAGCCGACGCGGCAGAACATCTGCACCGTTTCCTCCGCCGCGGGCTTGCCGACGAGCAACCGATGCAGGCCGTCGTAGTGCGTCTTCATCTCGGGAAACTCCTGCACCGCCTGGCTCATCGGATGCACCTGCAGGCCGAGCTCTGTCGCCTTCAGCTGCAGGCGCATGTAGGCACGTCCGGCCCGGAGTTCGGCGGCACGGCCGGCGCCGGCCGGCGTCGAGAGCCAGACGAAGCCCATCGCGGTGCGGCTGTGTCCTTCGAACCGCTGCATCATCTGCTTGTAGGCGCTGCTGCCTTCCACAGGCGGGCGCGTCCGGTCGAAGGCGCCCACGGCGTCGGCCAGCCGCGGCATCGCGGTATTGACACTGATGCCGTCGCGATGCTTCGCGATCTCGCCGGGGCCGACGCGGGTCAGCCGCACGCTTTCCATCACCGTGCGCGGCGTCAGCAACTCGACCCGCGCGGCCTCCCAGCAGATCGTGCGCAGCGCCTCGCGCCGTGCCGGCTCGACCGTCGCGCCGAAGCGCACGTCCGGGTCGACGAGAGCGGCGCGCAGGGCGTCCAGCGTCTCCGGCGCGACCGGGCGGGTGGTGTCGTAGTCGACCTTGGCGGTATGCCGATGCAGCAGCTGCGCGAACAGCGGATCGCGGGCGGGGGCCGGCGCCGCGGCCCAGGTGATGCGCGCCACCGGCCGGTCGTCAATGGCGCGCGACGCGAACTCGCCTTCGGGAAACAGCGTCACCGTGGTCGCCAGCCCGCGCTCCTGCAGCGCCAGCACGAGCGCTTCGACGAAGGTGCCCTGGCTGACGACGATCTGGCGGAACCACGGATCGGTCTCCGGCAGCAGGCGCTCGCGGTCGACGCGCAGGACGATCGCCTGCGGATCGCGCAGATCGACCAGCCACGGCTGGCGGTTGTGCGAATTGGGCGCGAGGATCGCATAGCCGAGCGCCCAGCGGCGCAGGTCCGCGGCGGTCTCCGGGCCGCGCCACGCGGCGACGGCTTCTTCCGGGTAGTCGCTGGAGCAGCCGGCAACGAGCAGGGGCACCGCCCCGGCGGCCAGGCTGCCGCCGAGGATGCGCACGAAGGCGCGGCGATCGAAAGATGCAGGCATGTCGGCTCCTTAAGTCACTACTTGGTGACACTATAGTCACCGATAAGTGACAGGTCAAGCCGGTGGCCGTGAATCTCTTTGCCCGCCGCCCGCCACTATCCTTCCGGACCTGCCGCGAAGGAACAGCGATGCCGAGAGCCGAGATCACCCCCGCGACCCTGCACGCGCGTCAGGCTGAGTGCCTGCCTGGCAAGTTCGGCCTGGGCGTCACCCGCATCGCCGAGGGGCGGCTCGACGCCGAGTTCGTGATCCAGCCCTGGATGCTCGCGCCCAACGGCTTCCTGCACGCGGCCAGCGTGCTTCTGCTCGCCGACACCGCCTGTGGCTACGCCTGCATGGCGCATCTTCCCGAGGGCGCGAAGAACTTCACCACCATCGAGCTGAAGAGCAACTTCCTCGGCACGGCGCGCGAAGGAACGATCCGCGCCGAGTGCCAGGCCGAGCATCTGGGGCGGACCACGCACGTCTGGTCGGCGACGGTGTTCGGACCGAACGAACGCAAGCTGGCCCTGTTCCGATGCACCCAGATGATCCTCACGTGAAGCGCCCCGTACCGCCGCGCCGCCGCACACCTGCGCCCGCAGCCCGAGCGGCGGTCGCACCGCTTTCCGGGCGCGAGCTCGAGGCCCTCCAGGCGCTGCTCGACGCCGTGCCGGCGCCGCTCGAGCCGCTCGACCTGGTCGCCCTCGACGGCTATCTCTGCGGCGTGCTAGTGCAGCCGGAGCGGGTGGCGCCCGGGCGCTGGCTCGCGCACGTGACCGACGCCGACGGCCGGCCGCTGCCGCGCTCCTTCGATCCGGCGCCGCTGCACGCGCTGGTGCGGCGGCGGCATGCCGAGCTCGTGGCGGCGATCGGCGGGCGGCGCTGGTTCGATCCCTGGGTGTTCGAGGTCGAGGCGGAGGCCGACGCCGGCGCCGGGCCGGACGGCGGCGTCGCTGCCGATGCGGTGCGTGCGGCCGTCTTCCCGTGGGTCGCCGGCGTCGCCGCGGCGTTCGAGCTCTTCCCCGGCACCATGCAGCTTCCGCCGGAGACGACGGTCGAGCCGCTGGCGCTGCTCTACCGCCACCTCGATGCCGACGATCTCGAAGATGCCGACGAGCTGCTCGCCGAGATCGAGACGCTCGAGCCCTTGGCCGACCTGACCGAAGCGGTCGAGCAGCTCGTGCGCGCGATCTTGCTGCTCGCCGACGCCGCGGCCGACTCGGCCTAGCGTTCTAGATCGCCAGCGGGTCGACGTCGACGGCCCAGCGCAGCAGCCGCTGCTCCGGCGCGTTGCGCTCCTGGCGCAGGGCCGCCAGCCGCGGCAGCCAGGCGCGCAGCATCGCCTGCAGCGCCTGGCGCGAGCTCGACTCGACGAGCATCTGCATCCGCTCGACGTCGGCGACGCGGGCGATGCCGAGCGGCACCGGCGCGTAGACCATCACCCCGGCGCTCTCTGCGGTGGCCGCGGCGACCTCGGCGGCGGCGACGAGAAAGCCGCGCGCCGCGGCCACCGTCTTCGCCTCGGCGCGCAGCACCGCGAGATGCGAGTAGGGCGGCAGCCCGGCCGACTCGCGCTCCTTGAGCTGGGTGGCGGCGAAGGCGGCGAAGTCGTGCTGGCGCAGCGCCGCGTAGAGCGGATGCGCCGGGTGCCAGGTCTGCACCCACATCTCGCTCGGCGAGGCCTGCGCCGCATCGCGGCCGGCCCGGCCCGCCGCCTGCATCAGCAGCGCGAACAGCCGCTCGGGGGCGCGGAAGTCGCTACTGAAGAGCGAGCTGTCCGGGTTGACCGCGGCGACCAGGCCGATGCGGCGGAAGTCGTGGCCCTTGGCGATCATCTGCGTGCCGACGAGCACGTCGACCTCGCCGGCGTGAACCGCGCCGAGCTGCGCCTCGAGGGCGCCCTTCCTGCGCGTGCTGTCGGCGTCGATCCGGGCGATTCGCGCGCCCGGCAGCAGCGCCGCCATCTGCTCCTCGAGCCGCTCGGTGCCGCGGCCGATCGGCGCGATGTCGGGGTTGCCGCAATCGGGGCAGCGGCGCGGCACGGCGTCGGCCAGGCCGCAGTGGTGGCAGCGCAGCGTCCTGTCCTGCTTGTGGAAGACGCGCCAGGCGCTGCAGTGCGGGCAGGCGCTCTTCCAGCTGCATTCGGCGCAGTGAAGCACCGGGGCGTAGCCGCGCCGGTTGAGGAAGACCAGGCTTTGCTCGCCGCGCACGATCCGCGCCTCGATCGCGGCGACCAGAGGCGGCGCCAGCGCCGCCGGCGCGCCGCGGGCCTTGGGCAGGCGGTTCATGTCGAGCAGCCGCACCTCGGGCCAGGCGGCGCCGCCGATCCGGCGTGGCAGGCCGAGCCGCTGGTAGCGCCCGGCCTCGGCGTTGTGCCAGCTTTCGAGCGAAGGCGTCGCCGAGCCGAGGACGACCAGCACCTTCTCGTTGCGGCCGCGCCAGACCGCGAGATCGCGGGCCGAGTAGCGCGCGCCTTCCTGCTGCTTGTAGGAAGGGTCGTGCTCCTCGTCGACGACCACCAGGCCGAGCCGCGGCAGCGAAGCGAACACCGCGAGCCGGGTGCCGAGCACGATGTCGGCCCGGCCGGTGTGCGCGAGCAGCCAATGGCGCAGGCGCGCCGCCGCGGTCAGGCCGCTGTGCAGGGCGACGATCCGCTTGCCGGCAAAGCGGCCGGCGAAGCGGGCCACGAGCTGCGGCGTCAGGTTGATCTCGGGCACCAGCACCAGCGCCTGCTGGCCCCGCTCGAGCGCGGCGGCGGCGGCGCGCAGGTAGACCTCGGTCTTGCCGCTGCCGGTGGTGCCGTGCAGCAGCACGGTGCCCGGCTCGGCGGCGGCCATCGCCATGGCGATCCGCGCTCCGGCCTCGGCTTGCGCCGGCGCCAGCTCGGGCGCGGCCTGCGGCGCCTCGGCGGCGTCGCCGGCATCTTCTGCCTTCAGGCGTTTTTCGAGGCGAGCCAGTCGATTCGCGAGCGCGGCGTTGCCGAGGCGGCGCAACTCGACCGGCAGGACCGAGAGGGCGATCTCGCCGAGCCCGCGCTGGTAGTACGAGGCCGCGAAGGCCACCAGCTCGCGCCAGGGAGCCGGCAGCGTCGGCAGCGCATCGCAGACTTCAGTGATTTCCCTTATTCCGGTGGTCGGCGCCTCCAGCCCCGGCTCCTGCGCCCAGGTCAGGCCCGCCACTTGCCGGTGCCCCAGCGGAACACGAACCAAGGTTCCGGGCGTGAGGGGGCACTGACTTCCGTAGCTGAGCGCGGTGTCGAGGCCCGCATGACGCGGCGTTTCGACGACCACCGGCACGACTTCGGTTGCCGCCATCAACGCGCCGGGCCTGGCCCGGCGGCAGCCCTGCGCCGAGCTTCAAATACACGCTGTAAGTTCATGATTCGGCGCGGCTTTTGAGATTCTCCACCGGAGTTGTGGGTAACTTTGTGGAGAACCTGCTCGAGGGCCTTCCAAACGCTTGCTGTGGCTTGCTTTGCGACATCTTGCCCGCTTTCGCGGCACGGTCGCGAAGTCAATTAAATCAATGACTTACGAGCGTGGAAAAAATCGTGAATGATGCGGCGCAGCACCCGGCTGCGTTTCTGTGACAGATCAAAGTCATGGGGATAAGTCAAGCCCTGAGTGCTCACTCACCGCTACTTCGGCTCGTACGCGGCCGATGTGACTTCGGTCACGTTTCGCGCGCGGCGTGGTACGGGCGAGACAGCTCGTGCACCGCATCGACCAGCACCGACACATGCTCGGGCGGCGTGTGCTGGCTGATGCCGTGGCCGAGGTTGAAGACATGGCCGTTGTTGCCCGTCGCCGCTCCGGCATGGAAGCTGGCGAGAACCGCCGCGACCTCGCTGCGGATCGCCTCGGGCCCCGCGAACAGCACGTTCGGATCGAGGTTGCCTTGCAGCGCCACGCCGTCGCCGACGCGCTGGCGCGCCTGGCCGAGGTGGACGGTCCAGTCGACGCCGACGACATCGGCACCGAGCCCGCCGATCGCTTCGAGCCAGGGCCCGCCGCCCTTGGTGAAGACGATCTGCGGCACCCGGCGGCCGTCGGCGTCGCGCCTGAGCCGGCTCAGCACCCGTTGCATGTAGGCGAGGCTGAAGCGCTGGAACGCGCCGTCGGCGAGCACGCCGCCCCAGCTGTCGAAGATCATCACCGCCTGCGCGCCGGCGTCGATCTGCGCGTTGAGGTAGAGCGCCACCGCCTCGGCGTTGATCGCCAGGATGCGGTGCAGCAGGTCCGGCCGGTCGTAGAGCATCGTCTTGACCAGCCGGTAGTCGCTCGAGCCCGCGCCCTCGACCATGTAGCAGGCGAGCGTCCAGGGGCTGCCGGAAAAGCCGATCAGCGGCACCCCGCCGTCGAGCGCGCGGCGGATCGACGCGACCGCGTCGAAGACGTAGCGCAACCTCTCCATGTCGGGCACCGCGAGGCGTGAAACCGCCGCCTCGTCGCGCAGCGGATGCTCGAAGCGCGGCCCCTCGCCTTCGGCGAAGCTGAGGCCCAGGCCCATCGCATCGGGCACGGTCAGGATGTCGCTGAACAGGATCGCGGCGTCGAGCGGGTAGCGCTCGAGCGGCTGCAGCGTCACCTCGGTCGCGAACGCGGGGCTGGTCGCCAGGCCCATGAAGCTGCCGGCGCGGGCGCGCGTCGCCCGGTACTCGGGCAGGTAGCGGCCGGCCTGGCGCATCAGCCAGACGGGCGTGTGCGGCACGGGCTGGGACAGGCAGGCGCGCAGGAAGATGTCGTTTCGAAGCAGGGAAGGCATCGCCCATTGTCGCAAACGACCCGCGCGCGACGGAGCCACGGCAGGGCCGTACACACATAATCGCCGCCACCGGAACGGGACCGGTCGACCTGGAGCCGCGCGATGCTTGCCAACGATGTTCTTCACACCATCGGCAACACGCCGCACATCCGCATCAACCGGCTGTTCGGCAAGACGCACAGCGTCTACGTGAAGAGCGAGCGCTCGAATCCGGGTGGCTCGATCAAGGACCGGATCGCCGTGGCGATGATCGAGGCGGCCGAGGCGTCGGGCGCGCTCAAGCCGGGCGCGACGATCGTCGAGCCGACCTCGGGCAACACCGGCGTCGGCCTGGCGATGGTGGCCGCGGTCAAGGGCTACAGGCTGATCCTGGTGATGCCCGACAGCATGAGCGTCGAGCGCCGCCGCCTGATGCTCGCCTACGGCGCGACCTTCGAGCTGACGCCGCGCGACAAGGGCATGAACGGCGCGATCGCCCGTGCCACCGAGCTGGTGGCGACAACCCCCGGGGCGTGGATGCCGCAGCAGTTCGAGAACCCGGCGAACATCGACGTGCACATGCGCACCACGGCCGAGGAGATCGCCGCCGATTTCCCGAGCGGCGTCGACGCGTTGATCACCGGCGTCGGCACCGGCGGCCACATCACCGGCTGCGCCCGGGTGCTGAAGAAGATGTGGCCCA
>JANMCC010000256.1:0-15863 GCA_031360885.1 Burkholderiales bacterium | reverse complement strand
ACGTCGCGGATCTTCTCCGGGTTGATCTTCATCGTGTAGAGGCGCGGCGCGAACTGCGACACCTCGGTGTTGGCGCTGCCCATCGCCTCGGTCATCTTGCCGAGGATGTGCAGGCGCGCTTCCTTGGCCTGGGCCAGGGCGACCTGCATGATTTCCTTGGTGATGCCCTGGATCTTGATGTCCATCTGCAGGGCGGTCACGCCGGTGGTCGTGCCAGCCACCTTGAAGTCCATGTCGCCGAGGTGATCCTCGTCGCCGAGGATGTCGGTCAGCACGGCGAAGCGGTTGCCTTCCTTGATCAGGCCCATGGCGATGCCGGCGACGTGCGCCTTCAGCGGCACGCCGGCGTCCATCAGCGCGAGGCAGCCGCCGCACACCGAGGCCATCGACGAGGAGCCGTTCGACTCGGTGATCTCCGAGACCACGCGCATCGAGTACGGGAACTCGGCGCGATCCGGCAGCACGGCGACCAGCGCGCGCTTGGCCAGCCGGCCGTGACCGATCTCGCGCCGCTTCGGCGAGCCGACGCGGCCCGTTTCGCCGGTGGCGAACGGAGGCATGTTGTAGTGCAGCATGAAGTGCTCGCTGTACTCGCCGGCGAGCGCGTCGATGCGCTGCGAGTCGCGGTCGGTGCCGAGCGTGGCGGCGACCAGCGCCTGCGTTTCGCCACGGGTGAAGAGCGCCGAGCCGTGCACGCGCGGGAGCAGGCTGGTGCGGATCTCGATCGGCCGCACGGTGCGGGTATCGCGGCCGTCGATGCGCGGCTCGCCGGAGAGGATCTGGTTGCGGACGATCTTCGCTTCGATGTCGAACAGGATGTTGTCGACCTTGACCTTGTCGACCGAGGCGCCGCCTTGGGTCAGCGCCGCCATCGTCGCCGTGGTCACGTCGCGGGTGGCGTGCGTGCGGGCCTGCTTGGAACGGATCTGGTAGGCGTCGCGCAGCTTCTGCTCGGCGAGCGAGCCGACCTGCGAGATGAAGGCCTCGTCCTTGGCCGGCGCCTGCCAGTCCCACATCGGCTTGCCGGCTTCCTTCACCAGCGCGTTGATCGCGGCGATGGCGACGTTGCCCTGCTCGTGGCCGAAGGTCACGCCGCCGAGCATGATTTCTTCGCTGAGCTGCTTGGCTTCCGACTCGACCATCAGCACGGCGGTTTCGGTGCCGGCGACGATCAGGTCCATCTGCGTCTCGGCCATCTGCGTCTTGGTCGGGTTCAGGATGTACTGGCCGCCGATGTAGCCGACGCGCGCGGCGCCGATCGGGCCGTTGAACGGAATGCCCGAGATCGCGAGCGCGGCGCTGGCGCCGATCAGCGACGGGATGTCGGCGGCGATCTCCGGGTTCAGCGACAGCACGTGGATGATGACCTGGACTTCGTTGTAGAAGCCTTCCGGGAACAGCGGCCTGAGCGGCCGGTCGATCAGGCGCGAGGTCAGCGTCTCGAGCTCGCTCGGGCGGCCTTCGCGCTTGAAGAAGCTGCCGGGGATCTTGCCGGCGGCGTAGGTCTTCTCGACGTAGTCGACGGTCAGCGGGAAGAAGTCCTGGCCGGGCTTGGCGTCTTTCCTGGCGACGACCGTGGCGAGGATAACGGTGTCGGCGATCGACACCAGGACGGCGCCGCCCGACTGGCGGGCGATTTCACCGGTCTCGAGGGTGACGGTCTGCTGACCCCACTGGAAGGTCTTGGTGACTTTGTTGAAGATGCTCATGGCGTGTTCCTTCGTTGCTTCGGGCGCCATCGGGGCGGCACCGGAACCCGGAACGAGAGCTCTGTCGGCGACATGCCATTCCAAGGGTGCTCGATGCGCGCCTCGCGCCTGAACATCGGTGGAATGACACAGCCTCGCCTGTCGGCAGCTCGCTCCAAGAAATCCGGGAAGCCTGTTCTCGCGATCGGCTTCCCGGCTTCGTTTCAGCCTACTTGCGCAGGCCGAGCTTCTGGATCAGGGCGGTATAGCGGTCGGCGTCCTTGCTGCGCAGGTAGGCGAGCAGGCTCTTGCGCCGGTTGACCATCTTCAGCAGGCCACGACGACCGTGGTGGTCCTTCAGATGGGTCTTGAAGTGCGGGGTGAGCTCGTTGATCCGGTCGGTGAGCAAGGCGACTTGCACCTCGGTCGACCCGGTGTCGTTGGCTGCACGGGCGTGCGCCTTGACGATCTCGGCGGTGTGTTCGGTGGTGGCGGGCATCTCGTTTCCAATATGTGAAACCGAGCGCCGGGCCCATTGCGGCCGCGAGTTCGGTTTCGGGTTCTGACTTGCGAACGCCGGTGAAACCGACCGGCGCCGTGCTGGATCTCGCTGCGGAGCAGGAGAGCCGATGATTATAGACCGAGGAAGCGCTGCAGCCGCTCCACCCCCACGACCAGCCTTGCCGGGTCGCGCGAGGCGAAACACCAGCGGAGCCACCCCTCGCCCTCCGGGCCGAAGGCGGCGCCGGGCGCCAGGCCGACACCGGCCTCGCTGACCAGTCGCTTGGCCAGCACCAGCGAGTCGGGCTCGCCTTCGACGCTGAAGAAGGCATAGAGCCCGCCGGCGGGCTCTGCCACCGTGATGCCGGGCAGGGCCGCCAGGCGCGGCAGAAGCGTGTCGCGGCAGGCGCGCAGCCGCCCGACCAGCTCCGGCACCGAGGTGTCGGCCTGGCCCAGCGCCGCCAGCCCGGCGCGCTGCACGAACACCGGCGCGCACGAGGTGTTGAACTCGATCAGCTTGGCCAGCTCCGTGCCGAGGCCGGGCGGGGCGACGATCCAGCCGAGGCGCCATCCGGTCATGAGGAAGCTCTTCGAGAAGCTGTGCACGACGAGGAGCCGGTCGTCGGGATCGGCGATGTCCAGGAAGCTCGGCGCGCAGGCGCCGGGCACGCCGGCGAAGTAGACGCGCTCGTAGACCTCGTCGGCGACGATCCAGGTCCCGGTGCTACGGCAATGGGCGAGCAGGATCTCCTGCTCGGCACGGGTGAGGGTCCATCCGGTCGGGTTGTTCGGCGAGTTGACGAGCAGCAGCCGGGTGCGCGGAGTCACGGTGTCGCGCAGCTCGTCGAGATCGAGCCGCCACGTGCCGCGTTCGGCACGCAGCGCCAGGCGCACGACGCGGGCGCCCAGGATCGCCGGCTGCGCCGTGAGGTTGGGCCAGACCGGCGTGACCGCGACCACTTCGTCGCCGGCGCCCACCAGGGCCTGCATGGCGAGCATGAGCGCGTTGACGCCCGAGGAGGTGACGGCGATGCGGCCGGCGTCGATCGGCCGGTGCAGGCCGCTGGCGTAGTGCGCCAGCGCCTCGCGCAGCTCGGCCAGGCCGAGGTTGTGCGAATAGAAGGTCTCGCCCGCCGACAGCGACTTCACCGCCGCGTCGCGAACGTGCGCGGGCGTCGCCTCGTCGCTTTCGCCGAACCAGAACGGCAGCACGTCGTTGCGGCCGAGCGCGGCGTTGGCGACTTCGCGGATCTTCGAGCCCGGCAGGTCCCGGATGACTTGTCTCATGCGATGCGTGGCCGTTGGCCCTTGAAAACAAAAATGCCGCTCTCAACTCGGCGGCAGGGTCGCAGCGGTGTGCCGCGACCGCACCGATTGTAGGAGCTCGCCATGTTCGTTCTTCCCCTCTCCCGCCCTGCTTCCCTGCTGCGCCGCACCGCCGTCGCGCCCGCGTTCGGCGCCGCGCTCGACCGCCTGTTCGATGAGTCGTTCGACCGCCACTTCGGCGGCATCGCCGCCGGCGCCGACACCCGCACGCCCGCGATGGACGTCTGGGAAAACGACGCGGCGTACACGATCGCCTTCGAGGTTCCCGGCGCGACCCGCGAACAGCTCAAGGTCTCGGTCGAGGGCAAGCGCGTCGTGCTCAGCACCGACGTCGCAAGCGAAGTCGCCGCGCCGGCCGAGGGCAAGGAAGCGCCTGTCGCCGACGCCAAGCCGGCCGACCGTGCTCTCTACCGCGAGCGCTCGGTCGCGGCCTACGCCCGCACCGTCGTGCTGCCGGCCGAAGTGGACCAGGCGCAATCGCTGGCCAAGTTCGAGAACGGCGTCCTGACGCTCACGCTCGCCAAGAAGGTGCCCGCCGGCGCGACGCAGCTGAGCATCGCCTGATCGGGCGATTCTCCGCAGCCGCTCAGGCCGCTCTCGCGGCGGGCGGCTCGGCCGTCAGCGGCCAGCGTGGCAGCACGTCGAAAGCGTAGTCCGTCGACAGCGCGGCGATGCCGCGCTGCAGCCGCATCGCCGCGGCGAGCGCGATCATCGCGCCGTTGTCGGTGCAGAGCGCCAGCTCGGGGAAATAGACCCGGGCCCGGCGCTTCGCGCATTCGCTGCGCAGGCGCGCGCGCAGCAGCGTGTTGGCGCCTACGCCGCCGGCCACCACGAGCCGGCTGCATGCCGTGCGTTGCAGTGCCGCCATCGTCTTGCGGACGAGCACGTCGACGATCGCTTCCTGCGTCGACGCGGCGAGGTCGGCGCGCGGTTGCTCGCAGTTCGCGCCCTCCAGCTTGAGCGCATGGGTGCGGACAGCGGTCTTGAGACCGGCGAAGGAAAAGTCGAGCGAGTCGCGCTGCAGCAGCGGACGCGGCAAGGCGTACGCCGTTGGATCGCCGAATTCGGCAAGCCGTGCCAGCGCCGGCCCGCCCGGATAGCCGAGGCCGAGCAGCTTCGCGGACTTGTCGAAGGCCTCGCCGGCAGCGTCGTCGATCGTGTCGCCGAGCAGCGCGTAGGCACCGACGTCGGTGACCTCGAGAAGCTGGGTATGGCCGCCCGAGACGAGCAAGGCAACGAACGGAAAGGTGGGCGGGTCGGCGGCAAGAAAGGGCGACAGCAGGTGCCCTTCGAGGTGGTGGATGCCGAGTGCCGGCTTGCCGAGCGCCGCGGCGAGCGAACAGGCGACGCCGGCGCCGACGAGCAACGCGCCGGCGAGACCCGGACCGCGGGTGTAGGCGACGACGTCGATCGAGGCGAGGTCGGCGCCGGCCGAGTGCAGGACCTCGCGCGTGAGCGGCAGGACGCGGCGGATGTGGTCGCGCGACGCGAGCTCGGGGACGACGCCGCCGTAGTCGGCATGCATCTCTACCTGGCTGTGCAAGGCCTGGGCGAGGAGCGTCGGCGTCGCATCGCCGCGGGTCTCGACCAGGGCGATGCCGGTTTCGTCGCAGGAGGTTTCGATGCCGAGGACACGCATCGATGGAGTTTAGGCGGCGGGTGCCGCCGGCGCTCTTGGGCCTCAGTGGATCAGACCGAGACGAAGGGCCTTCACCACGGCCTGCGGCTTGTTGGCGCAGTCCAGCTTGCGGATGGCCGAGGCGAGGATCTTGACCACGGAACCCTCGGCGATGGAAAGGATCATGCCGGTCTCCCAGGCGGTCTTGCCTTCGGCGGCCCATTGGAGGCATTCATGTTCGCGCGGGCTGAGGCGAATGCTCGGGCGAGCGGAATGCGGTTCGATGTTGAGAAGACTCAGCGCGGCAGCTTGAACAAAAGTCCCAAAGAGGTGGTTCCGCGCCACGATCGTCGCCAGTTCCGTTGGAGAGGCCGGAAGACGCTGAACCCTGTCGAACCCGAAGGACACATGGAGATTGCCGGGAAGATGGAAGGTCGAAACGATGCCGTTCGCATACCCGAACGGCGCTTGCCGTTCCCACTTGGCGCCTGCCCCAGCCTCGACGTAAGCTTCCTGCCCATAGACGATGGGTGCAGTGGTGTGCTTACATTGCTGCATGACGGGATCTGCTCTGCCCCCCTCAATGTCCCCCCACTCGCACAGGAACTCCGGCGGAGTGTTGTTGAGCCCAGTAAGCACAACACCGCTCGTGGGACTCGAGAAATCGTCATGCATCACGATAAGGCTGTAGCGATCGAACCCGGCGGCCCACATGAAGTTTCGAATCGATGCATCGAACGCGTCGGCATTCCTGGCCATGACGACGTTGAGCATCTCATCGTCGAGAAATCCTTTTCTGAACACGGAGGCCGCAGCCGCGGTCGTGTCTCGGTCGTGCCAAGCGAACATGATCTGTTGCCCTCCGGCGATCAAACGTCAGCGGATCAAACCGAAGCGCAGAGCCTTGACCACTGCCTGCGGCTTGCTCGCGCAATCGAGCTTGCGGATCGCCGACGCAAGGATCTTGGCGACGGAGCCTTCGGCGATCGACAGGATCATCCCGGTTTCCCAGGCGGTCTTGCCTTCGGCAGCCCATTGGAGGCATTCATGCTCGCGAGGGCTGAGGCGGACCCTTCCCGGGCGGCGTCGCCGGACTGGACTGCTGCTAACCAAGACGTTCTTGACGGCGCGCTGAGCGAATGTCGCGAAAAGCTGCGCGTAGGCAACCAAGGCTGTCAACTCAAGCCGATTGGTTGGCAGCGGATCAGACCGATCAATACCGAACACGACGTGCTGATTGCCTGGTAGATGAAGCGTCGCTGCCACTCCATACGCGAAGCCGAACGGCGCTTGATGCTCCCACTTCTCCCCCATGCCGGCCTTCACGTAGGTGTCTTGCCCATACACCAAGGGCGTTCCCGATTGCCTGCAGCGCCTCAATACAGGGTCGATCCTGCACAGGTCAGTGTCTTCCCAGACATTCGCGAAGTCGGATGGGGTGTTGTGCACCGCAAAGGTAGTGATGCAACTCTCCGAGCTCGAGTAGTCGTCGTCGATCGTCAAGACTCCATAGCGGTCGAATCCCGTCGCCCGCGCAAAGTCCTGCATGGCGGTCTCGATTTCTTCGGCGCTTCGAGCCTCGGCAATGCAGGCAAAGTCCTCATGAAGAAATTTCGGGTGATGCAAGCCCGGGCAAGGAGCGGCCCTACTCCATGCTACCGGTCCTTCGACGGCACGCCAAGTGGGCGGCGCTGACTCAGCGCCCTTCCGTTCTACGGGCGTGTGTGGTTCCCGGCGTTGGTCACGCTGCGCAGATCCTGCGCCACCCGCCCTTCCTGCAGCACGATCACCCGCCCCGCCGAGGCGATCGTTTCCGGCCGGTGGGCGACGATCACCCGGGTGATGTCGAGCTGCCGGATCGCCGCGTTCACCTCGCGCTCGCGCTCGACGTCGAGCGCACTCGTCGCCTCGTCGAGGAACAGGAACTTCGGCCGCTTGTAGAGCGCCCGCGCCAGCAGGATGCGCTGCCGCTGACCGCCCGAGAGGCTCGTGCCCATGTCGCCGACCAGCGTGTGCCAGCCCATCGGCATCGCCTCGATCTCGTCGGCGATCGCGGCGATGCGGGCGCATTGCTCGGCCCAGGCCGTGTCGGCGTCGGCATCGAAGAAGGTGATGTTGTCGACGATCGAACCAGCGAAGAGCTGGTCCTCCTGCATCACCGTGCCGATCATGTCGCGCCAGGCGCGCAGGCCCACCTGCTGCAGGTCGACGCCGCCTATCCGGATCTGGCCCGACTGGGGCGCGAGGATGCCGAGCATGCACTTCAGCAGCGTTGTCTTGCCGCAGCCCGACGGCCCGACGATCGCCACCGAGTCCCCCGCGTCGATGCGCAAGCTCAGCCTGCGCAGGACCGGCTCCTCGGCAGCCGAGTAGGCGAAGCGCACATCGACCACTTCGAGGCACGGCGTTCCGTCGCCGATCTTCGCGGCGACATCGACCACGGGCTCCGGCTCGGCCAGCACGATGTCGGCTAGCCGCTCTCCCTGCAGCCGCAGCATCTTGATCTCGACCGCCTTGTCGATCAGCGCGCTGACCCTCTGTGCGAACTGCTCCTTGTACGCCAGGAAGGCGAACAGCATGCCGACCGAGAAGCTGTGATCCAGCACCAGCAGCGCCCCCACCCAGATCACGGCCACCCGCTCGATTCCGAACACGAGCTTGTGCAGCACGACGAACATCAGGTCCAGCTTGCGCGTCGCGATGTTCGCGTTCATCGCGTCGACCACCAGGTTCATGAAGCGCGCCTGCCGGTCGGCCTGGCGGTTGAAGAGCTTGATCGACTGCACGCCGCGCAGCGACTCGAGGAAGTGGGTCGAGCGCTTGGCGTCGAAGACGATCGCCTCCTCGGTCGACTCGCGCAGGGGGCGGAAGAACGCCCGCCGCAGCAAGCCGTAGGCGACGACGCTGGCGAGCGCGATCGCCGTCAGGGTGCCGCTGTAGACGAGCATCATCGCCAGCGTCACCACCACCAGCAGGCCGTCGAGCACGGCCTCGACGAAGCTCGTCGTCATCGTCTGCTGGATGTGCTGCACGGCGCCGAAGCGGGACATGACGTCGCCGGTGTTGCGCCGGTCGAACCAGGTCACCGGCAGGCGCATCAGGTGCGCGAACACGTTCGAGAGCCACTGCAGGTTGAGCGTGGACGAGAGATGGAGCACGGCCCACGAGCGGATCGCCCCTGCGCCGACCTGGATCAGCACGAGCAGGGCGAAGCCGATGCCGAGCGTGACGAGCAGGTCGCGGTCGTTGCTGACGAGCACGCCGTCCACCACCCATTGCAGGTAGAACGGCGTGAGCAGCATGAACGCCTCGAGGGCGAAGGCAAGCAGGAAGATCTGCGTCAGCGAGCGCTTCAATCCGCTCACGCGGCCGAGCAGCTGCCGCAGCCCCACCGTCTGCCGCTCGACGCCGGGCCGGAAGTCGGCCTCGGGCGTGAGCTCGAGCGCGATCCCGGTGAAGTGGCGCGAGACCTCGGCCAGGGGAAGCCGGCGGACGCCGCGGGCGGGGTCGTGAATGACCGCGCGGCCGCCGGACAGCTCCTTCAGGACGACGAAGTGGTTCAGGTCCCAATGCAGGATGCAGGGCAGTTCGAGCTGCGGCAGGTGCTCCATCTCGGCCCGCACGGCGCGCGGGTTCAGGTGCAGCTGGCCGGCGACCCGAACCAGGTCGGCCATGGTCGCGCCCTTCATCGACACCGAGAAGCGCCGACGAAGCGTGGCGAGGTCGCTCTCGAAGCCGTGCCGGGCGGCGATCATCGCCAGGCAGGCCAGGCCGCACTCGGCGCCTTCGGTCTGCAACAGCATCGGCAGGCGCCGGCGCGCTCCGCCGAAGTTCAGCGCGTCGAGCAGCGAAGCGGCGTTCACACCCGGCTCGCGATGCCGAGCACCGGCTCGAAGATCCACTCGATCAGGCGACGCCGGTCGAGCACGACGTCGGCGTCGAGCTGCATGCCGGGGGCCAGAGCCTGCGAGGAGCCGTACGCGGCGACGTCCTGCTTGTCGAGCCGGACGGTGATGCGATAGAGCGGCTCGCCGGAGCCCACGCCGCCCGCAAGGGGCAGGCTCGCAAGCTCGGCGGGCTGCAGCGGCGCCTTCGAGACCTGCACGACTTGCCCGCTCTGGTGGCCGAACTTCTGGTACGGGAAGGCCTGGTAGCGGAGCATCACCGTCTGGTCGGGGCGGACGAATCCGATCGCGCTCGACGGGGCGAAGAGCTGCGCCTGCAGGCGCGTGTCGGCCGGGATCAGGCTTGCCATCGCGCCGGCGGCGGTGACGCTCTGTCCGACCTCCGCAACGATGGCGGAGACCGTGCCGTCCTGGGGCGCGCGCACGACGATCCGCTGCCGGGCGGCGTTCTCCGCGGACTGCTGGGCCACGAGGGCGAGGTCACGGTCGATCTCGCCTTGGGCCGCGCGAGCGCGCAAGGGCAGTTCGCGGCGCTCGGCCTGCAGGGCGGCGATCTCGCGCAGGTGGGCGGCGCGCTGCCGCTCGAGGGCGATGAGCTGCGCCTTCACGCCGAACAGCTCCTCCGACTTCGTGCGAACCTGCGCGTCGGACACGTAGTTCTCGGCACGAAAGGTCTTGTACTGGGCCAGCGCTTCCTCGGCGAGTTGTTGGCGCTGACGCTGCAGTCCCTGCTCCTCCGCCAGTGGGCCGAGCTCGCGCTGCATCGCCTCGATGCGCCGGTCGAGCGCCGCTAGGCGGGCGGCTTCGAGCTCGGACTGCTGCGCCGACGTGCCGCGCAGGCTCTGCTGGCGGGTGGCCAAGCTCGATTCGACGGCGGCCTGGGTGTCGCCGGACAGGCTGGACTGGCCGACGGCGAGGACGAACAACACATCGCCCTGCTTGACCTGTTGACCTTCGCGGGCGTGGGCCTCGAGTACGGTCGCGGCTTGGGGAGCCATCAGGCGGATGACGCCGCGGTCCGGGGTGAGGAATCCGCTGACTCGCGCCTTTCGGGCGTAGTCGCCGGTCCACAGAAATGAAAAGACGACTACCACGACGGCCAAAACGAAACCCGTCGCGGCCCACAACGGGACGGGACGGGTCAGTTGGACGGTGCCGAGCCAGTCTCTTTGTCGGGAGTCAAGAACTTCCCGGCGGAACAGATTTGACACGTCCTCGTTAGCGAGAGTACTCGTAGGACGCAATCCGCTTCATGGTCCGAAACCGCAAAGCAAATGCTCGGGACCGCTTACTACCAGTTATTCGTAGGAAGAGTCGTGACCGGAAGACCCGCACCCGAAACCTTGCCTAGCTGTTCTGCAGACAAGGGGATCGGAAGCTGGGGCGCGATTGGCAGGGCCGGCTGCGAGGGGGGTGACGCTTTCTGCTGCATGGATGTTCTCCTGATTTAGGTGCACCACATATGCGCACTTGGTCAATTGCATCAGGCATGCTCAGAAAAGGTAGCTGTCAACTCTTACAGTGTGCAATTCCTCACGGTCGTGGCAGCCGGGAACAAAAATACCGGCAAGCTAGTGGATCAGCCCAAGGCGCAAGGCTTTCAACACGGCTTGGTGCTTGTTAACACATCCGAGCTTGTGAGTCGCGTTGTTGACGTGCAGCGCAGCCGTGCGTTCGCTGATGCCGAGCAGACTTCCCACTTCCCATGCGGTCTTTCCTTCCATGGTCCAGCGCAAAGTTTCCAACTCGCGGGGCGTGAGCGACGGCGCTCCTGTCACGCTCATGGAAGGTGTCAGTATCCGCTGCGCCGCATCTTGGGCGTGTACTGCGAAGAGTTGCAAATCGGCAACGAGCCGTGTGACCTCAATGGGACTTCCCGGCATCGGTTGATCGCGGTCAACCCCAAGAACGAAGTGACGGCCTTCGGGCATGTGCAGCGCCATCGCAATGCCGCTTCGGATTCCGAAGCGGGCTTGCTCTTCCCATCTATCTCCAAGGCCCTCCTTCGCGTACGTGGTCTGATCCCAAATGATCGGCATGCTCTTGCGCTTGCAGTGCTGCATGACGGGATCGTGGCGCCCTTTTTCCGTACTAGCGAACAACTCCTTGTAGTTCTGCGGTGTGTTGTCCACCGTGATGAACTCGGCCTGCCCCAAGTGATGGTCGATAACGAGCATGGCCGCGACGGTTTCAAAGCCGAGTTGTTTCGCGAAGCGCACGACTTCGCTCTGGAACTCATCTCGTGTACGAGCCCCTAGGACGGATGTGAAACTGGACTCAAGCATGACGGTCAGCGAACCGCACGTCGCAAGAAATAGGACCGCGTGAAATTCTTCCCATCACCCTGACAACTTTGACAGATGGCAGACGCCGATCCCTTTGCCACACTCACTTACCAACCAGCCGATAAGGACTAGCCATCGACTCGACGACGACAATCACGCCGGCTTGGATCGTTTACGCATGGCCCCCTCTATTGTGGCAGGCCAGCCGCGCGCCACAGTTGCACCTGACACATCTCAGCACACGTGTGCTGAGCTTCGGTGACGAAGAGTCGCCGTGCACCGGCCAGACCCTCTGGGGCGACTCGACTGCCAAGCAGTCTGCCGGCGTCGCGTGGGACTGGGTCGAAGTCCAGGAGGGTGTGGTCGCGATGGCCGACCCGCTCGGTGTCGTCACCAACCTCAAGCTGCTCGACGAACACGGTGAAGCCTTGAACCAAAGCGCGGTCGCCGTGCAGTTGCATCAGCTCGTCCACGCACTCCCCTGGCAAACCGAAGTCCGGCGTGCCCTGCACCCGGCGCACTGCTGATCCAGCTGCTTGCGCCGTCCGGGCACCCCCGGAACCAACTGTCGCAAATTTCACGAAAGCCCTTGCAATTGCCCTTCCCCGTCCGCCTTCGGGCGGGGTACGCTCGACTCTCCCCGGCTGAAAAGCCCACCGAGATCCGACCCGGGACAATGAAAGAGTACCGACTTCTCGCCTGGCCCGAGCTCACATCGGAGTTCCAGCGCACTGCACACCGCCGGGTCCTGAGCGATCTCTCGCTGCGCTACATGACGTCCGCCCAACTCATCGAGGTGAGCGGCTTGAAGAAGGGCGAGCTCAAGGTCTTCCTGAGCATGCTCGACGCCCGCGGCCTGCTCGACGAGCGCGACGGCACCGCCCCCGACTCCTTCCTCGACTCGATCGGCAAGCTCGGCTGGTTCCGCCGCCCCGGCGCGCCGACGCACGACGGCCGCTAACCCCACCGGGCGCGCTGCCGCGCGAGCGGTCAGTGCTTCTCCTTGGCGTGGTTGATCGAATACTTCGGAATCTCGACGGTCACGTTCTCCCGCTTCAGGATCGCCTGACAAGACAGCCGCGACGTCGGCTCCAGCCCCCAGGCGCGATCCAGCAGGTCTTCCTCGCTCTCGTCGGGCTCGCCGAGCGAAGCGAAGCCTTCGCGCACGACGACATGGCAGGTGGTACAGGCGCAGCTCATCTCGCAGGCATGCTCGATCTCGACGCCGTTCTCGAGCAGCGCCTCGCAGATCGACTCGCCGGGCGCGGCCTCGATCTCCTTGCCCGCCGGACAGTATTCCGGGTGCGGCAGAACCTTGATGATCGGCACGGTCAGACGTCCTCGACGCGGCGGCCCGCCAGGGCGCGGCGAATGCCGCGGTTCATGCGCTCGGCGGCGAAGGCCTCGGTGCCCTCCCCCAGGGCCTTGAGCGCGTTGTCGATCGCGAAGCGATCGTCGCTCGGCCGCACGGCGGCCAGCCGGGCCGCCAGAGCGTCGATCGCAGCGCGCTCCTCGAGGGACAGCAGGTCGCCATCGGCGGCGAGCGCGGTGGCCGTCGCCGCGATCAGGCGATCCGCGTCGACCTGCGCCTCGCGCAGGCTGCGCGCCGCCATGTCGGCCTCGGCGGTCTGAAAACTCTCGCCCAGCATCCTCGCCACTTCCTCGTCCGTGAGGCCGAAGCTCGGCTTGACCACCACCTTGGCCTCGATCCCGGCCGTTTGCTCGCGGGCGCTGACGGCCAGCAGGCCATCGGCATCGACCGTGAAGCTGACCTTGATCCGCGCCGCGCCGGCGACCATCGTCGGAATGCCGCGCAGCTCGAAACGGGCGAGCGAGCGGCAGTCGGCCACCAGCTCGCGCTCGCCCTGGACCACGTGGATCGCCATCGCGGTTTGCCCGTCCGTGAAGGTGGTGAACTCCTGCGCGCGCGCGGTCGGGATCGGGCTGTTGCGCGGAATGATGCGTTCGACCAGCCCGCCCATCGTCTCGAGCCCGAGCGATAGCGGGATCACGTCGAGCAGGAGCACGCTGGCGGCCGCGGCATTGCCGGCGAGCGCCTCGGCCTGGATCGCCGCGCCGATCGCCACGACCTCGTCGGGGTCGAGGTCGATCAGCGGCGGCCGGCCGAAGAGCCCGCCCACCGCCTGCTGCACCAGCGGCATGCGCGTCGAGCCGCCGACAAGGACCACGCCGTCGATACCGCTCGCCTTGACCTTGGCGTCGCGCAGGACCTGGCGCGCCGCGGCGAGGGTGCGGTCGACGAACGGCCGGGCGACGGCTTCGAGCTCGGTCCGGTCGATCTCCAGGCTGAACGGCTTGCCGCTCAAGATGCAGGAGAAGCGGACCTGGTTCGCAGCAGACAGGGCCTCCTTCGCCACCCGGGCCGCGACGATCGCCGCCCGGCGATCCCCGGCGGTGTCGGCGACTGCCCCGCCCTTCTCCACCGCCCAGGTCGCCAGCGCCGCGTCGATGTCGTCGCCGCCCAGCGCCGAGTCGCCGCCCGTGGCAACGACCTCGAACACGCCTTTCGTCATGCGCAGGATCGAGATGTCGAAGGTGCCGCCGCCGAGGTCGTACACCGCGTAGAGGCCTTCGGAGGCGTTGTCCAGCCCGTAGGCGATGGCGGCGGCGGTGGGCTCGCTGATCAGGCGCAGCACGTTCAGGCCCGCCAGCTCGGCCGCGGCCTTGGTCGCCTGGCGCTGGGAGTCGTCGAAGTACGCGGGCACGGTGACGACGGCGCCGAACAGATCGTCGGCGAAGGTGTCCTCGGCGCGCTGCCGGAGCGTGGCCAGGATCTCGGCGGAAATCTCGACCGGAGACTTCAGGCCGGCGGCGGTCTCGAGCCGCACCATGCCCGGCGCGTCGACGAAGGCGTACGGCAGCCGCGTATCGACATCAGCGCGGCCACGGCCCATCAGGCGCTTCACGGAAACGATCGTGTTCGCCGGGTCGGCGACTGCCTGGTCGAGGGCGCGCTGGCCGATCTCGGTCCGGCCGTCGGCCCGATAGCGGACCGCCGAGGGCAGGATCGTCCGGCCGTCGGCATCGGGCAGGCACTCGGCGACGCCGTTGCGCACCGCGGCGACGAGCGAGTGCGTCGTGCCGAGATCGATGCCCACGACATGGCGCCGCTGGTGCGGATCGGGCGAAGCGCCGGGCTCGGAGATCTGGAGCAAGGCCATGCTCAGGTCTCCGTGGCGGCGAGCCGGTCGCTCACGTCGGCGGCGAAGCGCTCCACGAACATCAGCGCCCGCACCTGCCGGGCGGCACGCTCGTAGTCGGCCGCGGCGTCGATCGAGCGGGTCAGCTCCGCGTAGGCGGTCTGCCGGTGGGCGTCGATGTCGGCGGCGATCGCTTCGACCGCCGCGAGCGTGCCGGCCTCGTCGAGGCCCTCGCGCCAAGCCATCTGCTGCATCAGGAACTCGGGCGGCATCGCGGTGTTGTCTTCGGCACGGATCGGCACGCCTGCGAGCTCGCACAGGTACGCGGCCCGCTTCAGAGGATCCTTGAGCCGCTCGTAGGCTTCGTTGACGCGCACCGCCCACTGCATCGCCGCCCGCTGCGCCGCCGCGCCCCCCGCGGCGAACCGGTCAGGGTGCACTTCGGCCTGGACCGCACGTCGCCGGGCGGCGAGGTCGTCGGCGTCGAGCGCGAACCGGCGCGGCAAATCGAAGAGAGCGAAGTCGTCGCGATCGAAAAGCATGATTCAAAAAAGAGAAGGGCCCGCACCGCGGGCCCGCTGAATTCAGCGAAGCGTCGAATGGGAGAAGCGCCCCTACACGCGGAACGATTCGCCGCAACCGCAGCGGTCTTTCTCGCGCGGATTGCTGAACTTGAAGCCCTCGTTCAGGCCTTCGCGAACGAAATCGAGCTCCGTGCCGTCGATGTAGGGCAGGCTTTTCGGATCGACGATGACCTTGACGCCATGGTCCTCGAAGACCTGGTCTTCGGGGAGGAAGTCGTCCGCGTACTCGAGCTTGTAAGCCAGGCCCGAGCAGCCGGTCGTCTTCACGCCCAGGCGAACGCCGACGCCCTTGCCGCGCTTGCCCAGATAGCGGGTGACGTGGCGGGCCGCTGCCTCGGTGAGGGTGACCGCCATGTCAGTGACTCGTCGCTTCCGGGGCGGGCTGGCGCGCGCGCTCGACCGCGTTCTTCGCCTTGTAGTCGCTGACCGCAGCCTTGATCGCGTCCTCGGCGAGGATCGAGCAGTGGATCTTCACCGGCGGCAGCGCCAGCTCCTGGGCGATGTGCGTGTTCTTGATCGTCAGCGCCTCGTCGAGCGACTTGCCCTTGACCCACTCGGTCACGAGCGAGCTCGAGGCGATCGCCGAGCCGCAGCCGTAGGTCTTGAACTTCGCGTCCTCGATCAGACCCGTTTCGGGGTTGACCTTGATCTGCAGTTTCATCACGTCGCCGCAGGCCGGCGCGCCGACCATGCCGGTGCCGACCGAGTCGTCGCCCTTGTCGAAGGAGCCGACGTTGCGCGGATTCTCGTAGTGCTCCACGACTTTCGCGCTGTATGCCATTTCTTTTCTCCTGG
>JANMCC010000240.1:0-16437 GCA_031360885.1 Burkholderiales bacterium | reverse complement strand
CTCGGCGCGTCGGCCTACTCGGTGGCGATCTTCCACCTGATGACGCACGCCTTCTTCAAGGCGCTGCTGTTCCTCGCCGCCGGCTCGGTGATCATCGGCATGCACCACGACCAGGACATCCGCAACATGGGCGGCCTGCGCAAGTACATGCCGATCACCTGGATCACCTCGCTGATCGGCTCGCTGGCGCTGATCGGCACGCCGTTCTTCTCGGGCTTCTACTCGAAGGACTCGATCATCGAGGCGGTGCACGCGAGCCACCTCTACGGCGCCGGCTTCGCCTACTTCGCGGTCGCCGCCGGCGTGTTCGTGACGGCGTTCTACTCGTTCCGCATGTACTTCCTGGTCTTCCACGGGCCCGAGCGCTTCCGCGACAAGCCGTTTCCGCCGGAGGCGCACGACGACCACGCGGCACACGACGAAAGCCATGGCGCCGATGCGCACACCAGCCACGCCGAGCCGGACGCGCACGCCCACGACCCGCACGCGCCGCCGCACGAATCGCCCGCGGTCGTCACTTGGCCGCTGATCGCCTTGGCGATCCCATCGGTCGTGATCGGCTTCTTCACCATCGGCCCGATGCTGTTCGGCGAGTTCTTCAAGGGCGCGATCACCACCTACCGCGGCGCCCACCCGGCGATGGCCGAGCTCGCCAAGGAGTGGCACGGCCCGGTGGCCATGGTCGTGCACTCGCTCACCGGCCTGGTCCTCTGGCTGGCGATCGCCGGCGTCGCCGTCGCCTGGTTCCTCTACCTGAAGCGGCCGGACATCCCGGCCGCGATCCAGCGCCGCTTCGGCTTCGTCTACCGCCTGCTCGACAACAAGTACTGGTTCGACTGGTTCAACGAGCACGTGCTGTCGCGCGCCGCCGTCGGCCTCGGCACCGCCCTCTGGCAGCGCGGCGACGTCGGCGTGATCGACGGCGTCTTCATCGACGGCAGCGCCAACGCGATCGGCCGCCTCGGCCAGTCGACGCGCCGGCTGCAGAGCGGCTATCTCTACTGGTATGCGCTGGTCATGATCGTCGGCGTGATCGGCCTCATGACCTGGCAGCTCTGGCCCTATCTCGGCAACCTGATGGGTCGCTGAGCGATCCGAGAACAACAAGACATGCCACTGCTGAGCATAGCGATCTGGCTGCCCATTCTCTCGGGCGTGCTGTTGCTCGCCTTCGGGCGGGACGAGCGAGCGGGCGCCGTGCGCTGGGCGGCGCTGATCGCCTCGACGCTGAGCTTCCTGGTGACGATTCCGCTCGTCACCGGCTTCAACACCTCGACCGCGGCGATGCAGTTCGTCGAGCGGCAGCCGTGGATCGGCCGCTTCAACGTCTGGTACCTGCTCGGCGTCGACGGGCTCTCGGTCTGGTTCGTCCTGCTGTCGGCCTTCATCACGGTGATCGTCGTCGTCTCCGCCTGGAAGGTCATCACCGACCGCGTCAACCAGTACATGGGCGCGTTCCTGATCCTCTCGGGCCTCCTCGTCGGCGTGTTCTCGGCACTCGACGGGCTGCTGTTCTACGTGTTCTTCGAGGCGACGCTGATCCCGATGTACCTGATCATCGGCGTCTGGGGCGGCCCGCGCCGGGTCTACGCGGCGTTCAAGTTCTTCCTCTACACGCTCGCCGGCTCCCTGCTGATGCTGGTGGCGCTGATCTACCTCTACTACAAGTCGGGCGGCAGCTTCGACATCCTCGCCTGGCACCGCCTGCCGCTGCCGCTGAACGCGCAGGTGCTGCTGTTCTTCGCCTTCTTCTTCGCCTTCGCGGTCAAGGTGCCGATGTGGCCGGTGCACACCTGGCTGCCCGATGCTCACGTCGAGGCGCCGACCGGCGGCTCGGTGGTGCTGGCGGCGATCATGCTGAAGCTCGGCGCCTACGGCTTCCTCCGGTTCTCGCTGCCGATCGCGCCCGACGCCAGCCACAAGTGGGCCTGGTTCATGGTCGCGCTCTCGCTCATCGCCGTGGTCTACATCGGCTTCGTCGCCCTGGTGCAGAGCGACATGAAGAAGCTGGTCGCCTATTCGTCGATCGCCCACATGGGCTTCGTCACGCTCGGCTTCTTCCTGTTCGACGCGCAGGGCCGCGGCAACGAGCTTGCCGTCTCGGGCGCGATCGTGCAGATGATCTCGCACGGCTTCGTCTCGGGAGCGATGTTCCTGTGCATCGGCGTCCTCTACGACCGGGTCCACTCGCGCGAGATCTCGGCCTACGGCGGCGTCGCCAACACCATGCCCAAGTTCGCCGCCCTGGCGGTGCTGTTCGCCATGGCCAACTGCGGCCTGCCGGGCACCGCCGGCTTCGTCGGCGAGTGGATGGTGATCCTCGGCGCCGTCAAGGTGAACTTCTGGATCGCCGCGCTCGCCGCCTCGACCATGATCTGGGGCGCGGCCTACACGCTGTGGATGGTCAAGCGCGTCTACTTCGGCGCCGTCGCCAACCACCACGTGGGCGAGCTGCAAGATCTCGACCGGCGCGAGTTCGCGATGCTCGGCGTGCTCGCGGCCGCGGTGCTCGCGATGGGCATCTATCCGAAGCCGTTCACCGACGTGATGCACGCCTCGGTCGAACAGCTTCTGCGCCACACCACCATCAGCAAGATTGCCCAGTGACCCGACCATGAACTGGCAAGCCGTCTCTCCCGAAATCCTGCTGCTCGCCGCGGCCTGCCTGGTGGCGCTCGTCGACCTCTGGGTCAAGGATCCGAACCGCCTGGTCACCTACTGCCTGGCGCAGGGGTCGCTGTTCGTCGTCGCCCTGCTGCAGCTCTGGTATTTCGCCAACGGCTTCAGCAACGGCGACGGCCCCAACACAGCCACCCTCTACGCGATGCAGCGGATGGTGGTCTCCGACCCGATGGGCCACCTGCTCGGCGTGTTCGCCACCCTGGCGATGATGGTCACCCTGGTCTACGCGCGGCCCTACGCCGCCGAGCGCGAGATGCTCAAGGGCGAGCTGTTCTCCCTCTCGATGTTCTCGCTGCTCGGCATCCTCGTGATGCTGGCCGCCAACAACTTCCTGGTCGTCTACCTCGGCCTCGAGCTGATGTCGCTGAGCCTCTACGCGCTGGTCGCGATGCGGCGCGACAGCGTCTCCGCCACCGAGGCGGCGATGAAGTACTTCGTGCTCGGCGCGCTGGCCAGCGGCTTCCTGCTCTACGGCCTGTCGATGATGTACGGCGCCACCGGCTCGCTCGAGATCAGCGAGGTGTTCAAGGCGATCGGCACCGGCCAGATCAACAAGTCGGTGCTGATCCTCGGCACGGTCTTCGTCGTCGCCGGGCTGGCGTTCAAGCTCGGCGCCGTGCCGTTCCACATGTGGGTGCCCGACGTATACCAGGGCGCGCCGACGGCGATCACGTTGATGGTCGGCGGTGCGCCCAAGCTGGCGGCGTTCGCGATCACGATCCGCCTCCTGGTCGAGGGAATGCTCGGCCTGGCGGTCGACTGGCAGCAGATGCTGGTGCTGCTCTCGGTCGGCTCGATGCTGCTCGGCAACCTGGCGGCGATCGCGCAGGGCAACATCAAGCGGATGCTCGCGTACTCCACCATCGCCCAGATCGGCTTCATGCTGCTCGGCCTGTGCCCGGGCGTGGTCAGCAGCAACACGGTTTCGGCGAGCAACGCCTACAGCTCGGCGATGTTCTACGTCATCGTCGACGTTCTCACCTCGCTCGGCACCTTCGGCATGATCATGCTGCTGTCGCGCGCCGGCCACGAGGCCGAGCTGATAGACGACTTCAGGGGGCTGGCGAAGCGGAGCCCGTGGTTCGCCGGCGTCATGGCGGTGCTCATGTTCTCGCTCGCCGGCATTCCGCCGACGGTCGGCTTCTACGCCAAGCTCGCCGTGCTGCAGGCGCTGGTCTCGACCAACGTGCCCGGCTTCATCTGGCTGGCGGTGGTCGCCGTCGTGCTCTCGCTGCTCGGCGCGTTCTACTACCTGCGCGTCGTCAAGGTGATGTACTTCGAGGAGCCGGTCGACCTCCATCCGCTCGCCGGCGGCCCCGACGCGCGGATCATGCTGTCGCTGAACGGCGCCGCCATCCTCCTGCTGGGCATCCTGCCCGGCGGCCTGATGGCGCTCTGTCGCGACGCCATCGTGCAGATGTTCGCCACCTGAAGCCCTGGCGCGCCGCTGCCGACCTCCAAATGCGATTGCGAGACCTCGGCGCCGACACCAGCCACCTGCGCGAAACGACGACCCTGTCGGAGCCCATCTGGAAGGGCCGCCTGCTCGATGTCCGCCGCGACCGCGTCCGCCTGCCCGACGGCAACGAAGCGCACCGGGAATACATCGTCCATCCCGGTGCGGTGATGGTCGTCGCCATGCTCGAACCCGACCGGCTGGTCGTCGAGCGCCAGTGGCGCCACCCGATCGGCAAGGCCCTGCTCGAGTTCCCGGCCGGAAAGCTCGAGGCGGGTGAGCCGGCGCTCTCCTGCGCGGTGCGCGAGCTGTTCGAGGAAACCGGCTACCGCGCCGCCGAGTGGGCGCGTGCCGGCGTCACCCACAACGCGATCGCCTACGCCACCGAGGCGATCGAGATCTGGTTCGCGCGCGGCCTCACCGCAGGCGAGCGCCGCCTCGACGCCGGCGAGTTCCTCGACGTGGCCGAAGCAAGCGCCGAAGAGCTCGAGGCTGCCGCGCAGAGCGGCGCGCTCACCGACGCCAAGACGCTGGTCGGCCTGCTCTGGCTGCGCAACTGGCGCGCCGGACGCTGGCCGCTCGAGTGCAAGCGGCGCCCGGCTGAGCGCTTCTCCGATAATGCCGGCATGAAGGTGCTGAATCTGCGCTGCGCCGGCGACCACGCCTTCGAGGGCTGGTTCGCTTCCGAAGACGACTTCAACGCCCAGGCGGCGGGCAACGCCATCGCCTGTCCGCTGTGCGGCAGCATCGAGATCAGCCGCCTGCCGAGCGCACCCCGGCTGAACGTCAGCCGCCATGGCGCCCCGGCGGCCGAGGCCGGGCAGGGCGCCCAGGTGACCCTGCAGTCGCAATGGCTGCGCGTGGTGCGCCAGGTGATGAATTCGACCGAGGACGTCGGCGACCGCTTCGCCGAAGAGGCGCGCCGCATCCACTACGGCGAGGTCGAGGAACGCGGCATCCGCGGCCGGGCCTCGAGCGAAGACGCCGAGGCGCTGCGCGAAGAGGGCATCGAGGTGGTCGCCTTGCCCCTGCCCGATGCCCTGAAGGGCCCTATCCAGTAAACCCGTGGCTCAGTGCGCCGTGGCGGGCACGCAGGTCTCGAGGAGCAGGAAGCGCGAGTCGTCGAGGGCGCTGATCAGCGCGTCGCCGCGCATGTCGAAGGTGAACGTACCGCCCGGTTCGAGGACGATGTCGCGCGGATCGCCGTCCTGCGTGATCCAGAGCACGCCGGTCACGCATTCGACGCGATGGCCGAGGGCGTGAGGAACGCGGCGAATGCGGCCCTTCGCGAGGGTCCGGGAATCGAGCATCAGATCGTTGCGCATGTCGTTCTCCTGTAGCATGAATGCCATGCATGCATCGCGACCGTCCGCCCTGGGTATCGGCAGCGGCCACGAGAGGAATATTGCGCTTCGCCGGCACCGTTCTCAAGCGGTATTCCATCATGTCACGCATGCGTATGGCGCATGCGTCAAGGGCTCGAGATGAGCCGCCGCGCCTACGACGTTCCGCCGCTCGAGCTGCTCGTCGCCTTCGAGGCGGCGGCGCGCCACCTGAGCTTCACCCGCGCCGCCGACGAGATCGCGCTCACCCAGTCGGCGGTCAGCCGGCAGATCCAGGCGCTCGAAGAGCGGCTCGGCGTGGCGTTGTTCCGCCGCCTCCATCGCGCGCTGGTGCTGACCGAGGAGGGCCGCATGTTCCAGCAGGCGACGACCGAAGCCCTGACGGCGATAGACCGCGCCGCCCGGGCCTTGAAGGCGGGCGGCGAGACCCGGCCGGTGGTCGTCAGCACTACCGCCGGCTTCGCCGGGGTCTGGCTCATTCCGCGGCTCACGTCCTTCGTCGCCGCCCATCCCGAGGTCGACGTCCGCATCTCCACCGGCAACAGCCTTGCCAATCTCGAGCGCGACGGCGTCGACGTGGCGGTGCGCTACCGATCGGTCGACCTCCTGCCGGCCGGGGCGGTGCCGCTGTTCGGCGAGACCGTCTCCCCGGTGTGCAGCCCGCGCCTGCTGCGCGCCGCCGGCGTCTCGCTGAAGCTGCCTGCCGACCTCGCGAGCCAGACCCTCCTGCGCATGGAGCCCGACGGCGGCGGCAACCACCTGCAGGACTGGGGCCTGTGGCTGCACGCCATGCAGCTCACCCAGCTCAAGCCGGCCGCGGTGCTGCACTTCTCCTCGTACGACCAGCTGATCCAGGCGGCGGTGGCGGGGCAGGGCGTGGCGCTCGGCCGGGTGCCGCTGATCGACCGCCTGCTGAAGGCGAAGAAGCTGGTCGCGCCGTTCGCCGACGCGGTCGTCTCGCCGAAGGGCTATTGCATGCTGGTTGCCACCGGCGCCGGGCGGCGGCCCGAGGTCGCGGCCTTCACGGCGTGGCTGGCGGCGGAAGCACGCGGCCCGGGTTCAGCACGCCCGAAGGGTCGAGCGCCGCCTTGATCGCGCGCATCATCGCCAGCGCCACCGGCGACTTGTGCTCCGTCATCGCCTCGAGCTTCAGGCTGCCGATGCCGTGCTCGGCCGAGATCGAACCCTGGCGCGCGCTGACGGCGGCGTAGACGAGGGCGTTGACCTCGTTTTCGTGGCGCAGGAATTCGCCGGCGTCGCCGCCCTCGGGGCACTGCACGTTGTAGTGCAGGTTGCCGTCGCCGAGGTGGCCGAAATTGACCAGGCGGATCCCGGGCAGGGCGCTCTGCAGCGCCGCGTCGGTCGCGGCGACGAAGTCCCGGATCGCCGAGACCGGCAGCGAGATGTCGTGCTTGATGTTCGGCCCCTCTGCCGCCTGGGCGAGCGTGATCGACTCGCGCAGGTGCCACATCGCGTTCGCCTGCTCGATGCTCGTGGCGATCGCGGTGTCCTCGATCAGGCCGCGTTCCAGCGCCGCGCCGAGCAGCGCCTCGAGCGCCGTCGCGCCGTGCGCTTCGCCCTCGGCGTCGGACTGCTCGATCAGCACCGTCCACGGCGCCGGCGGCAGCGGCTGGCGCAGTGCCGGGAAGCGCTTGCGAACCAGGTCGAGCGAGAACGCGTTCATCACCTCGAAGCCGGTGAGCCCGGGGCCGAGCATCGCGTGGGCGAGGGAGAGCAGGGCCACCGCCGCGTCGAGCGTCGGCAGGGTGGCCAGCGCGGTGAGCAGCGCCGCCGGCCGCGGCTGCAGCTTCATCGTCGCCGCGGTGATGATGCCGAGCGTGCCTTCGCTGCCGATCATCAGGTCGCGCAGGTCGTAGCCGGTGTTGTCCTTGCGCAGCCCGGACAGGCCGTGCCAGATGTCGCCCGAAGCCGTGACCACCTCGAGGCCCAGGCACTGCTCGCGCGCGTTGCCGTAGCGCAGCACCTGGGTGCCGCCGGCGTTGGTGCCGAGGTTGCCGCCGATCGTGCAGGTGCCTTCAGAGCCGAGGCTGAGCGCGAGCAGCAGCCCGGCGTCGGCGGCCGCCTGCTGCGCGCGCTGCAGCACGCAGCCGGCTTCGACGGTCATCGTCATGTTCGCCGCGTCGACGCCGCGAACCCGGTCGAGGCGCGCCAGGCTGAGCACGAGCTGGGTGCCGCTCGCGTCGGGCCCCGAGCCGCCCACCAGGCCGGTGTTGCCGCCTTGGGCGACGATGCTCGTGCCGTGCTCGGCCGAGAGCCGCACCACCGCCGCCACCTCGGCGGTCGAGCCCGGCCGCACGACGGCGAGCGCCCGTCCGCGGAAGCGCTTGCGCCAGTCGACCTCCCAGGCCGAGAGGTCGCCGTCGGCGAGCACGTTGGCCGCGCCGACGACACCGCGGAGCCGCTCGAGCAGCGCGTTCAGGATTCCACCGTCGCGGCGCCACGCAGCCGCGCCCGGATATGTACCGCGCAGGCGACGAAGATGATCATCGCCAGCGCCACTTCGAGGCCGGCGAGCCAGGCGCCGGTGCCGCGCTCGGTGGGGGCGCGCACGGCACCCTCGGCGACGTAGAGCCAGACCAGCAGGCTCGTCCAGCGGTAGGTGTAGAGGCGCATCCGGGCGAGCCCCGCAAGCGGCAGCAGCAGCGGCAGCGCCTTGATCGCCAGGGTGCCGCGCCCGGTCGGCGCGAGCCACAGCTCCCAGAGGACGCACAGCAGGAACAGCGCGAGCGTTGCCGAGACCGCCAGGGCGCGCGTCCACAGGGTCGTAGCGGCCGGTGCGGGATGCGGAGTCATCGTCCTTATGATGCCAGCAATGACCTCCCCGGCTGTGCGCGCGATCGACCCGACGACGGTCGTCGCGCGCGTGCTCAAGCGCCTGCAGGCCTGGCCGTGGCTGGGCACGGCGCTGACCCTGTTCGAGCGCTTTCGCGAAGACCGGCTCGCCCTGACCGCGGGCAGCCTGACCTTCACCTCGGTGATCTCGCTGGTGCCGCTGGCGACGGTGATGCTTGCCCTGTTCAGCGCCTTTCCGATCTTCTCCACCCTGCAGGAGACGCTGCAGCGCTACTTCGTTGCCAATCTCTTCCCCGACACCATCGCCAAGCCGGTGCTCGGTGCGATCACCCAGTTCTCGGCCCGCGCCAACCGGCTCGGCCTGGTCGGCCTGGTCGTGCTGTTGATCAGCGCGATCGCGCTGATGCTGACCATCGACCGCGCGCTCAATGCCATCTGGCGGGTGCGGCGGCCCCGGCCGATCGCCCAGCGGGTGCTCCTCTACTGGTCGGCGCTGACGCTCGGGCCGCTGCTTCTCGGCGTGAGCCTCACCGCCACGTCCTACGCGGTCTCGGTGGCGCGGGGCTACGGGCAGATCGCGCCGCAGGGCTTCGGCGTCGTCATCGCGGTGCTCGAGTTCGTGACCATCGCCCTCGGCATGGGCGCGCTCTTCCACTACGTTCCCAACACCCGTGTGCGCTGGCGCCACGCCCTGATCGGCGGCCTGTTCGTGGCCTTCGGCATCGCCGGGGCGAAGCGCCTGCTCGCGCTCTACTTCAGCACCGTTCCGACCTACAACATGATCTACGGCGCGTTCGCGACCGTGCCGATCTTCCTGATCTGGATCTACCTGAGCTGGGTGCTCGTTCTCCTCGGCGCGGTGCTCGCGGCGTACGCGCCGGTGGCGGGCACGCGCCTGAAGCGCTGGCCGGCGACCACCGGCTCGCGCTTTCGCCTGGCGCTGGCGATGCTGCGCACCCTGCACCAGGCCGAGCAGACGGGCGCGCACGGACTGAGCGGCGAGCGCCTCTCGCACGCGCTCGCGACCGACCCGCTGCAGGTCGAGCCGCTGCTCGACACCCTCGTCGCCATCGACTGGGTGGGCCGTCTCGACGAGTCTGGAGAGGCCCGCTACGTGCTGCTCGCCGATCCGGCGAAGACGCTTGCCGAGCCCTTGCTCGCGGCCCTGCTGCTCGATCCCTCGCCGGACCTCGGCCCGTTCTGGAAGGAGGCGCGCTTCGACCAGCTCAGGCTCGCCGATCTCCTGCGCGAGTGAGCACCGCCCGGCCGCCCGAAGGGGCTCATTCCCGCCTGGCGGGACCGGCCGAGGGCCGCAGGGTGCACCAGTGAGCATCGACAATCGCCGGCCATGACCACGCACCCGTTCGATCTCGCCACCGCCCTGGAAGGCGATCCCGCCGGCCCGAGCCGCGTTGCCCGCACCAGCGACGCCTATTGGACCTTCATCAGCCCGTTCGGCGGGGCTTCGGCGGCGACCGCGCTGCGCGCGGTGCTCGAGCATCCCGATCGCGAGGGCGACCCGCTCGCCCTGACGGTCAACTTCTGCGCGCCGATCGAGCGCGGCGAGTTCGCGGTGCGGCTGCGGCGCACGCGCGCCAACCGGTCGAGCCAGCACTGGTCGATCGAGTTCACGCAGGGCGAGAGCGCCGAGGCGGTGCTCACCGCCAGCGTCGTCACCGCCGTACGGCGCGAGACCTGGAGCCACCCGGTCGCGAGCGCGCCGCGGCTGCCGCCGTGGGAGTCGATCGCCCCCGTGCCGACCGGAACGAAGCTCTCGTGGGTGTCGCAGTACGAGTTCCGCTTCGCCGAAGGCCTGCTCGCGCCGACCGAGACGATGCCCGAGCCGCCGCACAGCCCGCGCTCGGTCCTCTGGCTGCGCGACGCCGTGCCGCGGCCGCTCGACTTCCTCTCGCTCGCGGCGATGAGCGACGCCTTCTTCGGCCGCATCTTCCAGGTGATCGGCCGGCTCCCGCCGTTCGGCACGGTCTCGCTTACCACTTACTTCCATGCCAGCGCCGACGAGCTCGCGGCGCATGGCGGTGCGCCGCTCGCCGGCGTGGCCGATGCGAAGGTCTTTCATCGCAGCTTCGGCGACCAGTCGGTCGAGCTCTACGGCCACGGCGGCCAGTTGCTCGCCACCGGCGTCCAGATCGCCTACTTCCGGGTCTGAACGGCGCAATGGAAGCGAGCCACGGGCACAGGTATGCGGGGCGGCGGGAATTGTTCGAGCCCCCGCTCAGGCCGCATGCGGACGTCGTGGGCGGCAAGTTCGAGGAATTCGTCTGCCGCATCGGTGCCGACACCCTCCCGGGAGGTCGCTCGTGAGCGCGCTGCCGCGCCTGCGCCCAGGCCTGGAAGGCGTCGTCTGGCCGCCGGTGGCCACCGGCGAGGCGGCCAGCATCGCGCTGCTGGCGACGAGCCTGCTGGCGAGCGAACGGCTGCCGCGCGCGGCCCTCGAGGCCGGGCAGGGCGAGCAACTCGGACGCCTGGTCGCGCATCACGCGCGCCACTCGCCGGCGTTTCGCGCTCGCTTCGGCGCGGCCGGCCTCGCGCCCGAGGCGCTGAGCAGCGTCGAGCGGCTGCGCGAGCTCGCGCCGCTGACGCGCCAGGCGCTGCAGGCCGCGGGCCGCGACTTCTTCGCAGTTCGTGTGCCCCCGGGCCACGAGCCGGTCTGGCAGACGGTCACCTCGGGCTCCACCGGCGAGCCGGTGACGGTGAAGAAGACCGCGGTCACCCGGCTGTTCTGGGCCGCCTGCACGATCCGCGACCACCTCTGGCATGGCCGCGACTTCGCCGGCGGGCTGGTCGTGATCCGGCCGGCGATTCCGGACGCCGAGATGGAGAACTGGGGCTTCCCGGTGGCCGATGTGTTCGCCACCGGGCCGGCGCTGGCGATGCCGGGGACCGTCGGCGTCGAGGAGCAGGTGCGGCGGATCGACCGCTTCGGTCCCGAGCACCTGCTCTGCTTCCCGAGCAATCTCAAGGCGCTCGCCGACGTCTGGATGGCTCGGCCCGAGGGCCGGCCGCAGAGCATCCGCCACCTGCGCACGGTCGGCGCCAGCCTCTCGCCCGAGTTGCGCGCGAGCCTGACGAAGCAACTCGGCCTGCCGATAGAGGACAACTACTCGTCGCAGGAGGCGGGCATCGTCGCGCTGCAGTGTGCGCAGGGGGACCTGTACCACACGATGGCCGAGTCGCTGGTCGTCGAGGTGCTGCGCGCCGACGACACGCCCTGCGCCGAGGGCGAAGTGGGGCGGGTCGTCATCACCGACCTGCACAACTTCGCGTCGCCGATCGTGCGCTACGACATCGGCGACTATGCCGAGGTCGGCGGGCCGTGCCCGTGCGGCCGCACCCTGCCGACCCTGCGCCGCGTGCTCGGCCGCAGGCGCAACCTCTTCCTGAAGGCCGACGGCTCGCGCTTCCTGCCGCGGGCGGGATTCGAGTCGTTCGCGGCGATCGCGCCGGTGCAGCAGTACCAGGTCGTGCAGCACGCGCACGACGACATCGAGTTCAAGCTCGTCACCGCCCAGCCGCTCAGCGCGGCGCAGGAGGCGGCGTTCAGCGCGGTCCTGCGCGAGGCGCTCGGCCTGGCCGCCGCCATCCGGGTGACGCAGTCGCGCGAGCGCCTGCCGGGCTCGGTCGCGGGCAAGTTCGAGGACTTCGTCTGCCGCCTGGAGGAGGCCGATCCCGAGTCGGCCTAGGCGGGCTCGAAGCCGCCGGCCTCGCGCTCCGCCGCCGCTTCGTCGCCGCACAGCAGGGCGATGAAGGCGGCGGCCAGCGCCGGCTCGCTCGCCGCCTTGCCGACGGCGGCGGCATAGACCGTCGACAGGCCGAACGGCTCGGGCAGGGCGCCCGCGAGCGCGAGACCGGGGGTGTAGAGGATCTCGGTCACCTGGGTGCAGCCGAGCGCGCCCGGCGCCCCGCGTTCGGCGAGCGCGCGCATGGCGGTGGCGCCGTTCGGGAACACCGCGAGCCGCCCCCGCAAGGCGTCGGCGATGCCGAGGCGGGAGAGCACGCTGGCGACGTGCTTGCCGGCGGTCGACTGCTCGGTGTCCGGAAGGTAGAGCGCCGGCGCCGCACCGAGCGCCGCGGCCAGCGCGGGCGCCGAATCGACGCGCGGCAGCGGCTCGCCGGCGCGCGCGGCGACGCCGGTCGCGACCCGGCCGATCGGCGCGAGCGGACCGGCGCCGAGGGCGCCCTTGCCGCGCAGGTCCTCGAGCATCGTCGCGGTGACGATCATCACGTCGCACGGCGCGCCGCCGAGCAAGGCCTCGCGCATCGCGCCCACGGCGCCGAAGCGCGCCTCGATCGTGCCGCCGTGGCGGGCGAGAAAGCGCGGCTGGAGCGCCTTCACCAGCCCTTGCACGGCGCCGGCGCAGAGCACCTGGAGCGAAACGCTCATCCGCGAGCCTCGCTCACGGGGGCGTTTCCGAGACGTTCTGGCTCGCCGCGTAGGTCTTCCACTCGGCCGCGTAGGCGGCGTCGAAGGCCGGGTACTTCGGCTCGACACGCCTGAACTTGCTGATCTCCATCTGGGCCTCGTCGAGCGAGAGGCCGCGCTTGATCCGACCCAGGAACACCCCGGTCTGGTCGTCCATCTCGTCTTCCTGGATGCCGTAGCCCTGCTTCTGGGTCAGGCAGTCGTACCACCTGCCCGCCGTGGAATTGCCGCTGAACTTGCTCTTCTTCATCTCGGCGACGATCTTGTCGCGGAACGCGAGGTGGTAGGCCTTGGCGTAGCGTTTCGGGAACTCGGTCCCGTCGAACTTCGTGAGCGCGGCATTGCGCGCCTGGGTGGCGGCCTCGATCTCCTTCTTGTGCTTCTCGCGCTCGGCGGCGATCGCGGCATCCTTCTTCGCCTGCTCGGCACGCTTCTCTGCGCGGATCGTGTTCTGCACCGCCTCGCGCAGATCGCGGTCTTCCTGCTGGTGCGCCTTGTAAGCCTTGTAGTCCTCCGATTCCCAGGCCGGCGGCATGGGCGGCGGCGGGTCCGGTCTCGGCGGGACGCCGCCGTTCTCGATCACGCGCATGATCTTCTTGTAGCGCTCGAAGTACGCCTTCTCGTTGGCGACGCCCGCCTCCAGGATCTGCAGCGCGACGTAGAACTCGGCGGCCAGGTAGGCGATCACCACCGAAGCCTGGGCGGCGACGGCCGCCGCGTCCGACCCGGCGAACGCCGTGCCGATCGCCTTGCTCTTGGCCCAGCTGACGAAGGGCTCGGCGGCGTTGTAGAGGGACTTGGCCCCCGTGACCCAGCGCTGCACGCTGTCGATGTCCGTCATCTTCATCGCCAGCGTGAGGTCGGCGAACGCGTCGAGCTTCTGGAACAGGTCGACGGCTTCCTTGCCGGTCTCGACGACATCGACGATCTTTCCGAGCGGCCCCATCACCTTGCCGGTGATGTCCTTGATGCCCTTGGCAGCGGTGCCGATGTCGGCGATCCGCTTCACGTCGCCGAACTTCTGCATGTACTCGGTGGCCTTGGCGATGTAGTCGGCGTATTTCTTCGCCGCCTCCAGGCCGCTCTGGAAGTCGTCGAGGAACTTCACTTCCGGCGACTTGGTGTCGTACTGCTTGGCGTAGCGGGGAATCTTCCAGTCGGCGAGCGCCTTGAGGCGCTTCGTGGGGTCGTTGATCGCGTCTTCCACGGCCTTCAGGCGCGGGTCGACGTCGGAGCCGGGGACCTTGGAGTTGGCGTCGGCGTCGCCCGGGCCGCTCTTGCCGCGCTTCGAATCGGCCTTTTCCGGCCCTTCGTCGCTTCCGCCCGGACCCGCGGGGCCGGCGACGGCGCTGGCGAGCGGGGCGCCGGCCGTCGGCGCGGCGGGAAGGGAGAGATGCAGCTTCTCGAGAAGTCCCATGGCACGCATCCTATTGCTCGGGTTTGGCTCCCGAGATCTTGACGATGGTCGCCCACTTGGCGATATCCCCTTGGACGTAGCGAGTGAACTCGGCGACGCTCATCACCATCGGCTGCGCGCCCTGCGCGGTCCACGCCTTCGCGGTCTCGGGCGCGCCGACGATCCGCGCGACCTCGGCGTTGAGCCGCCCGACCACCGCTGGCGGCGTCGCCTTCGGCGCCATCAGTCCGAGCCAGATCGTCGCCTCGTACTTCGGCACGCCGGCCTCGGCGATCGTCGGCAGCTCGGGCATCACGGCCGAGCGCGCGGTGCCGGTCGTGCCCATCGCCTTGACCTTGCCGGCCTTGACGTGCTCGCTCATCGTCGGCACCGCGTCGAACATCATGTCGACCTGGCCGCCGAGCACGTCGGTGCGCGCGCCCGAGCTGCCGCGGTAGGGGATGTGGACGATCGCCACCCCGGCCATCGCCTTGAACAGCTCGCCCGCCATGTGGTACGGCGTGCCCGGTCCCGACGACGCGTACGAGAGGCTGCCGGGCTTGGCCCGGGCGATCTTGAGCAGCTCGCCGAGGTTGTTCGCCGGCAGCGTGGCGCGCGTCACCAGCACCAGGTCCGAGGAATTGATCGGCGCGATCGGTGCGAAATCGCGCAGGAGCTGGAACGGCTTGGTCGGGATCAGCGACTCGTTCACGGTGTGCGTGTTCGACATCAGCAGCAGCGTGTAGCCGTCGGCCGGGCTCTTGGCGACCGCGTCGGTGCCGATGATCGAACCGGCGCCCGGCCGGTTGTCGACGACGAAGGCCTGGCCCATCGACTCCTGCAGACGCGTCGCCAGGAACCGGGCATAGACGTCCGCCGGGCCGCCGGCGGCGAAGGGCACGATGATGCGCACCGGGCGCGACGGGTAGTCCTGCGCCGCGGCCCACGGCGCGAGCGTCGCCAGCCCGGCGGCAAGCAGAAGGCGGCGGGCGGCGCTCATTGGAGTACCTCCGCCAGTCGCACTTCTTCGCCGAGCTGATCGTGAGCGGCGGGGGTCTTGCATGCGCTTGTCTCCGGTCTCGTGGGTCGCATGCTAGTGCGAAGGACCGACCTCGACCGACGTGAGAAACCCCCGGGGAGTCGGGGCGGCGGCAGACAGCGGGGCACAATCGCGCTCCCCCCGGTCATCGCCCTTCGCATGAACGCCACCGATCCGATTCCCCTCGACGCCGCAACCGCCCGCGCGCTCGAGTCGGTAACCACCGCCACGATCACGACGGTGCTCCTGAAGAAGGGGCTGCGCAACGTCTGGATCCGCGGCGCCCGCCCGGTCGGCGCAGCGGCCGCGGCCGGGCGCCGCGCCGGCCGGGCCTTCACCCTGCGCTTCGTGCCGGCGCGCGAGGATCTGGCGACGCCGGCCTCGTGGGCTTCGCCGATCTCGACCCGGGCCGCGATCGAGGCGATGCCGGCGGGCGCGATCGCCGTCGTCGACGCGATGGCCGTCACCGATGCCGGCATCTTCGGCGACATCCTCTGCGCGCGGATGACGCAGCGCGGCGTCGCAGCGCTGATCAGCGACGGCGTCGTGCGCGACCTCGCCGGCGTGCTCGGCACCGGCCTGCCGGTGTGGTGCCAGGGTACCGCGGCGCCCGCCTCGGTCGCCGGGCTGACCTTCGTCGGCTGGCAGGAGGCCATCGGCTGCGGCGGCGTCGCCGTCATGCCCAACGACGTGATCGTCGCCGACGGCGACGGCGCCGTCGTCATCCCGGCGGCGCTGCTCGACGAGGTGCTGGAGAGCTCGCTCGAGCAGGAGCGGCTCGAGGGCTGGATCATGCGCGAGGTCGAGGCGGGCGTGCCCTTGCCCGGGCTCTATCCGGCCAACGCCGAAACCCAGGCGCGCTACGCCGCGTGGCGGGCGGCGCAGGACCAGCCGCCCGGTTGAACCCGCGCCGCTAGTGTGCTGTCCCGCCGATTCTGCCATATAGATTCGATCAGATGGTGATGCTCGCGCGCTCGCCGGACAGGGCCCATACCGCGCCGTATGGGCCCTGTCCGGCGGGCGGGCGAGGGCGCCATCTGATCGAACCCCTGCGGGGCGGGCCGAAACGGGGCGATTCGGTCGTTGCACAGGCAGGGAGATACCGACCGGTATCTCCCTGCCTGCGCGCCTACGGCTCATCCCCGTTGCGGCCCGTCTATATGGCAGATATCGGCGGGACAGCACACTAGGGGCAGTGCCTCAGGCGCGGGCGAAACGAGCGGCTACCATGCCGCAGGCCTTTTTCCACCGACCCGCATGCCG
>JANMCC010000231.1:0-1580 GCA_031360885.1 Burkholderiales bacterium | reverse complement strand
CGGCTTCGACGGCCTCGGCAAGATCGCCGCGCTCGGCGTCAAGGTGAGCCGGCATTGCACGTACCACGGCGTGGCGCTGAACGTGGCGATGGACCTGCGCCCCTTCGAGCGCATCGACCCCTGCGGCCAGCCCGGGCTGCGAACGATCGACCTTTCTACAATCGGCGTGGAGGCGACGTGGGACGACGTGGCGGACACGCTGTCGCGCAAGCTCGCCACCTACCTGAGTGCCTGAAGCCGATGACCACCGCCGCCGACGCCGACCCCGCACTCGCGCCCGCCTACGACGCGAGCGCCAAGCAGAAGGCGCAGGCCAAGACGGCGCGCATCCCGATCAAGATCGTCGCTGCCGAGGTGTTGAAGAAGCCCGAGTGGATTCGCGTCAAGGCCGCGTCGGCGGGCAGCCGCTTCTACGAGATCAAGCAGATCCTGCGCGAGCACAAGCTGCACACGGTGTGCGAGGAAGCGTCGTGCCCGAATATCGGCGAGTGCTTTGGCAGCGGCACCGCCACCTTCATGATCATGGGCGACAAGTGCACGCGGCGCTGCCCGTTCTGCGACGTCGGCCACGGCCGGCCCGATCCGCTGGATGCCGACGAGCCGCTCAACCTCGCCAAGACGATCGCCGCGCTGCGCCTGCGCTATGTTGTCATCACCAGCGTCGACCGCGACGACCTGCGCGACGGCGGCGCAGCCCATTTCGTCGAGTGCATCCGGCGCACCCGCGAGCTGTCGCCGCAGACGCGGATCGAAATCCTCACGCCCGATTTCCGCGGCCGCGCCGACCGCGCCCTCGAGATCCTGAAAGCGGCGCCGCCGGACGTGATGAACCACAACCTCGAGACCGCGCCGCGCCTGTACAAGCAGGCGCGGCCAGGGTCGGACTATGCGTATTCACTCGCCCTGCTCAAGCGCTTCAAGGAAATCGCGCCCGAGGTGCCGACCAAGAGCGGGCTCATGGTCGGCCTGGGCGAGACCGACGACGAGATCCTGCAGGTGATGCGCGATATGCGTTCGCACGGCATCGACATGCTGACCATCGGCCAGTACCTCGCGCCCAGCGGCCACCACCTGCCGGTGCTGCGCTACGTGCATCCCGATACGTTTGCGATGTTCGAGGCCGAAGCGCGCCGGATGGGCTTCACGCACGCCGCTGTCGGGCCGATGGTGCGGTCCAGCTACCACGCCGACCGGCAGGCGCATGCCGCGGGGGTGGGCAATACGCTGCCGGCCTGAGCGCGCCTCCGTCTTGCTCCCTCTCCCGCTGGGCGGGAGAGGGTTGGGGTGAGGGGGAATCGGGGCCGGCGACGACCCCTCACCCCTGCCCTCTCCCCGCAAGCGGGGCGAGGGAGTCGTGAACCCGACGTCAGAGGCTCTTCGACAGCTCGAACATCAGCGCCGACGGCAGCGAGGCCGACAGCGCGTGGCGGCCGACGCGCGCCATGTTGGTATCGCTGAACGCCGACATCTGGAACGACTCGTCGCCTTCGACGATCTCGATGAAGACAAACTCGGGCAGCTCGGTGCTGACCTGTTCGCGAAAGGCCTCGAAGCCCCCGTCGAGTTGCGCCGAGTCGACG
>JANMCC010000229.1:0-10038 GCA_031360885.1 Burkholderiales bacterium | reverse complement strand
GCCGGCGCGCGACGAGGTCTTCCTCGCCGGCAGCGAACGCGCGCTGCAGCGCGCGACGGCCGAGGTCGAGGGCGAGCGCCGCTTCGGCATCACCAGCCCGCGCGACGGCAGCGTGTTCGCGATCGACCCCGACATTCCGCCCGCCGCGCAGCGCATCACCTTCGAAGGCGAGCACGGCCGCTGGGTGCTCGACGGCAAGGCGCTCGGCACGGCCGAGCGCTGGCGCTGGGCGCCGTGGCCGGGGCGGCATCGGCTGGTGCTCGTCGGCCGCGACAATCAGGAGCTGCAGAGCGTGAGCTTCGAGGTGCGCGGCGCCGGCGTGAAGAACGACGTGCGCCCGCCGGCAGCGCGCGCTTCAGCGCAGACCCAGGCCCCGCCCGCGAACGCGACGCAGGCAAAGCCCGCGCCGCCCGCTGCGGCCAGGCCGGCCTCGTAGACTCGTCGGCTCGTCTGCACCGGATTCGCAACCTCATGTTCCAGCACGCACTCGTCGCCCTCGGCCTCACCCTGCTCGCGGCGACGGCCTCGGTCGCGCAGCCCCGTGCAGAGTCGCTGCCTGCCGGCATCCAGGAGGTGGCGCGGGTCGAGGGCATCACCGAGTACCGGCTGGCGAACGGCCTGCAGCTCCTGCTCGCGCCCGACGACTCGAAGCCGAGCACCACCGTCAACGTCACCTACCGGGTCGGCTCGCGCAACGAGAGCTATGGCGAGACCGGCATGGCGCACCTGCTCGAGCACCTGCTGTTCAAGGGCACGCCGACGACGCAGAACCTCTGGGGCGAGTTCACCAAGCGCGGCCTGCGCGCCAACGGCTCGACCTGGTACGACCGCACCAACTACTTCGCCACCTTCGCGGCGAACGACGAGAACCTGCGCTGGTACCTCGGCTGGCAGGCCGACGCGATGATCAACAGCTTCATCGCCCGCGCCGACCTCGACACCGAGATGACGGTCGTGCGCAACGAGATGGAGTCGGGCGAGAACAGCCCGAACCGGGTCCTGCTGCAGCAGACGCTGGCGACGATGTACCAGTGGCACAACTACGGCAAGAGCACGATCGGCGCGCGCGCCGACGTCGAGAACGTCGACATCCCGCGGCTGCAGGCGTTCTATCGACAGTACTACCAGCCCGACAACGCGACCCTGATCGTCTCCGGCCGGTTCGACACGGCGCGCGTGCTCGAGCTCGTGGCCCGGTCGTTCGGCCCGATTCCCCGGCCGGGCCGCGTGCTCGCCAGGAACTACACGCTCGACCCGGCACAGGACGGCGAGCGTGCGGTGACGCTGCGCCGGGTGGGCGGGGCGCCGCTGATCTACATCGGCTACCACGTGCCGCCGGGATCGAGCGCCGACTTCGCCTCGGTGACGCTGCTCGCGCAGGTGCTCGGCGACACGCCGGGCGGGCGCCTCTACAAGCAGGTGGTCGAGCGCCAGCTCGCCGCCAACGCCTTCGGCTTCGCCCTCGCGCTTGCCGACCCGAGCCCGCTCTTCATCGGCGCGGCGCTGGCGCCGACGCAGGACGTCGAGAAGGCGCGCGCCGCCATCCTGGCCACGGTCGATTCGCTAGCCAGCGAGCCGGTCAGCGCGCAGGAGCTCGAGCGCGCGCGCACGCAGTGGCTGAACGAATGGGACAAGGGCTTCGCCGATCCCGAGCGGATTGGCGTCGGCATCTCCGAGGCGATCGCGCAGGGCGACTGGCGGCTCTATTTCCTCGCCCGCGACCAGGTGCGCAAGGTCTCGCTTGCCGACATCCGCCGGGTCGCTTCCGAGCGGCTGCGTCGCGACAACCGCACCGTCGGCATCTACCTGCCGACGGCGCAGCCCGAGCGCGCGCCGGCGCCGGAGCGGGTCGACGTGGCGGCGCTGGTCAAGGACTACCGCGGCGATGCCGGCGCGGTGCAGGCCGAGGCGTTCGACCCGACGCCGGCGAACCTCGATGCCCGCACCCAGCGCTTCGCTCTCGCCAGCGGCCTCAAGGTCGCGCTCCTGCCGAAGGGCACGCGCGGCCAGGCGGTGCAGGCGCGGCTTCGCCTGCGCTTCGGCGACGTCGCTTCGCTGAACGGCCAGGACACGGTCGCCGGCTTCGTCGGCGGCCTGCTCGACAAGGGCGGCGCCGGCATGACGCGGCAGCAGATCGCCGACGAGCTCGACCGCCTCCAGGCCGACGTCGGCTTCTTCGCCCACGGCCAGACGGTGAGCGTCGACATCACCACCCGGCGCGACCGGCTGCCGGCGGTGATCGCGCTCGTCGGCAGGCTGCTGCGCGAGCCGAACTTCGCCGCGCCGCCGCTCGAGGAGCTGCGCGTGCAGTGGCTGACCGCGCTCGAGCGGCAGAAGAAGGAGCCCGACGCCCTGATCCGCAACCGCCTCGCCCGCTACGGCAACCCGTATCCGCGCGGCGACCTGCGCTACGAAGGCACCTTCGAGGAGGACGAGCAGGACGTGCGCGCGGTCACGCTGGCACAGGTCGCCGCCTTCCACCGCCGCTTCTACAGCGCTGCCCACGGCGAATTCACGGCAGTCGGCGACCTCGATCCGGCCGCCGTGCGCCAGGCCGTGACCGCGGCCTTCGCCGACTGGAAGCAGCCGGCCGGCGGCGCCTTGCCGTACACGCGCGCGCCGCGGCCGCTGGTCGCGCTCGCGCCGGCGCGCTTCATGGAGCTCACGCCCGATCGCGCCAATGCCAACCTGCGCGGCGTGCTGCCGCTGCCGCTCGCCGACACCGACGCGGACTACCCGGCGCTGCTCATGGCCAACTACCTGTTCGGCTCGGGTGGCTCCTCGCGCCTGTGGAAGCGCATCCGCGAGAGCGGCGGCCTCAGCTACGACGTGCGTTCGGGCATCGACTGGAATCCCGACGAGCCCCATTCGACCTTGAACGTGAGCGCGATCTTCGCGCCGCAGAACCAGCCGCGGGTCGAGGCGGCGCTGCGCGAGGAGTTCGCGCTCTCGGTCAAGGAAGGCTTCACCCAGAAGGAGCTCGACGAGGCCCGGATCGGCCTGCTCAGCCTGCGCCGCCTCTCGCGCGCGCAGGACGGCAACGTCGCCAGCCAGCTCGCTTCCGACCAGCGCCTCGGCCGCAGCTTCGCGTTCGTGCAGCAGGTCGACCAGGCGATCGAGAAGCTGAGCCTCGAGCAGGTGAACGCAGCCTGGCGCCGGTACGTCGACCCGGCCCGGGTGGTGCTCGCCTGGGGCGGCGACTTCAAGGCGGCGCCGTAGCGCCCCGGGCGTCCGGAGCGCGGCCTAGCCGCGCTGGAAGATGCGCTCCATGGCGGCGTCGATGACCAGGCCGCACAGGCTGTAGAGCAGCGAGCCGATCAGCGCGGCGACGAAACCGGTGACGCTGAAGCCCTGCAGCACCGACGCGGCGAAGTAGAACATCAGCGCGTTGATGACGAACAGGAACAGGCCGAGCGTGAGCACGGTCACCGGCAGCGTCAGCAGCACCAGGATCGGCCGCAGCAGGGTGTTGAACAGGCCCAGCACGAAGGCCGCGATCAGCGCCGAGGTGAAGCTGGTGACGACGACGCCGGAATAGATCTGCGCGACGAGCAGCAGGGCGGCGGCGAGCAGGAGCCAGCGGACGACGATCTTCATGCGCCAAGCATAGCCGCCGGCATCGTCTCGCGAAAGCAGGACCGTGCCGACGGCGCTGAACCGGCACGCGACGTTCTTCTCGGCGGCGCTGCCGCGGCGAACTGGCCATCGAACCGGTTCCGGGGCGACGAAACGGTCGTACGCATCCACCTCGCGCTGGCCTGGAAGATGCTCGCGCTCGTCGTCGTGCACATCGGCGGGGTCGCGCTGGCGAGCTTTCGTCATCGCGAAAAACCTGGTCGCGGCGATGTTCACGGGGAACAAAAGAGAGCCCGAAGAGCACGACGTCGCGTGAGACAGTGACGCGCGGCAACGACAAAACGCGACTTTCACTCTGAAGATTGCATGACTCACGAGTGAAATCAGCTTCTCACTGCTCTATACACGCAGTACTATTCGCCTCGCGCGGAAGCAGGAGAAATGAAAGCCCACGCGGCTTTCGCCCACTCCGAGCACATCAACCAATCTATTGATGGAGAGAATCAACATGGCAACTGCGAAGAAAGCGGCGAAGAAGGCTCCGGCCAAGAAGGCTCCGGCCAAGAAGGCGGCGCCCGCCAAGAAGGCTCCGGCCAAGAAGGCGGCTCCGGCCAAGAAGGCTCCGGCCAAGAAGGCAGCCAAAGCTCCCGCCAAGAAGCGGACGCCGAACGCGGCGTTCATGAAGGCGATGACCCCGAGCGGCTCCCTCGCCGCGATCATCGGCGACAAGCCGCTGCCGCGTACCGAGGTGACCAAGAAGGTCTGGGAGTACATCAAGAAGAACGACCTCCAGGACAAGGCCAAGCGGACGATGATCAACGCCGACGCCAAGCTGAAGGAAATCTTCAAGAAGGCCCAGGTCTCGATGTTCGAGATGACCAAGCTGATCAACAGCCACCTGAGCTGAGCTTTTCACCCGCGGTTCGCCGCGGCGCGATGTCGAGAGCCGGTGCTTGCACCGGCTTTTTTCATGGCCGGCCGCACCCGCGTGTAGGAAAGCCGCCCTCGTCGAAGGTCGCCTCATCCGACGCGCTCGCACCGGGCCCGCTCCGATACTTCCCTGCGTTGCACATCCCGACCGCAAGGAAAACCATCATGAAGACCTTCAAGCTCTCCTCCCTCGCCCAGGCCGTCGCGATCTGCGCCAGCGCGCTCCTGTTTGCCGGCAACGCAGCCGCCAGCAACGGCGACAAGCCGACCTACGACCAGGCCAAGGCCTCGGCCAAGGCCGCCTACGAGACCGACAAGAAGGCGTGCGATTCGCTGAAGGGCAACGCCAAGGACATCTGCGTCGCCGAAGCCAAGGCCAAGCGCACCAAGGTCGACGAGAACGCCGAAGCGGCTTACAAGAACACGCCCAAGGCCCGCGAGCACGCGATCCACGAGATCGCCGAAGCCGACTACAAGGTTGCCAAGGAGCGCTGCGACGACAAGGCGGGCAACGACAAGGACGTCTGCGTCAAGGAAGCCAAGGCCATGATGACCAAGGCCCAGGCCGATGCCAAGGCGACCAAGACCAGCACCGTCGCCCGCATGGACGCCAGCAAGGACAAGCTCGACGCCGACTACAAGGTGGCGACCGAGAAGTGCGACGCCCTCGCCGGCGATGCCAAGAGCGCCTGCGTGGCCTCGGCCAAGGCGAAGTACGGCAAGTAAACCGACCGACCGGTGAGCCTTCAGGGCCGGCGGCTCCCTCGGGAGTCGCCGGCCTTTGCATTTCAGGCCGGCTTCTTCCTGCGTTCGAAGAAGTGCTCGATGCGCATCTGGTCGAGGGTCGGCTGCAGCGCGGCGTCGAGCGGCGTCGGGCTGGTCTCGATCAGCTCGTGCCAGGGGTAGCCCCGGTGGTCGCCCTTCATCCGCTCGACCAGCTCGGCGAGGCTGCACATCCGCTTCGCCGGCACGCCGCCGCACACCGACCCCTCCTCGACGTCGCGAGAAACCACCGCGCCGGCGGCAATGATCGCGTTGGGGCCGATCGTGACGCCCGGCAGGACGATCGCGCCGTGGCCGATGAAGACGTTGTCCCGGATCTCGATCTTGCCGACCCGGTCGAGCTTTAGGCCGAAAGCGCGGTTGACCATGTTGATCGACCCGTCATGGCAGAACAGCGTGCAGCCCGACAGACGGACGTTGTCGCCCAGGCTCACGTACGACGGATCCGCGATCGTGACGTTGGTCTGGATCGAGCAGTGGTCGCCCATGGCGTAGAGCGTCTTGCGCGCCTTCAGCAACGCCGCCCAGTCGCTGCCGTCCGGTCGGTAGAACTTCCTGTAGAGGCTCAGCGCCGTCGCGTTTCGAACCGCGAGTCGACGCAGCAGAGACCTGAGCATGCGCTTGTCTCGAGGGGGTTACCGTGCCTGTCGAAGAAGGCTATGTGCCAGGTCAGGCCGAGCCGCGGGCCAGCCGCCGCTCGAGGAAATCGAGCCGGTCCTGGCCCCAGAACAATTCGCCGTCGTAGATATAGCTCGGCGCGCCGAAGACCCCGGAGTCGATCGCCCGTTGCGAGTCGGCTTCGTAGCGTTCGTGCACCGCCTGCGACTGCGAGTCGTCGAGGCGTTTTGCCGGCAGCCCGGTTTCGACGAGCATTGCCTGCAGCACCGCCGGGTCGGCGATGTGTCGCTGCTCGACCCAGACGCCGCGCATGATGGCGCCGGCGATCTTCATCGCCGCATCGGTGCCTTCGGCGCCGTCGACGGCGATGATCAGCTTGGCGGCATCGTGGCCGTCGACCGGGAAGTACATCGGCTTCAGGTTGAGCGGTCTACCGAGGTAGTCGCTCCACCGCTTCAGCTCGACCAGCCGGTACGCCTGGCGCTGCGGCGCCCGCTTCGACAGCGGCAGGCCGCCCGAGACCGGAAACACCCGTCCGAGATCGACCGGCAGCACGTTGATGGCCGCTCCCGCGGCCTTGGCGATCTCGGCAAAGCGCTCGTGGCCGAGGTACGTCCACGGCGATTGCGGCGACAGGTAGTAGTCGATCGTCTTCTGCGTCACGGGCGTTTCCTCCGGCTCAGGATCGCGAGTCTAGGCGTTCGCGGGGGCCGCCGCCGCCCCGGGGTCAGGCGGGTGGCAGCAGCGGCAGGAGGTAGCGTCCGGTGTAGCTCGCCGGGTTGGCCGCGACCTGCTCCGGCGTCCCCTCGGCGACGACCTGGCCGCCGCCGGCGCCGCCTTCGGGCCCCATGTCGATCACCCAGTCGGCGGTCTTGATGACGTCGAGGTTGTGCTCGATGACGACGATCGTGTTGCCCGCGTCGCGCAGCTGGTGCAGCACCTTGAGCAGCAGGTCGATGTCGGCGAAGTGCAGCCCGGTGGTCGGCTCGTCGAGGATGTAGAGGGTGCGGCCGGTGTCGCGCTTGCTGAGCTCGAGCGCGAGCTTGACCCGCTGCGCTTCGCCACCCGAGAGCGTGGTCGCGCTTTGCCCGAGGCGGATGTAGCCGAGGCCGACGTCGAGCAGCGTCTGCAGCTTCCTGGCGATGTTCGGCACCGCGCTGAAGTAGCCGTGCGCGTCCTCCACCGTCAGCATCAGTACCTCGGTGATGTTCTTGCCCTTGTAGAGCACCTCGAGGGTCTCGCGGTTGTAGCGCCGGCCGTGGCAGACGTCGCAGGGCACGTAGACGTCGGGCAGGAAGTGCATCTCGACCTTGATCACGCCGTCGCCCTGGCAGGCTTCGCAGCGGCCGCCGGCCACGTTGAACGAGAACCGCCCCGGTCCGTAGCCGCGCTCGCGCGCCGCCGGCACCTCGGCGAACAGCTCGCGGATGGGCGTGAACAGGCCCGTGTAGGTCGCCGGGTTCGAGCGTGGCGTGCGCCCGATCGGCGACTGGTCGACGCTGATCACCTTGTCGAAGGCGTCGAGGCCGGAGATGCCGTCGTGCGGCTCCGGCTCGGCGTGGCTGTTGTAGAGGTTCTTGGCGACCGCGGCGTAGAGCGTGTCGTTGACCAGCGTCGACTTGCCCGAGCCCGAGACGCCGGTGACGCAGGTGAACAGGCCCACCGGCAGCGCGACCGAGACGTTCTTCAGGTTGTTGCCGCGCGCCCCCTCGACCCGGAACCATGCCTCGGCCGGCGGCGCCGGCTGGCGCTTGGGCACGGCGATCGCGAGCGTGTGCGCGAGGTAGCGGCCGGTCAGCGATCCGGCCGCGGCCGCGACCTGCTCGGGCGTGCCTTCAGCCATCACCCGGCCGCCGTGCACGCCCGCGCCCGGGCCCATGTCGATCACGTGGTCGGCGGCGCGGATCGCCTCCTCGTCGTGCTCGACCACGAGCACGCTGTTGCCGAGGTCGCGCAGGTGGCGCAGCGTGCCGATCAGCCGCTCGTTGTCGCGCTGGTGCAGGCCGATCGAGGGCTCGTCGAGCACGTACATCACGCCGGTGAGGCCCGAGCCGATCTGCGAGGCGAGGCGGATCCGCTGCGCCTCGCCGCCGGAGAGCGTGTCGGCGCTCCGGTCCAGGCTCAGGTACTGCAGGCCGACGTCGTTGAGGAACTTCAGGCGCGAGCAGATCTCGCGGATCACCTTGTCGGCGATCTCGGCCTTGGCGCCCTGCAGGTGCAGGCCTTGGAACCAGGCGAGGCTCTCGCGCAGCGTGAAGTGCTCGATGCGAAAGATCGGCTCGCGCGCGCCGCTTTGCGAATCGACCAGGAACACGTGGCGCGCCTCGGTGCGCAGGCGCGCGCCGTGGCAGTCGGGGCAGGGCTTGGCGCTCTGGTAGCGCATCAGGTCTTCGCGCACCGCGACCGAATCGGTTTCCTTGAAGCGGCGCTCGAGGTTGGGCAGGATGCCTTCGAACGGATGCTTGCGCTTGACCTGCCGGGTCTTGCCGCGCGCGCCTTCGGCCTCGTAGACGAACTCCACCTCCTCGCTGCCCGAGCCGCGCAGGAGGATCTCGCGCGCCGTCTCGGGCAGGTCCTCGAACGCCGTGTCGATGTCGAAGGCGTAGTGGCGGGCGACGCTCTCCAGCAGCGAGAAGGTGTAGGCGTTGCGCCGGTCCCAGCCCTTGACCGCGCCGCTCGCCAGGCTGAGCGAGGGAAAGGCGACGACCCGATCGGCGTCGAACACCGTGGTCACGCCGAGGCCGCCGCAGGTCGGGCAGGCGCCGACCGGCGAGTTGAACGAGAACAGGCGCGGCTCGAGCTCGGAGAGCGAGTAGTCGCAGAGCGGACACGAGAACTTGCTCGAGAACAGATGCTCCCCCTCTCCCGCACGCGGCAGCCGAAGGCTGTCGCCTTCGGAGTGCGGGAGAGGGCCGGGGTGAGGGTCGGCGCGGATCTCGACCGCCAGCGCCCGCCCCTCGGCGATGCGCAGCGCGGCCTCGAAGCTTTCCGCGAGGCGCTGCTCGATCCCCGGCTGGACGCGGATGCGGTCGATGACGACGTCGATGTCGTGCTTTTCCGCTTTCTTCAGCTTCGGCACCTCGGCCGCCTCGACCGTCTTGCCGTCGACCCGGAAGCGCACGTAGCCCTGCGACTGCATGTCGGCGAACAGGTCGGCGAACTCGCCCTTGCGGTCGCGCACCACCGGCGCGAGGATCATCAGGCGGGTGTCGGCGGGCAGGGCGAGGGTGGCGTCGACCATCTGGCTGACGCTTTGCGCCTGCAGCGCCAGGCCGTGGTCGGGGCAGAACGGCGTGCCGGCGCGGGCGAACAGCAGGCGCAGGTAGTCGTGAATCTCGGTCACGGTGCCGACGGTCGAGCGCGGGTTGTGCGAGGTCGCCTTCTGCTCGATCGAGATCGCGGGCGAGAGGCCCTCGAGCACGTCGACGTCGGGCGTGTCCATCAGCTGCAGGAACTGGCGTGCGTACGCCGAGAGGCTCTCGACGTAGCGGCGCTGGCCTTCGGCGTAGAGCGTGTCGAAGGCCAGGCTCGACTTGCCCGAGCCCGAGAGGCCGGTGATCACGACCAGGCGGTTCCTCGGAATGTCGAGGTCGATGTTCTTCAGGTTGTGGGTGCGCGCGCCGCGCACCCGGATGAAGGCGGCACCGACGGCCGAGGCGCCGCGCAACTCGCCCAGGTAGCGGCCGGACTCGCCCGGTCGGCTGGCGGGCGCCGCTTCGGCGCCCGGCCGGGCCGCACTTGCGCCTTCGTCTGCCTCGGGAGCAGTGGGCGGGAGGGGCTGAACGGCAGACATCGGCAGCGTGAAAAGGCGAACCGAGCATGATAACGGCGCGCCCTCCGCGGGCGCAAACCGCGAGACCGCCGAAACCTCAGGGCTTCAGCGCGTCGCCGGCGGGAGGGTCGCGCGCAGCCGGGCGACGACCTCGGCCGGCAAGGGCGCGAACCAGGCCGGGCCGGTGACCGGCTCGAACAGCACGCCGCCGTCCTCGATGCGCACGATCGCGGCGCCGCGGCCGTCGCGCTCGAGCAGCAGCGTCGCGGCCGACGACGACGCGGCCAGCGCGTCGCGCCGGGCCGTGCGATCGCCCGCGCCTTCCCTGCGCGGCGCCGCGGCCTGCACCTGCGCCAGCC
>JANMCC010000227.1:0-5219 GCA_031360885.1 Burkholderiales bacterium | reverse complement strand
CGGCATCCGCAGTTCGGCCAGCAACAGCGCCACGGCCCCGCCCGAGGTCGCCGCCCCGGACGCCTTGGCGGCCGCATCCCGTGCATCGACCAGCCAGCGCCGATCGCCGGTCAGCTGGTACAGCCGCAGCAACGCGAAGCCCCGGGTCAACGGCCGCTGCGGAAGGCCGACCGACAACGCGAGCGTTCGGTAACGCTCATCGGCGAAGACGTCATGCGCCAGCGCCCAGAGCCACAAATCGCCGGACCGTGCGACGGCCAGATCCTCCAGCCGCTCCGCAAGCGCGGCAGACGCCGGCGCCCGGCCCGCCCGCACCAGCGATAACGCGACGTAGGCTGCGAATGGGTCGGCCGGCGCGGCGCGCTGCTGTCGGCGCCGCGCCGCGGGCAGCAGGCGTCGCAGCCCCACGGCGGTCCATTCGGCGAGCGACTGCGCCTCGGTCGTGCGCGACGCCGATCCTTCGAGGATGTGCGCGGAAGCGAGCATCGCCCAGGCGAATTGCGGCCGGTCGGTCAGCCGCCCTGCCGCAGCCCGAAACGCGTGGATGGCGCGGGCTTCGGCCCGGGAATCGGATCGCGCTTGGGCGAGCCTCGCAGCCACCGTGCGGCCCGCCCAGCCCGCATCGACGCGTGCGGTGAGCCTGTCGGCGGCCGCGAGCAGCTCGACATCCTCGAGCGCGAGGGCAGACCGCAGCGCCAGCCAGGCCGTATCGCGGCGCCAGCGCGCGCCCGGCGCCAGGCTCCTCATCGCCTTGACTGCAGAGTCGAAGGCGCGATCGGCGATGTCGCGCCGCCGCGGCGGACGATCCGGCGGCAGGCCGGTCGACGCGAACACCCGGGCCAGGCTCGATACGGTGGGGTGACGGTCGGCGGGCTGGCGCGAAAGAGCGCGCGTCAACACGCTCTCGACACCGGGCCAAGACGGTACGCCGCGGGCGGCGAACGGCAGCGGCGAGCGTTCCACGATCCGCCGCAGCAGCTCGTCCTGGATCGACGGGGCGTCGATCGGGTGCAAGCCGGCCAGCAGCATGTAGGCCAGGACCGCGATGGCGTACTGCTCGGAGGCCGGGCTCGCCGCCGGCGGCACGGTGCCCGCCAGAATCGCCTGCGCCATCTGCGGGTCGTAGAACTGAGGAATGCCCGCGCGCGCGAGGTCCGTGCTCGACCGGGTCTCGCCGATGAACCGCGCATGGCCGAAATCGAGGATGACGACGCGTCCGTCGTCGCGCACCAGGCAGTTGCCGGGATGGATGTCCCCGTGCAGGACGCCGCGTTCGTGCAACCGGCCGTACGCAGCCAGCATCCGGCCCACCAGATCGTGAAGGCGAACCCGATCGCGCGCCGCGCGCAGTTGCTGCGCGGCGACGCCGATGGACACGCCGTCGCACCACTCCATCGCCACGTAGGTCCGGCCGCCCTCGCGGCCGTGAGACCGCAGCTCCGGGCTGTCGCCAGAGCGAAGCGCTTCGAGCATGCGGGCTTCGGTCGCAAGCATGTCCGCAACGCCGGGGCGGGCGTCGCGCGCGACCTTCAGTGCCGCGGTCCGCCCGTCCGGCGCGCGGGCGCGAAAGACCTCGGAATCCTCGAGCGAACGGACCAGGCTCTCGATCTCGAAGCCTGCGAAATCCTGCCCTGACGCCAGGCTGGGCTCCGGTGCAGCGGCCTCGGGCGCGCCCTGCGGGACCAGCAAGCGCGCTTCCACCAGCGTGGCCAGCGCATCGAAGGCGAGGTCCAGCACAGCCCGGGGCTCCTGCCCGTTCGAACGCGCAAAGCGCAAGACGGCATCGGTCAGACGGCTGGGCGTTCGGAACTCGCCGATCAGCAGGGCCAGCGGCTGCGGCACCAGCCGTGACGTCACGCGAAAGCCCTGGCGGGTGACGACCGACCGGCCCTCCGTGCCCGGGCCGATGCGAGCGCGCACGCGCGCCGACAACTCGGCCACCGGCAGCAGCTTCACGTCGGGCGGCAGGATGAAGAGCGTTTCCGCGATGTCGGGGACAGCCTCGCTCACGTCGCTGCTTCTTGCGGGAACGTGCCGGCCCCGAGTCGCCAGCGGCCGGTATCGACGCCGGCCGATCGCAGGTCGGACAAGGTCCCCGCCACGGCCTCGGCGGGCGGCCGACCGCGTCGGCCCATCAGGCCCGCCGCCAGCCTGGCGGTCACCCACGCCCGCCAACTCGCCGCCGTAGCGCCGAGGGGCGGATCAACGCCCGAGGACAACAGTCCGTCGCCACCTTCGTCGGCTGTGAACGGCACGCCCTGCGCCGGGCAGCCGTGCAACCCGTTCATCAGCTTCGCGGCCACGGCGTCCAACTGCGGCCGCTCGTCGAAGTACGCGATGATCTTGTCCGGCCTCAGCAAGCCTTCGACGCCGCGCCCGACCTTGAACGATCGCACCTCGGCCTGGACAAAAGTCTGGACGATGCGGACAAACGCGTCGGGTAGCGCCTGCGGCAGCGCGCTCACGTAGAGTTTGCACGCGGCCGCCAATTGCGCCGGCTCCGCGCTGCGCGCGAACGAGTACCAGCCCTGCAACGTGCTTGCCTCGTAGGCCGTCTCCAGCATTCGCCGGGCCGCACCGCCGACGGTCAGCCCGAGCACGCCCATCGGCTCGTCGTCAGCGCCGAAGTCGCGGTCTATCGCCGGCCCACGCGGGACACTGCCGAAACGGTACAGCCACTGCGCCAGTGCCGCCGGATCGTCCGGCGCGTCCAAGGCCGCCATGCGCAGCGCAGACAGCGACAGGCGCGCGATGCGCCCCGTCACGCGTTGCGACAGGGCTTCAGCCCAGGTCCTTCAGCGCTCCTTCGAGCTTGGCGCGCACGGCGGCCACTTCGGCGCCGCGAGGCGCCTGGGCCACGGCCGCCTTGTTGACAAAGGCATGGTCTGCTCGAGCTGCCGCTTCAGGCGAGGCAGTTCGCTCACGCGGTGCACGGCGATGCCGACGTGCACGATCGGTGTCAGCGTCGGCGGAATCGTCTCCAGCGACGTGCCGCCGCAGTCGGGATTGGGCATGCCGGCCGACCCGCCCAGCGCGGAGTACGCCGCACTGGCCACCACCGCCGAGCCGATGTCGTGGATGGCGTTGCGAATCGTCGGATTGCCCGCCGCGCCGCCGGCCACGAAGGCCCGCGAGATCTCGTCGAACTGCTTGGCCTTCACGGCCTCGATGACCGTACCACGCACCGCCTCGATCAGTCCGATATTGACCAGCACGCTTGCGATCGGCGAAATCGGCGAGGGCGGCGTCTCGTCATCGGGGCCCGGCATCCAGGTGCCGCCGCGCCCACCGGTGCTGACGCTGACCGCCAGATCCTTGATCAGAAAGTCCTTGCGCGCAAAGATCCTGCTCTTGGCCATCGCGTCCTCCATGGGGCTGGTGCCGACTGCTGACGAACTGATATTGCTCCACCGCCAACGCGCTGTCAAAGGGTGGCGGAAGAAAACGTTTGCGTGGGAACCCGAACACGGGCCGGCTCGAAAGTCTTTCCTGGCGCGGTGATGCACCCGGCGCGGAGCGCGCTGCGCGAGCCTCAGGTCGGGTCGTACAGCCCGAGCTTCACCGCATAGGCGGTGATCTCGGCGGCGTTGCGCAGGCCGAGGCCGATGTCGGCCACGACTTCGAGATCGGGCTCGGCCGAGAGGACCATCTTCAGCCCCTCGCACACGAGCACGTGGTCGTCGGCGATGACGACCGTGGTATTCAGGGTCAGGGTGCGGCCGAGCGGTTTACGAAGACGTTGTCGAACAGGGCGTCCACCATGCTGCTTACCCGTGGCGCCGACTGGCACATCGGCACGTTGACGCGGGTGGAAACCTGGCGGAACGCGAGGCTGGGCGGGCTGGCGTCGCTCTCCGCATAGGCGACGGTGCCGGTGGTGGCCCCCTCGCGGCCGAAGTAGAAGGTCTTGCCCGGCTTGTCCCACTGCAGCGACACGGTGGCCGGCGTGCCGACCATGACCGTGCCGAGATCGACCACGTTGCCGATCGTCACCGCGTTGTTGCAGTCGGCCGACGTGCAGAGCGAAAGAACGCCCTGGATCCGCAGCAGGCCGGCGGGATCGGTGCTGTTCGAGGCGCGCAGGATCCGCACTTGCGCGATCACGTCGTTCAGCTGCGATCCTGCCGTCGGCGTGGCGGTGTTGAAGAAGCCGCCGATGATGCGGGCCCGTGCGTCACCGGGCGTCGCGTTGCTCGGACAGGCGTTCGCTTCGAGGGCAGACACCGTGACCGTGGCCTTGATCGCGGTGATGTTCTGCGGGTTGGGATTCAGGTTGGCCTGCCAGTTCGTCGGCGTGCTGCCGACGTCGGAGTTGCTCAGGCCGTAGGTGCGCTGCATGAGGCGCATGGCGCCTCCCTTGATCTCGCGGATCCTCTCGTTGTCGGACCAGCGGGTCGGGTCGATGGCCTTGTCGGTGAACCGGTCGTAGATCTTGAACGGCTCCAGCGCCTGCGCCGGCACCGCGGCCAGCATGAGGGGAAAGGCAAGCGCGAAAAGAGTGGTTCGCATGGGTCCTCCTGAGCGTTCTTGGGCAGGAGGATTGTTCCCCAGCGGGCAGCGCGAAGGCAACTGCTCAGCAACCCTCGGTCACGGGCCGGACACATTCGGCCGGCGCTCGCCAGGCGATTCGTGCGTGGGGCGAAGATAGCATCGGCTCCTGGTCGCCAGCACACGAACACGCCGCAGTGACAGAACCCCGCTCGCGATCTCGCCGAAGGATGCTCACCGCGATGGCCGGGCTGGCGGCCACCGGCCCGCTCGTGGCCGCGCCGACGCGCAACGTCGAGATCAGCTTCTACTTCCCGGTGGCGGTGGGCGGCCCGGTCACCGCCCTGCTGGGCCGGCTGATCGAGGACTTCGAGCGCGAGCACCCCGAGACCCGGGTGCGGCCGATCTACGCCGGCACCTACCAGGAGGCGCTGGCTGGGTCGCTCACCGGCCACAAGAGCGGCGCGCCGCCCGACCTGGCGGTGCTGTTCGCCGCCGACATGTTCACCCTGATCGACGCCGACGCGATCATGCCCTTCGACGACGTGAGCGCCAGCGCGCGCCTGGACCCGAAGTGGATGGAGGGCTTCTTCCCCGCGCTCATGGCGAACAGCCGCGCCGGCGGCAAGACCTGGGGCATTCCGTTCCAGCGCTCGACCATCCTGCTGTACTGGAACAAGGCGCACTTCCGCGAATCGGGCCTCGACCCCGAGAAGCCGCCCGCCACCTGG
>JANMCC010000190.1:0-1759 GCA_031360885.1 Burkholderiales bacterium | reverse complement strand
CTTCTTCTCGTGAACCAGCTCGGCCATGCGCTCGAGCAGGTTCTTCTTGTTCACCTGGTACGGGATCTCGTCGACGATGATCGCCTGGCGCTGGCCCTTGTCGATGTCCTCGAAGTGGCACTTGGCGCGCATCACGACGCGGCCGCGCCCGGTGCGGTAGCCCTCGCGCACGCCGCCCAGGCCGTGGATGATTCCGGCGGTGGGGAAGTCGGGCGCCGGGATGATCTCCATCAGCTCGTCGATCGAGGCTTCCGGGTTGCGCAGCAGGTGCTGGCAGGCGTCGACCACCTCGTTCAGGTTGTGCGGCGGGATGTTGGTCGCCATGCCGACGGCGATGCCGCCGGCGCCGTTGACCAGCAGGTTCGGCAGCCTCGACGGCATGACCAGCGGCTCGGACTCGCTGCCGTCGTAGTTCGGGCCGAAGTCGACCGTTTCCTTGTCGAGGTCGGCGAGCATCTCGTGGGCGATCTTCGCCAGCCGGATCTCGGTGTAGCGCATCGCCGCGGCGTTGTCGCCGTCGACCGAGCCGAAGTTGCCCTGGCCGTCGACGAGCATGTGGCGCATCGAGAAGTCCTGCGCCATGCGCACCAGCGTGTCGTAGACCGACTGGTCGCCGTGCGGGTGGTACTTGCCGATGACGTCGCCGACGATGCGCGCCGACTTCTTGTACGGCCGGTTCCAGTCGTTGTTGAGCTCGCTCATCGCGTAGAGCACGCGGCGATGCACCGGCTTGAGGCCGTCGCGGGCATCGGGGAGGGCGCGGCCGACGATCACGCTCATCGCGTAATCGAGGTACGAGCGGCGCATCTCCTCCTCGAGGCTGATGGGCAGCGTTTCCTTGGCGAATTGGGTCATGGGCTCGCTTTGCAGGCTGGCAGGCTCCGCCCGCTGCAAAGCCGAGCGCGAAGGGCAATTCTAAGTTGCGGGGCGCTGTAGCAGCGACGCAACAACGGGCCCGCCCGAGGCCTCCCACCCGGGCAAAATCAGGCCGAACGAAGACCCTATGGCACAATAACTCGGTCGGTGGTCAGCACCCGTTCGATCGGGGGTGGGCCAGTGGTTTCCGATTCCGGATCGGACGATTTACGCAAAACACTATTGCTTTCCCTCGAGAGGAGAACTCATGAAGAAACTGAACAAGGTGGCGTCGCTCTTTGCAACCGCTGCTCTGGCATTTTCGACCGCTGGCGTCTATGCCCAGACGGTCGACAACTGGGTGAGCGGCACCGGCCTTCCCTGGAAGAACGGCACGAACGAGCTGTGCTGGCGTGATGGCGTCTGGACGCCCGCCACCGGCCTGCAAGGCTGCGACGGCGTGCCTGTTCCGGCTGCCCCGATGGCTCCTGCTCCTGCTCCCGCCCCGGCACCGGCGCCCCGCCCGGCTCCGGCCCCGGCTCCCGCGCCCGCCGCGGCTCCGGCCGTCGTTGCCGCGCCGACCAGCGAGAAGGTCACCTTCGCCGCCGACGCGTTCTTCGACTTCGACAAGGCCGTTCTCAAGCCCGAAGGCAAGGCCAAGCTCGACGACCTCGTCAGCAAGATGAGCGGCCTGAACCTGGAAGTCATCATCGCCGTCGGCCACACCGACTCGGTCGGTGGCGACGCCTACAACCAGAACCTCTCGGTCCGCCGTTCCGAAGCCGTCAAGTCCTACCTGACGAGCAAGGGCGTCGAGAAGAACCGCGTCTACACCGAAGGCAAGGGCGAGAAGCAGCCGGTCGCCGACAACAAGACCGCCGAAGGCCGCGCGAAGAACCGTCGC
>JANMCC010000162.1:0-9223 GCA_031360885.1 Burkholderiales bacterium | reverse complement strand
CGCGGCGACCACGCGCTTCATCGCCGCCACGTCCTGGTAGATCAGCGCGTCGGCGCCGATGAACTGGCGGATCTCCTCGATCGTGCGGCCGTGCGCCACCAGCTCGTCCTTGGTCGGCATGTCGATGCCGTAGACGTTCGGAAAGCGCACCGGCGGCGCCGCCGAGGCGAGGTAGACCTTCTTCGCGCCGGCGTCGCGCGCCATCTGCACGATCTCCTTCGAGGTCGTGCCGCGGACGATCGAATCGTCGACCAGGAGCACGTTCCTGCCCTTGAACTCGACCTCGATCGCGTTCAGCTTCTGTCGCACCGACTTCTTGCGCACGCCCTGCCCGGGCATGATGAAGGTGCGGCCGACGTAGCGGTTCTTGACGAAGCCCTCGCGGTAGGGCTTGCCGATCTTCTGCGCGAGCTGCATCGCCGAGGGGCGGCTCGATTCGGGGATCGGGATGACGACGTCGATCTCGTTCGGCGGCATGGTCGAGATCAGGCGCTGGGCGAGGGTCTCGCCGAGGTTCAGGCGCGCCTGGTAGACCGAGACGCCGTCCATGATCGAGTCGGGCCGCGCCAGGTAGACGTACTCGAACATGCAGGGGTTGAGGCTCGGGTTCTCGGCGCACTGCCTCGCGTGGATCCGGCCTTCGAGGTCGATGAAGATCGCCTCGCCGGGGGCGACGTCGCGGGTCAGCGTGTGGCCGGTGCCGACGATCGCGACCGATTCGCTCGCCACCATCACCTCCGGGCCGTCGGGGCCGACGCCCTCGCCGAACGAGAGCGGGCGGATGCCGTACGGGTCGCGGAAGGCGAGCAGGCCCTGGCCGGCGATCAGCGCGACCACGGCATACGAGCCCTTGATGCGGCGGTGCACCGCGCTCACCGCGGCGAAGATCTCGTCGGGCGTGAGCTGCCATTCGCGCGCCGCGCCTTCGAGCTCGTGCGCGAGCACGTTGATCAGCACCTCGGTGTCGCTGCCGGTGTTGATGTGCCGGCGGTCGACGTCGAACAGCTCCTGCTTCAGCGCCTGCGCGTTGGTCAGGTTGCCGTTGTGCACGAGCACGATGCCGTAGGGCGCGTTGACGTAGAACGGCTGCGCCTCTTCCTCGCTCCAGGCGTTGCCCGCGGTCGGGTAGCGCACCTGGCCGAGGCCGACGCTGCCGGGGAGCGCGCGCATGTTCCGGGTGCGAAAGACGTCGCGGACCATGCCGCGCGCCTTCTGCATGAAGCACTTGGTGCCCTGCATGGTGACGATGCCCGCCGCGTCCTGGCCGCGATGCTGCAGCAGCAGCAGGGCGTCGTAGATCAGCTGGTTGACCGGCGCCTTCGAGATCACTCCGACGATTCCGCACATGGCTCGTATCCTCGACTTCAGTCTCTCACGCGACGCGGCCCTTGGGCAGGACCGCGCCTTCGGGCAACAAGGGCAGCAGCGCCTGCAGCGCCGCCTCGAGCATCGCCGCCCCGGCCGACTCGCGCCAGGCGGGCGAGCGCACCGCCGGCGTGTAGCCGATCAGGGTGGCGAAGACCAGAAGCACGATCCCCGCCCGCAACACCCCGAAACCCGCCCCTAGCAGACGGTCGACCGGGCTGAGCGGCGTCTTCTTGACCAGCGCCGATATGCCGCGCGCCAGCACGCTCCAGACGATCAGTGTGACGAGGAAGGCACATGCGAACGCCGCGCCGTGATTCAAGAGCGACCCGGACTCGCCGATCGGCAGTTGCGGCGCAAGCCAGGGTTCGAGCCAGCGGGCAGCGAAGTAGGCGAAGAACCAACCGGCGAGCGACAGCAGCTCGAAGGTGAAGCCGCGCAGCAGGCCGACCAGCGCCGAGAACGCGACCACCCCGAGCATCGCGAGGTCGACCCAGCCAAGCGCCGGCCATTCCACGATCTACAGGGTGAGGACCACGGCCGCGAGCCCCGCGGCCGCGGCCTTGGCGTGCGCCGCATCGGCGTCCGCACGGGAAGCGAAGGGGCCGATCCGCACCCGGATCCTGCTGCCCGAGGGCGTCTGCGCGACCTGGGTGTAGGTCTTGAGGCCGAGCTTTTCGGCCTTCTGGCGGGTGTCGCGGGCGGCATCGGCGTCGGCGAAGGCGCCGATCTGGACGACGAAGCGCGGGCCGTCGGCCGAGGCCGCGGCGACCGGACGACCCTCGAGCAGCGCGCGCGCCCGGTCACCGTCGCCGGTGGCAGGCGGCGCGGGCCGGGAAGCGGCGGTGGCCGGCGAAGCGGCCGCGGCCACCCGGCGCGGCTCGGAAGCCGATGCAGCCACCCGCGACGCCGCCGAAGCCGCCGCGCGGAGCGGCGCAATCTCCCGGCCGGCTTCGGCTCGCGACTCGGTGATGATCTCGGCGTCGGGCTTGGCCGCGGCCGGCGCGGCCTGGGCCGTTCGCGGGCGCGACGCCGCAGGCGTGGCGACCGCGGCCGTGCTTGCCGCCGTGACCGGCGGCGGCGCCAGCGGCGGCAAGGCATCGCGCTTGGGAATCTCGATCGGAATGTCGACCGGGATCGGCCGCGGCTGGGTCTCGAAGACGAGCGGGAAACCGATGATGCCGATCGCCAGCAGGACGGCGGCGCCGATCAGCCGTTGCCGGGCGCGGGTTCGCGCCTGTTGCACCGGATCGGTCGGCGCGGGGGCGGGGGATGCGGTATCGCTCTTCTGCTTGAACACTTGGGACCTGTTGGGCGCGACCGGGTGGGGAACCGCCCGGCGCTAGCCGGTATGGCGGCTGCCCTGGCGCGGCAGGCCCTGGGCGAGCACTCCGCCCACGGTGTAGAAGGAGCCGAAGACGACGATTCTATCAACCGGGTCGGCCGCGGCCACCGCCGCGGCGAGGGCTTCGGCCGGGCTGGCGTGCTCGCTGACGGCGACGTCCGGCCGGAGGCCAGGCAGGGTCGCGAGGCGGGCGGCGAGCTCGCCGGCACGGGCCGCACGCGCCGTCGGCAGGTCGGTGAAATGCCAGGCGTCGACCAGCGGCGCCATCTTCGCCAGGATGACGGCGATGTCCTTGTCGCGCATCGCCCCGAACACGGCACGGGTGCGCGGGAAGAAGCCCATCTGGTCGAGGTTGGCCGCCAGGGCGGCGATCGAGTGCGGGTTGTGGGCGACGTCGAGCACCAGGGTCGGCTCGCCGGCCACCACCTGGAAGCGCCCGGGCAGCTCGACCCGCGCGAAGCCGCTGCGCACCGCTTGCGCGCTGACCGGCAGCCGCTCGCGCAGGGACTCGAAGGCGGCGAGCACGCCGGCGGCATTGAGGAGCTGGTTGGCGCCGCGCAGGGCCGGGTAGGCGAGGCCGCTGAAGCGCGTCGCCCTGCCCTCCCAGCTCCACTGCTGCCGATCGCCGCTTGTGCGGAAGTCGACGCCGGCGCGGCGCAGGTCGGCGCCGATCGCGCGGGCTTCGTCGATCACGCTCTTCGGCGGCAGCGGATCGCTGACGATCGCCGGCTTGCCGCGGCGCAGGATGCCGGCCTTCTGACGTCCGATCGTCTCGCGGTCGGGGCCGAGGAACTCGGCGTGGTCGATGTCGATGCTGGTCAGCACCGCGCAGTCGGCATCGAAGACGTTGACCGCGTCGAAGCGGCCGCCCAGGCCCACTTCGAGGATGACGAGGTCGAGCGGCGTGGCGGCGAGCAGCCGGGCGATGGCGAGGAACGTGAACTCGAAGTAGGTGAGCGAGACCTCGCCGCGCGCCGCCTCGACCGCCTCGAAGTGCGGCAGCAGCGCCTCGGCCGGTGCGTTCAGGCCGTCGATCCGGCAGCGCTCCTCGAAGTGCACCAGGTGCGGCTTGGAGAAAAGCCCGACGCGGTAGCCGGCGGCGAGGCCGATCGCCTCGAGCATGGCGCAGGTCGAGCCCTTGCCGTTGGTGCCGCCGACGATGACGACCGGCGTCGAGGGGTCGAAGCGAATCCCGAGCCGGGCCCTGACGGTAGCGACCCGCTCGAGCGTCAGCTCGATCGTCTTCGGATGCAGCCGCTCGCAATGCGCGAGCCACTGGTCGAGCGTCGTTGTCATCCTGAGCGCGAGCGAAGGATCTCGAAGCCTCGCCCGCAGCGATCCTTCGCTTCGCTCAGGACGACAGCGGCTAGGCGACGGCGTCCGACGGCAGCCGCTCCAGCATCGCGATCTGGCGGGCGATCACCGAACGCAGCTCGCGCCGGTCGACGATCATGTCGATCGCGCCCGTCTGGAGCAGGAACTCGGAGCGCTGGAAGCCCTCGGGCAGCTTCTCGCGCACGGTGTTCTCGATCACCCGCGGCCCGGCGAAGCCGATCAGCGCCTTCGGCTCGGCGATGACGACGTCGCCGACGAAGGCGAAGCTCGCGGAGACGCCGCCCATCGTCGGGTCGGTGAGCACGCTGATGTAGGGCAGCCCGGCCTTGGCCAGCCGGGTCAGCGAAGCGTTGGTCTTGGCCATCTGCATCAGGCTGAGCAGCCCCTCCTGCATGCGCGCGCCGCCGGTCGCGGTGAAGCTGATGAAGGCGGTCTTCTGCTCGATCGCGGTGTGCACGCCGCGCACGAATCGCTCGCCGACCACCGAGCCCATCGAGCCGCCCATGAAGTCGAACTCGAAGCAGACCGCCACCACCGGCAGGGTCATCAGCGCGCCGCCCATGACGACCAGGGCGTCGGTCTCGCCGGTGTTCTCGAGCGCGTCCTTCAGCCGCTCGGGGTACTTCTTGCTGTCCTTGAACTTGAGCGCGTCGACCGGAATGACCTCCTGGCCGATCTCGTAGCGGCCCTCGGGGTCGAGGAAGGCGTCGAGGCGGGCGCGGGCGCCGATCCGGTGGTGATGGCTGCACTTCGGGCAGACATACTGGTTCTTCTCCAGGTCGGTCTTGTAGAGCACCGTCTCGCAGGCAGGGCACTTGATCCACAGGCCCTCGGGCACCGTGCGGCGCTCGTTCGGATCGGTCGGCTGGATCTTCGGCGGCAGCAGTTTTTCGAGCCAGCTCATCGGTTGCTTTCCTTCAAACACTTCAGGCGTCGAGGGCGGCGCGGATCTCGGCGACGAATTGCCCGGCCATTGTCGCCGCTTCGGCCCGCCCCGCTCCTTCGAGGTGCTGGATCAGGGCGCTGCCGATGACGACCGCGTCGGCGACCTCGGCCACCGCCCGCGCCGTCTTTGCATCGCGGATGCCGAAGCCGACGCCGACCGGCAGCTTCACGTGCGCCTTGATGCGCGGGATCATCGCTGCGACCCCGGCGATGTCGAAGTGGCCGGCACCCGTCACGCCTTTCAGCGACACATGGTAGACGTAGCCGCTCGCCACCTTGGCGACGGCGGCGATGCGCTCGTCGGTGGAGGTGGGGGCGATCAGGAAGATCGGATCGAGGCCCCGCGCCTTCAGCAGCGCGGCGAAGTCCTCGCACTCCTCGGGCGGGTAGTCGACGACGAGCACACCGTCGACGCCGGCATCGCGCGCGGCGTCGGCGAAGCGCTCGATGCCGTAGCGCTCGATCGGGTTGGCATAGCCCATCAGGACGATCGGCGTCTTCGCGTCTTCCTTGCGAAAGTCGACGACGGCCGCCAGCACCTCGGCCATGCCGATGCCGCGCGCCAGCGCCCGCTCGCTCGCCTTCTGGATCACCGGGCCATCGGCCATCGGGTCGCTGAACGGAACGCCGAGCTCGATGATGTCGGCGCCGGCCCGGGCCATCGCCAGCAGGATCTCCGCGGTGCCTTCGGCATGCGGGTCGCCGACCGTGACATAGGGAATGAGCGCGGTGCCCTTGCGGTCGCGCAGGGCGGCGAAGGTGGCGTCTATGCGGCTCATCGCGCCGCCCGTTCCGCGTCCAGCCCGGCGACGGTGGCGATGTCCTTGTCGCCGCGGCCGGAGAGGTTGACGAGCAGGTGCTGGTCGGGGCGCATCGTCGCCGCCAGCTGCATCGCGTAGGCGACGGCGTGGCTCGACTCGAGCGCCGGGATGATGCCTTCGGTGCGGCAGAGGCGATGGAAGGCGGCGAGCGCGTCGTCGTCGCCGATGGCCACGTACTCGGCCCGTCCGATGTCGTGCAGGTAGGCGTGCTCGGGGCCGACGCCCGGATAGTCGAGGCCGGCCGAGATCGAATGGGTCTCGACGATCTGGCCGTCGGCGCTTTGCAGCAGATAGGTGCGGTTGCCGTGCAGCACGCCCGGGGTGCCGGCGCAGATCGAGGCCGCGTGCCGGCCGGTGGCCAGGCCCTCGCCCGCCGCCTCGACGCCGATCAGGCGTGTGCCGGCGTGGACGATGTAGGGATAGAAGATGCCCATCGCGTTGCTGCCGCCGCCGACGCAGGCGATCACCGCGTCGGGCTGCCGGCCGATCATCTCCGGCATCTGCACCAGGCACTCGTCGCCGATCACGCGCTGGAAGTCGCGCACCATCGTCGGGTACGGGTGCGGGCCGGCGACGGTGCCGATGATGTAGAAGGTGTTCTCGACGTTCGTGACCCAGTCGCGCAGGGCCTCGTTGAGCGCGTCCTTCAGCGTCTTCGAGCCGCTCTCGACCGGCACCACCGTGGCGCCGAGCAGGTTCATGCGGTAGACGTTCGGCGCCTGGCGCTTCACGTCCTCCGAGCCCATGTAGACGATGCACTCGAGGCCGTAGCGGGCGCAGATCGTCGCCGTGGCGACGCCGTGCTGGCCGGCGCCGGTCTCGGCGATGACGCGGGGCTTGCCCATGCGCCGTGCGAGCATCGCCTGGCCGATGGTGTTGTTGATCTTGTGCGCGCCGGTGTGGTTGAGGTCCTCGCGCTTGAGGTGGATCTGCGCCCCGCCCACCTCGCGCGCGAGCCGCGCCGCGTGGTAGATCGGGCTCGGCCGGCCGACGTAATGGGCGAGCTCGGAGCGGAATTCGGCCTCGAACGCCGGGTCGCGCCGCGCCTCGACGTAGCAGGCGTTGAGCTCGTCGAGCGCATGAACCAGGGTCTCGGCGACGAAGCTGCCGCCGTAGCGGCCGAAGTGGCCCGTGGCATCGGGCTGGTGATAGTCGAGCATGGAAGGGTTCTCAGGAGACGGAGGCCTCGATCCGCAGATCGGCCTCGCGCACAGCGTCGCAGAAGGCGCGGATCGCCGCGGCGTCCTTCACGCCGCGCGTCGATTCCACGCCGGAGGAGACGTCAACGGCCCAGGGCCGTATCTCCCGGATGCCGGAGCCGACATTTCCGGCATGCAACCCACCAGACAAAACGAGCCGATGGGGAACGCCGCGAGGAACGAGCGACCAATCGAAGACCTTTCCGCTGCCGCCGAACGCCTCGACATGGGCGTCGAGAAGGAGGCCCTGGGCCCCGCTGAACTGGCGCGCGAAGTTTAGCAAATCCAGGCCCGGCGCCATCCGCGCCGCCTTCAGGAACGGCCGGCCGGCGGCGGCGCATTGCGCCGGCGTTTCGTCGCCGTGGAACTGCAGCACCAGCGTCGGGATCGCCGCCACGGCGGCGGCGAGCTTCTCGGCGTCGGCGTTGACGAACAGGCCCACCGGCGTGACGTAGGGCGGCAGCGCCTGCGCCAGCGCCGCGGCCTGGGTGAGCGTCACGTGGCGCGGGCTGCCGGGGTGGAACACGAGGCCGATCGCATCGGCGCCGGCGTCGACCGCCGCGGCCACGTCTTCAGGCCGCGACACCCCGCAGATCTTGATCCGGGTGCGCGCGCTCATCCCGGCACCCCACGCCCCGGCGCGACCTCAAGGGATCCACGACATGGCCGGAGTCCGTACGGGAATTGCATGGACGGCATCGTAGTACGGGCCGAGGAAGTAGAGGCCGTCGGGCGCGAAGGTCGCGGCCGCGAGAGACCGGTCGCGGCTCGCGAGCACGCCGGCCAGCCAGGCCGGGTCGCGGCCGCCGCTGCCGACGGCGATCAGCGCGCCCATGACGTTGCGGATCATGTGGTGCAGGAACGCGTCGGCCTCGAAGTCGAGGCGCCAGTAGTCGCCGCGGCGCTCTATCGTCAGCGAGCGCAGGGTCTTCACCGGCGAGGGCGACTGGCACTCGGCGGAGCGAAAGGCGCTGAAGTCGTGGCTGCCGATCAGCGCCTGCGCGGCCTGGCGCATCGCTTCGCCGTCGAGGTGGCGAAAGGTCCAGCCGACGTGCCCGGCCTCGAGCGCGGGCCGCACCCGCGACTCGAGCAGCACGTAGGCGTAACGCCGGCCGATCGCGTTCGCCCGCGAGTGGAAGCTCTCGGGAACGAAGCGGCACCACTGGATCGCGATGTCGCCGGGCAGGTAGCGGTTGCTGCCGCGCACCCATGCCTCCTCGGCGCGCTCGGCGAGGGTGTCGAAGTGGACGACCTGGTTGAGCGCATGGACCCCGGCGTCGGTACGCCCCGCGGAGACGGTGCTGACCGGCCGGTCGGCGAACGACGCCAGGGCACGCTCCACCTGATCCTGCACGGTCTGGCCGCCGGGCTGGCTCTGCCAGCCGTGGTACGCGGCGCCGCGATAGGCGATGCCGAGCGCGACTCGCACGGGCGTTCCGATGCTGGCGAGCGCCGGCGGGCGCCCGCCCTAGCTAAGGTCGTCGAGCATCCCCTGCGCCTTGGTCTTCGCCGCGCCGCTGGCGGTGGCGAGAACCTCGCGAAGCAGGTCGCGGGCGCCGTCCTTGTCGCCGATGCGCTGGAACTCCTCGGCCAGCTCGAGCTTGCGCGAGAGCGGATCCGACTTGCTGTCGTCTTCGACGAACGGCAGGTCGATGCCGCCGCGCGCGGTGTCGTGCTCCGGCTTGTCGAGGTCGAGCGAGATGCCGGAGAGGTCGAAGTTGAGCGGCGTGTCACGGCTGTCGGGGCCCGAGGACGTCGGCTCGTTCGAGGTGAGCGGCATCTTCTGCGTCGAAGGCTGGTAGCCCATGCCGGTGCGCGGCGGGATCGACTCGGTCGCGTCGAACGCCGCCGGCTGCGAGGGCACGCCCACGTCGGGGTTGTCGAGATCGAGGTCGAGGTCGCCGATCTGGCTGTCCTGCAGGGCCGAATCGGCGCCGACGGAGCTGCCGTACGCCGAGGGCACCGGGATGATCGACTGCGGCAGCGTGCTGGCGCCGAGCGGCTCGACGATGGTCGCGCCCTCGCTCGGCCGCTCCGGCGCGCCGCCGGCCTGGTAGAGCGGGTTCTCGGGGTCGATCTGCGAGCCGAGATCCTGGGCCTTGGTCCACTCCTCGCCCTCGCCGCGGGTCAGCGCGAAGAGCTGGGTGGCGAGCAGCTCGAAGCCCTTGATGTCGCGCCGCTTGGCGTAGACCTCGAGCAGCTTGCTGCGGATC
>JANMCC010000044.1:0-9669 GCA_031360885.1 Burkholderiales bacterium | reverse complement strand
TGTCACGGTGGGTCTCGACACGCTCGGTGGTGCGGGTTGCCGCGCGTTCATCGAAGCGGCAAAGCCTGAACATCCGTCGCTGATCGACCGACATCACGTGCTCGCCGAGTTGTTCGGCGTGATCAACATCCCGAGCAGCGTGTGGATCGATGAAAGCGGCATGATCGTTCGGCCTGCCGAAGCCGCCCCCGCGCCGCCGCGAGCCGCTGGAAGCGCGCCCGGTTTCAAGCTGCCGGACAACCTGCCGCAGCGCTTCGTCGAGATCGGGGCCGAGGCAGCCAAGATCAAGAAGAATGCGCCGGCCTACCATGCGGCGCTGCGTGACTGGGTCGAAAAGGGTGCGGCGAGTTCCTTCGCGCTTTCTGCCGATGAAGTGGTAGCGCGATCACGCCCGCGCGACGATGCGAAGGCGTTGGGACACGCCCACTTCCAGCTCGCGTCGCAACTCGAGATCGACGGCCACCACGACGCAGCGGTTCACCACTTTCGCGAAGCCCATCGCCTGGTGCCGGACAGTTGGACGTTCCGGCGACAAGCCTGGTCGATCGAAAAGGTCGGTGACGGGCCGCTCGCCCGTTTCTGGCAAGGCCCGAAACCCGATGCGCCCGAGGCCTGGCCTTATGAGGGCGACTGGCTGAGCGATGTGCGCAGGACCGGAGCCGAGAACTACAGCGAAGCGTGGCGACCTTGACCGACCGGTACCGAGCGGCAGGCCACGTCAAACCTGCCGTCTCCTTCGTCGAATCGGCCCCGCCCGACGGCTCGATCGTTCTCTTCACGTCCGATCACAGTCTGGTTGTCGTGCCGCACCTCGATCCAAAGGCCGGCTTATGAAGTGCTGCGGGATTTCGTCGCACTCGGACAGGTCTCTCGCTTTCAACTTGCTTTGGCGCTGTCCCCGGCACGCCCGCGAGGAGTCTCGGGGACTTCGCGTCCTACGTGAAGGCCAATCCCGACAAAGCCGTGTTCGGGCTACCCGTCATCGGCGGCTTCCCGTCGACGGTCGGCGTGGCCCTCGCCAAAAGGATTGGCGTGCCGATGCAGGCGATCCCCTTCGTCGGCTCGGCCCCCACGATGCAGAACATGGCGGGCGATCAGATCCCGTCCGGCATCACCGGCCGACTTTTGGGCGGAAGCTGCGAAGTCGCCCGACTTCGTAAGGCCCTGAGCCCGGCCATTGTTCCTTTGCTTCGGTATCAACGGCCCTTCCAAACGGGCGGGCGCTTCTCCGCGAACGCACGCGCGCCTTCCTGGGCGTCTTCGGTCTGGTAGACGACCGACAGGCCGATCCGGTCCTGCAACTCCCAGCCGGCCGCCTCGTTGAGGTCGAGCGCGTCGCGCACGATGGCCTTGGAGGCCTGCACCGCCAGGGGCGCATTTCTGGCGACGATTTTCGCCAGCGCCAGGCCGCGCTCGAAGGCCTCGCCCGGTTCGCACAGCTCGTTGACCAGGCCGACGTCGTAGGCGCGCTCGGCGGTGATCGGATCGCCGGTGATCGCAAGGTGCATGGCCACGTGGTACGGCACGCGACGCGCCAGGCGCATCAGCCCGCCCCCCGCGGCGACCAGGCCGCGCTTGACCTCGGGGATGCCGAGCCGGGCCCCGCGCGCCGCGACGATGACGTCGCACGACATTGCCAGCTCCAGCCCGCCAGCCAGGGCAAAGCCCTCGATCGCCGCAACCATCGGCTTGTTCGGCGGCTTGAGCGTGATGCCGCCGAAGCCGCGCTCGGTGAACGACGATTCCTTGCGAAGCAGGGCCTTCAGGTCCATGCCGGCGCAAAAGCCGACGCCCGTGCCGATCAGCAGGCCGACGCGCAGCGTCGGATCGCCGTCGAGCCGGTCCATCGCCGCCGACACGCCCCGCGCCAGCGCAGGGCTGATCGCGTTGCGGGCCGCGGGCCGGTTCAGGCGCACGATCAGCACCTCCTCGTCCCGGGTGACGACAACGGCGTCTTCGTCCACGGATGCATTCATGTCCGATCTTTCATCAGGGTAGCGGGCTTGGCGAAGACAGGGTTTCCCGATTGCAACCGGCCTCAGCCGATCATCGAGTAGCCGCCGGAGACCGACAGCACCTGGCCGGTCACATGTCCGGCGGCGCGCTCGGAACCGAGGAACAGCACGGCTTGCGCGATGTCGCTGCCGCGGCCGACCTTGCGCAGGGGAAGCGTCCTGCCGATCTTCTCGAGCTGTTCGGCAGAGAAGGTGTTGGCGGAGTCGGCCCAGACGCTGCCTGCACCGATGTCGTCAGCGGAGTTCGGCACGGTGACGCCGGGGCAGACCACGTTGCAGCGGATGCCATGGCGGCCGTTCTCCTTGGCAATGGTCTTCATGAAGGCGTTGACGGCGGCCTTGACCCCTGCGTAGACCGCTTCACGGGGCTCGCCCTGTCGGCTGGCGTCGGAACTGACGGCGACGATCGCGCCGCCGCCGCGCTCGATCATCAGGTCGAGCGCGGTCTTCGCGCAGTTCAGCAGGCCGAAGTAGTTGACGTCGACGATCCTGCGCCAGAGCTCGGGCGTCGTCTGGGTGAACAGGCGCAGCTCGTCCCAGCCGACGTTGTTGACCAGCACGTCGACGCCGCCATGCCGGTCGACCGCCGATCGGAACCCCGCCTGCACCTCGTTGAGCCGGGTCACGTCGGTCCGCACGACCTGCACCGACGCCGCGCCGGCATGCCGGGCGGACTCGGCGGTCTTCTCTGCCTGCGGCACATCCAGGTCCGCGATCGTGATGTGCGCGCCTTCGACCGCGAACGCCAGCACGATCGCCTTGCCGATGTTCGAGCCGCCGCCGGTGACGAGCACCGACTTGTCTTTCAGGCCGAGGTCCATCGACGACTCAGGTCGGCCGCTTCATCTGGCACGACGTCGGCATTGCCGCGACGTGGGGTTCGAGCCGGTCGAGCGGCTTGAAGCCCCAGCCGGTCTTCTCGAGGTCGAACACGACGTCCTTGCCGTTGACCTTGGTCCACTCGCCGATCACCAACTGCTGCAGCAACTGGTGATCGAGCTTGCGCATCTCGATCTCGCCGTTCAACGAGGTGATCTTCATGCCTTCCATCGCCCGGGCGACGGCGAGCGGCTCGGTTGACTTCGCGTTCTTCATCGCCTGCGTCAGCATGCGCACGGAGTTGTACCAGGGCAGCTGGGTGAAGTCGTCGTCGTACTTCGCCTTGAACGGGTCGGACAGGACGGCGTGAGACTTCGGGTTCTGGTTCGCGAGCCAGTAGTTCAGGACCTTGACGTTCTCGCTCCCGGCGGCGGCCAGCGCGGTGGGGATGCCGGTCGTCTGGGCGTTGTAGGTGTACATCGGCGTCTTCAGGCCCGATTCCTTCATCGCCTTGAGGAACAGCGTCAGGTCGGCGGCCCAGTTGCCGGTGACGATGGCGTCTGCGCCGGAAGCGCGCATTTTCGACACGTACGGGGTGAAGTCTTTCACCTGCAGCATCGCATGCAGATCGTCGCCGACGATCTCGATGTCCGGCCGCATGCGCTTCAGCGCCGCGCGAACGTCGCGCGAAATCTGCTGGCCCGTCGAGTAGTTCATGTTGATCATGTAGATCTTCTTGATCGACTTGTCCTTCGCGAGGAAGGCGGCCATGGCTTCGCTGCGCATTTCGACGTTCAGGTCGAAGCGGAAGAACCAGAAGCTGCACTTTTCGTTGGTCATCTCCGACGCCTGATCGGTCGGAGAGATGAACAGCACTTCCTTGCCGGGGTTGCGCTCGTTGTAGCGGTTCACCGCGTCGAGCAGGGCGAGGCCGATCGACGAGCTGAGAGCCTGGTAGATGTAGCGGATGCCCTGGTCCGTTGCGGCCTTGAACTGAAGCAGCGAATCCTGGGCGTTGCCCTTGCCGTCGAAGGACACCAGCTCGAAGGTGACGTTCGGCCCGGCCCAGGCGTTCTTGTTGGCCAGATCGAGCGAGTACTTCATCGTCGCCACGCCGTTCGCGTTCAGGGCGGCGATAGGCCCCGAGTACGGGTCGATGTGGGCGATCTTGACGACCTCGGCGTAGGAGGACGAGGCGATGGCGCCTGCCAGCATCGCGGCCGCAGGAATCAGCCAGGACTTGAGCTTCATGGATTGCCTTTCGTGGGTGAGAGAGTCAGACCTCGAGCCATTCCTTGCGGATCTGGCCATCGGCGAGCAGGTCGGCCGGCGAGCCTTCGAAGACGATGACGCCATGGCCCATGACGTACACGCGCCGCGAGATCTCGAGCGCGATCGCCAGTTTCTGTTCGACCAGCAGCACCGCGATGCCGCGGTCGTTGAGTGTCTGCAGGTACTGCGCGACCAGGTCGACGATCTTCGGCGCCAGGCCCTCGGTCGGCTCGTCGATCATGATCAGATCCGGGTCGCCCATCAGGGCACGGCACAGGGTGAGCATCTGCTGCTCGCCGCCCGAGAGCATTCCGGCCGCGACCGCGCGACGCTCCTGCAACTGGGGGAACATGCGGTACATGTCGCCGAAGGACCAGCGCGATTTCCTGCCCTTCTTCTCGCCGAGCATCAGGTTCTGCTCGACGGTCAGGGTCGGGAAGATGTCGCGGTTCTCTGGAACGTAGCCGACGCCCATGTGGGCGATCTGGAACGCCTTGAGCCCGAGCAGCTGCTCGCCCCTGAAGCGGACCGAGCCGGTGGCCTGCACCTGTCCCATGGCCGCCTTGACCATGGTCGAGCGGCCGACACCGTTGCGGCCGAGCAGGCTCACGATCTCGCCTTCGCCCACGACCAGATCCACGCCGTGCAGCACGTGGCTCTTGCCGTAGAAGGCGTGCAGGTTCTCGATCTCGAGGGCGCGCTTCATGCTGCGACCTTCTTCGCCGCGTGCGAGCCGAGATAGGCGGCCTGCACGGCGGGGTCGTTGCGCACGTTGGCCGGCGTGTCGCAGGCGATGACCTCGCCATAGACCAGCACCGCGATCTTGTCGGCCAGTCCGAACACGACGCCCATGTCGTGCTCGACCATCAGCAGGGTCTTGCCGGTCGTCACCTTGCGGATCAACTCGACCGCGGCGTCGGACTCCGATCGGCTCATGCCCGCCGTCGGTTCGTCGAGCAGGATCACGTCGGCGCCGCCGGCCACGGTGATGCCGATCTCGAGCGCGCGCTGTTCGGCATAGGGCAGCAACCCGGCAAGGGTGCTCCGACGCGCCGCCAGACCGGTCTGCTCAAGCACGGCCTCGGCGCGTTCGCGCACATCCTTCAGGGCGCGCAGCCTTTTCCAGACCGAATAGCGGTAGCCCAGCGACCACAGCACCGCGCAGCGCAGGTTCTCGAACACGCTCAGGCGCGGGAAGATGTTGGTGATCTGGAAGCTGCGCGCCAGGCCGCGGCGGTTGATCTCGAAGGACTTCAGCCCGGCAATGCTCTCGCCCTTGAGCAGGATGTCGCCCGAACTCGGCCCGAAGCGGCCGGAGATCAGGTTGAACAACGTCGTCTTGCCGGCGCCATTGGGCCCGATCATGGCAAAGCGCTCGCCTTGCGGCACCTGCAGGCGGGCGCCGCGGATGATCGGCGTGTTGCCGAAGCTCTTGTGCACCTCGCGCAGTTCGATCGCGAGCGGGCTCATCTGTCGCCTCGCGGACGCGCCTCAACGATCTCGGCGTTGATGCGGTCCCACTCTTCGCGGAACGCCCGCCGGCCCTTCCACAGCCACAGGCCGCCCGCGAGCAGCAGGACCACCCCGGCGGTCCACAGCGCCGCCAGCATGCCGGTGGTCAACGAGGCCTGGAACTGCGCCGCCGCGGCCTTCTGGGCGCCGAAGACCAGCGCGTAGCACATTTCCACCAGGATCACGGTGCCGGCCAGCATCACTGCCATCGCCGCGAGCATGGCGAGCCAGCGCGGCAGCACCTGGCCGAACCGGCCCGAGCGCATCACGCGCCAATTGGCCTCGATGACGCCGGTCAGCCCGGCAGGCGCGAAGATGACGAACAGGATGAAGAGAGCGCCGAGGTACAGCTGCCATGCCATCGTGAAGTCCGACAGCTTGATGGTGAAGAAGGTGCCGATGATCGCGCCGACGATCGGGCCCGCGAAGGAGCCGATGCCGCCGATGAAGGTGTAGAGCAGCGCGTCGCCGGAGCGCAGGATGCCGAGGCTCTCGGTGGTGACGATCTCGAAGTTGATGGCCGAGAGCCCGCCGCTGATGCCGGCGAAGAAGGTCGAGAAGATCAGCACCAGGTAGCGCACCCGCCGCGGGTCGAAGCCGATGAACTCGGTGCGCTCGGGGTTGTCGCGCACCGCGTTGGAGATGCGCCCCAGCGGTGTCTGCGCGAAGGCGTACATCAGGGTCGTGCACAGCATCACCCACACCGCGATCATGTAATAGACCTGCAACTGCGGCCCGAAGGTGAGCCCCAGGAAAGGCGTGCCGTAGGAGCGGTTGGCGCTGACGCCGATGTCGCCGCCGAAGAAGCCCGGGAACATGATCGCGAAGGCATGCACCAGTTCGCCGATGCCCATCGTGATCATCGAGAAGACCGTTCCACCCTTCTTGGTCGTGACATAGCCGAACAGGATGCCGAAGACCATGCCCGCGAGGCCGCCGACCAGCGGGATCAGCACGACGGGGATCGGCAGGCTGCCTCGCGTGGCCCAGAGCATCGCGTGGATCGCGAAGTAGGCGCCGAGGCCCGAGTACACCGCGTGGCCGAACGACAGCATCCCGCCCTGGCCCAGCAGCATGTTGTACGAGAGGCAGAAGATCATCACCGTGCCGAGCGTCGACAGGTAGGACAGGGCGGCGTTGCTGTTGAAGACCAGGGGCGCGATCAGCAGCACGGCGACAAAGCCTCCCCAGGCCAGCAGGTGGCGCGGACTGAGGCCGCTCTCGTCGTCTTCGGTGACGGCACGGGCCGGCAGGAGGGCGGCGTCCACCTCAGGTCTCCCTGGAGCCCATCAGGCCCTTGGGCCTGAACACGAGGATCAGGATCATGAACAGGTAGGGCAGGATGGGAGCCACCTGCGCCGGCGTCAGGCTCAACACGGCGTAGCCGGGCGATTCGGGCGTCAGTCCGGCACCCATGCGGGTCAGCAACGTGACCGCGGAGAAATCCATCGACACGGCGGAGGTCTGGACCAGGCCGATCAGCAGCGAAGCCAGCAGCGCGCCCATCAGCGAGCCCAGCCCGCCGAGCACGACGACGACGAAGATGATGCTGCCCACCGCCGATGCCATGCCGGGCTCCGTCACGAAGGCGTTGCCCCCGATCACGCCGGCGAGCCCGGCGAGCGCGGCGCCGCCGCCGAACACGAGCATGAACACGCGCGGCACGTTGTGGCCCAGCGCCTCCACCGCATCGGCGTGGGTAAGCGCGGCCTGGATGACGAGGCCGATGCGGGTTCGCGTGAGCACCAGGTAGATCGCGAGCAGCATCAGGAGCGCCACCATCATCATGAAGCCGCGATAGATCGAGAACGACGCCGAGAACAGCGTGAACAGCGGCCCGCTCAGCTCCTGCGGGATCGCGTAGGGCAGGGTCTGCCTGCCCCAGACGACCTGCACGAGCTCGACGATCACGTAGGCGAGCCCGAAAGTGAACAGCAGCTCGGCGACGTGGCCGTGCTTGTGCGCCAGACGCAAGCCGAAGCGTTCGATCAGCGCGCCCAGCGCGCCGACCAGCAGCGGCGCCAGGAACAGCGCAGCGAAGAAGCCCGTCCTGAGGCTGATGGTGTAGGCGAAGTAGGCGCCCAGCATGTAGAAACTGGCGTGGGCGAAGTTCAGCACGCCCATCATGCTGAACACCAGCGTCAGGCCCGACGAGAGCATGAACAGCAGCAAGCCGTAGCTCACGCCGTTCAGCACCGTGATGATCGCGTACTCCATTCAAGCTTCGCCCGGCTGTTGCTCGCGGCGCATCCGTCCGCTCCGTGTTTCAGACGCCAAGGCCGGCCGGGGGGATGGGCAAGAAGTGACCCGCCGCCTTGTCCCCGCGGGATCGTAAGCCGCCGATTCCCGCGTTGATCGGGTGTTTCCCCGACGCCTCGGCCCGCGCGGCGCGTCCGCCCAAGAGCGCCGAGCGACGGGTCGCCCTGCACCCCGGTTCGGTGGTGGGCGAACGGTCATCGGGTCGGCCGGCCGCCGCTAGTTCGGCGTCAGCACCGCGCCGCCGCAGACCGAGATCACCTGTCCGGTGACGTATCGCGAGAGGTCGGTGGCGAGAAACTCGAGTACCCCGGCGCAGTCCTCGACCTCGCCGAGCCGGCGCAGCGGCACCTTGGCGGCCTCCGCGTCGGTGCCGATGCCGCGCGCGGCCGCCTGCGCGGCGACCCGCGCGGTCAGCATCACGCCGGGTGCGAGGCAGTTGGCGCGGATGCCGTCGGGCCCGAGCTCGGCGGCGAGGTAGCGGGTGTAGTGGGTCACCGCCGCCTTCGACGCGGCATAGGCCGCGAGCAGGCCCTGGTTGTAGGTCGTGATGCCCGACTGCGACGAGATGTTGACGATGACCCCGCCGCGCTGCCGCTGCATGATGGGCGCGACCGCCTGGCAGCAGTGCACGGTGCTCATGTAGTTCACGTCCATCAGCAGCCGGGTGTCTTCTTCCGGCGCCTTCGAGGCGTGGCTGCGCCCGGCCGGCGTCAGCGCGCCGCCGGCGTTGTTGACCAGGACGTCGATCCGGCCGAACGCGGCAAGCACGTCCGCGACGGCCTTGAAGACCTGGTCGCGCTGCGTCAGGTCGGCCTGGATGCCGAGGCCGCGGCGGCCGAGCCGGCCGATCTCCTCGGCGACGCTCGGCGCGCTCAGGCGCTCGCCGAACTCGGCCGCGCCATCGAGGTTCAGGTCGACGATCGCGACGTCGGCGCCGAGGGCCGCCAGGCGCAGCGCGTAGCCGCGGCCGAGGCCGCGGGCCCCGCCGGTGACGATGGCGGTCTTTCCTTCGAGTTTCATGGCGGGATCCCGATCGAGGTGGAAGGCGCGGCGGCGGCCGGCGCCTTTGCGGCAGCGCCCAGGTAGGCCTGCCGGACCAGGTCGCTATTGCGCAGGTCGGTCGCAGCGCCGTGCCCGATCACGCGGCCGTTCTGCAGCACGTACGCGGTGTCGGCGATCTGCAGCGCGCGCTCGACCATCTGCTCGACGAGCAGGATCGCGCAGCCGCTCTGTCGCAACTGGACGACGGCGTCGAGCACCTGGTCGATCACCGCGGGGGCCAGGCCGAGCGACGGCTCGTCGAGCATCAGCAGCCGCGGCGCGTGCATCAGTGCCTGCGCCACCGCAAGCATCTGCTGCTGGCCGCCCGAGAGGATGCCGGCGCGCACCGCCTGGCGCTCGTGCAGCACCGGAAACAGCGTGAAGACGCGGTCGAAACGCGCCGCGGCATCGGCCTTGGTCAGGCGCGCGCCCCAGAGGCCGAGCTGCAGGTTGTCGCGCACCGACTGGGCCCGGAACAGCCGCCGCCCTTCGGCCACGTGGAGCAGCCCGCGTTCGACGATCCGGGCCGGCGACGCGCTGCCGATCGCTTCGCCTGCGAAGACGATCTCCCCGGCGCTGCTCGGCACCAGCCCGGAGATCGCGCGCAGCAGCGTCGACTTGCCGGCGCCGTTGCTGCCGACGAGGGCGACGAAGCCGCCTTCGGGCACCTCGAGCAAGACACCCTCGAGCACGCCGACGCGGCCATAGCCTGCGTACAGGTCGCGAACCGCGAGCAGGGGTACCGTGGCGG
>JANMCC010000020.1:0-6085 GCA_031360885.1 Burkholderiales bacterium | reverse complement strand
CGCCGGTGGGCGCGGAGGCGCCGCCGGCCGGCGGCGCAGCGGCCGAGCCGCTGACGAAGGTCGGGAAAGTGGTGCAGCCGCCGAGCGTGGCGGCGGTCGCGACGACCAGGCCGCTGACGCGGGTCAGCGAAAGAAGGCGGGATGACATGCGGAAACCCTCGGCAGGGAGAGCGGGAAAGGCGCGTTCGATGGTACGGCGGGCGAATGGTTCTCGAAACTGGCAGAAGTCTCGGTCAGCGGCTCGCCGCGTCGCCGAATTCTCAGTGCTGGATCGGCCGGAAGCGCAGCCGCTTGGGCTTGGCGCCCTCCTCGCCCAGCCGCTTCTTCTTGTCAGCCTCGTACTCCTGGTAGTTGCCGTCGAAGAAAGTCCACTTCGAGTCGCCCTCGGCGGCGAGGATGTGGGTGGCGATGCGGTCGAGGAACCAGCGGTCGTGGCTGATCACCATGATCGAGCCGGCGAACTCGAGGAGGGCGTCCTCGAGCGCGCGCAGGGTCTCGACGTCGAGGTCGTTCGACGGCTCGTCGAGCATCAGCACGTTCGCGCCGGCGATCAGCGTCTTGGCCAGGTGCAGTCGCCCGCGCTCGCCGCCGGAGAGGTTGCCGACCAGCTTCTGCTGGTCGTTGCCCTTGAAGTTGAACTTGCCGAGGTAGGCGCGGCTCGGCATCGTGAACTTGCCGACGATCAGGTTGTCGAGCCCCCCCGAGACGTCCTGCCAGACCGTCTTGTCGTTCTCCAGCTCCTCGCGGCTCTGCTCGACGAACGCCATCTTCACGGTCGCGCCCATCTTGACCGTGCCGCTGTCGGGCTTCTCCTTGCCCGCGATCATGCGGAACAGGGTCGACTTGCCGGCGCCGTTGGGGCCGATGATGCCGACGATGGCACCGGCCGGCACCTTGAAGCTCAGGTCGTCGATCAGCAGCCGGTCGCCGAAGCTCTTGCTGACGTTCTGGAACTCGATCACCTCGTGACCCAGGCGGTCGGCGACCGGGATGAAGATCTCGTTGGTCTCGTTGCGCTTCTGGTAGTCGGTGTCCGAGAGCTCCTCGAAGCGGGCCAGCCGCGCCTTGCTCTTGGCCTGCCGGCCCTTGGGGTTCTGGCGAACCCATTCGAGCTCCTTCTTCATCGCCTTGGTGCGCGCGTCCTCGGTCTTCTGCTCCTGCTCGAGGCGGGCCTCCTTCTGCTCCAGCCAGGTCGAGTAGTTGCCCTTGTACGGAATGCCGGCGCCGCGGTCGAGCTCGAGGATCCACTCGGCCGCGTTGTCGAGGAAGTAGCGATCGTGGGTGATCGCGACCACGGTGCCGGGAAAGCGCAGCAGGAACTGCTCGAGCCAGTCGACGCTTTCGGCGTCGAGGTGGTTGGTCGGCTCGTCGAGGAGCAGCATGTCGGGCTTGGAGAGCAGCATCCGGCAGAGCGCGACCCGGCGCTTCTCGCCGCCGGAGAGCTTGCCGATGACCGCGTCCCACGGCGCGAGGCGCAGCGCGTCGGCGGCGATCTCGAGCTGCATGTCGGTGTTCTCGCTGCCGGCGGCGGCGATCTGTGCCTCGAGCTCGGCCTGCTCGGCGGCGAGCGCGTCGAAGTCGGCGTCGGGCTCGCCGTAGGCGGCATAGACCTCGTCGAGCCGCTTCTTCGCGGCGAGCGCGCCGCCGATGCCCTCCTCGACCGCCTGGCGCACCGTCTGGTCGGGATTCATCACCGGCTCCTGTGGCAGGTAGCCGATCTTCAGCCCCGGCATCGGCGTCGCTTCGCCTTCGATGTCGCGGTCGATGCCCGCCATGATCTTGAGCAGCGTCGACTTGCCCGAGCCGTTCAGGCCGAGCACGCCGATCTTGGCGCCGGGAAAGAAGGAGAGCGAGATGTTCTTGAGGATCTGCCGCTTGGGCGGAACGATCTTGCCCACGCGGTTCATCGTGAAGACGTACTGAGCCATGAAATACCTTGCTTGGAGAGGTCGAGGCGTGCCGGAGAACCCGGGGCCGATGCGTCTATTGTCGCCGCTCCGTCGGGTATTCCGGGGCAGCGCCAGCGAAGGACACTGCCTCGCCGGTTAGAATGCACCCCAGCGTCGCCATGTTTTCCAGTCAGCGCCGACGCAGTCGCTTCCGACTCCTTTCCCCCCGTCTGCCTTCGACTGGCGCCCGCTCCGCGGGCAGCAGGCCGATGAATTGGCAGAACTCTCCTCCATGACTTTCGATACTCTCGGCCTCGCCGAGCCCTTGCTGCGTGCGGTTCACGAAGCGGGCTACACCACGCCCACCCCGATCCAGGCGCAAGCCATTCCCGCCGTGCTCTCCGGCGGCGACGTGATGGGCGGCGCGCAGACCGGCACCGGCAAGACCGCCGGCTTCGTGCTGCCGCTGCTGCAGCGCCTGATGGACAAGCCGGGCGTGCGCGATGCGCGCGGCAAGCTTCCCATCCGCGCCCTCATCCTGACGCCGACGCGCGAGCTGGCCGCCCAGGTCGAGGAAAGCGTGCGCACCTACGGCAAGCACGCCAAGCTCTCGAGCATGGTGATGTTCGGCGGCGTCGGCATGCAGCCGCAGATCGACAAGCTGCGCCGAGGCGTCGACATTCTCGTCGCCACGCCGGGGCGCCTCCTCGACCACCACGGCCAGCGCACCCTCGACCTCTCGCACGTCGAGATCTTCGTCCTCGACGAGGCCGACCGCATGCTCGACATGGGCTTCATCCACGACATCAAGAAGGTGCTCGCGGTGCTGCCGCAGAAAAAGCAGAGCCTGCTCTTTTCCGCCACCTTCAGCGACGAGGTCAAGGCGATCGCCGATCGCCTCCTGAACGCGCCGGTGCTGATCGAGGTCGCGCGCCGCAACCAGACCGCCGAGCTGATCGCGCAGAAGGTGCACCCGGTCGGCCGCGAGATGAAGAAGGACCTGCTGGTCCACCTCGTCAAGGACAACGACTGGCACCAGGTGCTGGTCTTCACCCGCATGAAGCACGGCGCCAACCGCCTGGTCGAGCACCTGCTGAAGCACGACATCACGGCGATGGCGATCCACGGCAACAAGAGCCAGACCGCGCGCACCAAGGCACTCGCCGACTTCAAGAAGGGCGACCTGCAGGTGCTGGTGGCGACCGACATCGCGGCGCGCGGCATCGACATCGACCAGCTCCCGCACGTCGTCAACTTCGAGCTGCCGAACGTGCCCGAGGACTACGTGCACCGGATCGGCCGCACCGGCCGCGCCGGCACCAAGGGCGAGGCGATCTCGCTCGTGTGCGTCGACGAGAACGGCTTCCTGCGCGACATCGAGCGGCTGACCAGGATCGAGATCCCCAAGGAAATCGTTCCCGGCTTCGCCCCGCCCGCGCACGAGAAGCCCGAGCCGATCGTTCTCGGCCGCATGGTCATCGGCGAAGGCGCCGCCCGCGGCGGCATGCGCCGATCGTCGGGCGGCGGTGGCCATCGCGGCGATTCGCGCGGCGGCAATGGCGGCGGTGGTGGCAACAACGGCAACGGCAACGGCGGCGGCGGTTCGCATCGCCAGGCGCCGCCGCGGCCGCAAGGCCCGGCCCGCGACGGCCGCTCCGGCGGTGGCGGCGGTCGTCCGCCGTCCCGGCTGGGCCCGCCCAAGCGCTGATCGCCAGCGGGCAGGCGGCGAGCGTCATGGCGTCGAATCCGCCGCTGCGTCGCGCCCTTCTTGCCGGCGCCACCGGCCTGGTCGGCCGGGCGATGCTGCCGCTGCTGCTGCGTGGCCACGCCTCGGTCGACCTGCTGCTGCGGCGCGCGGCGCCGGAGCTCGGCGCCGACCCGCGCCTCAGCCCCCACATCGTCGACTTCGCGAAGCTGCCCGAGGCCTTCCCGGCCGTCGACGACGTCTTCATCGCCCTCGGCACGACGATCGCCGTCGCCGGCTCGCAGGCGGCGTTTCGCGCCGTCGACTTCGACGCCGTCGTCGCCATCGCCCGGGCCGCGCGGGCCGCCGGCGCGACCCGCCTCGCGCTGGTCTCGGCGCTCGGCGCCGATGCCGGCTCGCGCGTCTTCTACAACCGTGTCAAGGGCGAGACCGAGGCGGCCGTCGCTGGCCTCGGCTACGAGAGCGTCGCCATCGCCCAGCCCTCGCTCCTGCTCGGCGACCGCGAAGCGCTCGGCCAGCCTTCACGCAGCCTCGAGGCGCTGGCGATGCGCTTCGCCCGGCCGCTGAGCTGGGTCGTGCCGCGCAGCGTGCGGCCGATCGCCGCGGCCGACGTTGCCGCGGCGCTCGTTGCCGCCACCGCACGCGGCGCGCCTGGCGTGCACCTCCTCGCCTCGGGCGACATGCAGCGCGCCGCCGGCTGACGACCTCGCGCTGAGTCCGCGCGCGGCCGCGCCGCTCAACCGTCGCCCCGTTTCATCTTCATCCGCATCCGCGTGTCCTTGCCGCGCGACTTCCAGGCCGAGAGCTGCTGGCGCCGCTCGACCCAGGTCAGCGAATCGCGCCGGGTCTCGCGCAGCAGCTTGTGGAAGTTGCGCAGGCGATCCGGATCGACGCCCTCGCGCACCGCGCAGCCCGGCTCGTCGCCATGGGTGCAGTCGCGAAAGCGGCACTGCCCGGCCAGGCTCTCGACGTCGCCGAAGCTCGCTGCCAGAGTCGCCTCGTCGACGTCGGGACGCAGCGTCCTGAGGCCCGGCGTATCGATGACGCAGGCCCCGCCGGGCAGCAGGTGCAGCGAGCGCGCCGTGGTCGTGTGCATGCCGCGGCTGTCGTGCTCGCGCACCGCACCGGTGTCCTGCACCGCGTTGCCGACCAGGGTATTGGTGAGGGTCGACTTGCCCGCGCCCGAGGAGCCGAGCAGCACCAGGGTCTGCCCGCCGCAGGCGACGTGCGCGAACCGGCTCGCGCTCGACGGGTCGGTGGCATCGACCATCAGCGTCGGCACCGCCCCCGGCAGGCGCTTGCCGAGCGCGGCGAGCCGCTCGTCGCGCAGCACCGGATCGGCCGCGGCGATGTCGGCCTTGGTCAGCACGACGATCGGCGCCACGCCGCTGGCGTGGACCAGCGTCAGGTAGCGCTCGAGGCGGCGCAGGTTGAAGTCGTCGTCGAGACCCATGACGAGCAGGGCCCAGTCGACGTTGCTGACGACCGGGTGGCGGCTGCCGTCGCCGTCGCGCCGGACGATGTGCGAAAGCGGCGGCACGCGCTGCTGGACCCAGCGCGCGCCCGAAGCGTCGCGCGAGGCGAGCACCCAGTCGCCGACGGCGAGCATGGTGCCGCCCTCGAGCAACTGGCGCGCGAGCCGCGGCACCTGGCGTGCCGCGCCTTCGCCGAGGCCATCGTGAAGCTGCACCGTCTCGCGGTGCACCGAGCTGACCCGCAGCAGATCGAGGCGCTGTTCGCTGCCCTCGGCGCAGGCGCGCGCGCGGTCGGCGAGCGCCGGCGTGAGGCCGACGCGCTGGAGATGATCGAAATCGATGTGAAGCATGTGGAATCCGAAGCAAGGGGCGGCCGGCGCGCGAACGCACGGACGCGGATCGTCGGCAGGCGTGCTGCCGGAACGAGCGATGCGAGGCTTCGCCGGGAGGGCGGCGCCGGATTCGAACGACTTCGGTGAAAACCGGCCGGGGCCGGTGCGGAGCTACGCGCGGATCAAGCGGCTGCCGACGCGGCGGCAGGAGCAGAGTCAGGCATGGTCTTGGACATGAGGCTCTCCTTTGCTGGCCGGTGGCGGGCGAGGCGCGAAGGCGCTTCGGTGGCTTGAGTCGGGCGGGAGCCCGGCGCGGCCCGGAGTTTCCGCGAAGCGCAGCGCGACGTCAACGAAAGCAGCCCCGCGGCTTGCGCTTTGCGCAACAGATTCGGGCGCGTCGGGCAAGGCGGACTTGCACTGGCCCGGTCCGACCGCACATCGGCAACAAGGTCATTCGCCCCTCGTATGATCGCCGCGCGCTGGCCAGTCCCGCGCTACACCCTGGAGAAAGACTCAAGTCGTTCGTCATCGCCCTCGCAGTTGCCCTGATCGCCGCCACCTCGGTGCCCGGCGACGCTTTCGCGCGCCGGATCGGCGGCGGCGGCGCCGCCGGCATGCAGCGCAGCGTGCCGCCTCGCGCCACGCCCGACGCGCCCAAGCCGGCCGCGCCCGCGGCCCAGCCCG
>JANMCC010000340.1:0-2197 GCA_031360885.1 Burkholderiales bacterium | reverse complement strand
TGCAGGCGTTGCAGCGGCTCGGTGTAGTAGGCCGACAAGCGGGCATGCCGGGCGACGATGCCGGCTGCGCGCTTCGCTGCGTCGCTGGCACCGGCCCGGTCCCCCGTGGCGAGCAGGGCCTGTGCCAGGGTAGTCTGAGCTCCGGCGATCGCCAGCGATCGTTCGGGATCGAGCGATGATTCCAGTTGCCGAACGGCGCGCTGCAGCACCGGGACTGCGGACGCTGCGTCGGTCTGCAGCAGGATGTCTCCGAGGAGCCAGCAGATCTGCCCTTCGCTGAAGAGGGGGTCGGACCGCCGTTTGGAGCTCGCCAGCACGGTCAGGGCGGCTTCGCACCACTCCCGCGCCTGAAGAAGGGCGCCTTGGGCCGCGGCTACCCTGCACGACAGGACCAGTTCCGTCGGATCGTCGGCCGCCGGCGACGCCGTGCGACCCGTCGCTGACCGCCACCGATCCAACTCCGCAGCCGCAGTGTCCGGGCGGTGCTCGCGGACGGCCAGCGCGATCCCAGCAGCGGCGGCACGATAGAGGACGGCCCGATTGGTGATCTTCTCGGCATCGATGAGCTTGCGCGCGTGGTCGAGTCGGGTCCGCGCCTCGCCGTGCCTGCCGTGCTCCAGCGCGATGATGGAGCGCCGCACATCCAGCAAAGCCATGAACTGCGGGTTGCCGGGCTGCGCCGCAAAGGCGGCTTCGCCTTCGTCGAGCAGGTCGGCGGCCTGCGAGAACATTCCGAGCTCGATGTAGTCGCCCGCGGCAATGGCGGCCACGTTCAGGATCATCGGCCGTCGCTCGCTCGAGTCCGGCCAGGTCCTCAACACCTCGAGCGCACGCGTTGCGGCGGCCGTGCTGTCGCGCAGGCGGTCGGTGCCGCTGAGGAACTGGCTGAACATCATCTCGGCGATGACGTAGATGCCGGAGCGCGCACCGTGGTACCGCTTGGCGCTCTCGATTGCCGCGAGATGGGCCTTTTCCGCTTCCTCTTTCTCGCCGAGAACGCTCAGGCTCACAGCGAGCGAATTCTGTGTCCCGGACACCGTGCTGGTCACGAGACTTCCCTCGCGCATCGCCAGCTCCAGCGATTCGCGGAGCACGGGAACCGCTTCGCGATGCCGGTTCATCTGTTGCAGAAGCGTTCCCCTCTGGCCCAGGGCGTAAGCCAGACGGGGCGCTCCCGGCTGCTGTCGGATGATCGCCATGGCCAGCGTGTTTTCGCTCAGGCCCTTTGCGGGATCGTTCTGCTGCCCGTACCAGCCGCCGGCGAGATGGAAGGCGATCAACGACTCCGGGTCATGGTTGCCCTTTGCCTGCACGACGGCGGCTCGCTCGAGCGCCTTTCTGGCTTCGGGCAGGCGCTCCGCGCTCGTGAGCACGTTGGCCTGGTCGGAGAGTGCATGGAGAAGGGCCGAGCTGTTCTCGCCCTCGACCCGCTCTGCCAGCTCCGCGCGCCGCTGGTGCAGCCTGGCCGCGGCGTCGAGCTGGGCCGTGTCCTCGTACATCTCGGCGAGCGTCTTCAGGACGCGCAACTTGGCCCGCGGCGCCTCCTCAAGCTCCTTGTCGATGCGCGTCGCGCCCTTGTCCAGCAGCTCCTGGGCTGTCGCCTGCCTCGCCTTGAGGGGATCGGCCTGGTCGCCCGAATTGGCGCGAAAGACGCCTTCGAGGAAGCCCTGCACCGCTTCGGCCGTCTTCGCTTCGGTCTGGGCGACCCGGGTCTGCTCGGTCGCGATGCGGGTCTGCTCGGTGGCGATGCGCGCCTGCCGGACGGAGACGACGCTGGCACCAATCACGACGGCGGCGACGCCGGCGGCGGTGGCCACGGCGGCGCGGTTCCTGCCGACGAAGCGGCGCGCGCGATACCAGTTGCTGTCCGGCCGGGCCAGCACGGGCTCATGGCGGAGCCAGCGGCCGAGGTCCTCGTCGAAGGCGTTGACCGCGGCGTAGCGGTCGATCGGTGCCTTCTTCAGCGCCTTCAGCACGATGGTGTCGAGGTCGGCGGCGAAGCTGCGGCCGATCGCGCGCGGCGTCGGCGCCGACGGCTCGTCGCCCAGGATCGCCTGCTCCTGGGCGCTCCGGGTCTCGCGCAGGAAGGGCTTGCGGCCGGAGACCAGCTCGTAGAGCAGCGCACCGAGCGCCCAGACGTCGGTGGCGGTGCTGATCGGTGCGCCGCTGAGCTGCTCCGGGGCGGCGTAGTCGAGCG
>JANMCC010000333.1:0-6876 GCA_031360885.1 Burkholderiales bacterium | reverse complement strand
TCGACGTTGCGCTTGAACTCCAGCTTCATGTTGAGGTCGAGCGCCTTCTTGGTGCCGAAGTAGTCGATCATCACCGAGTGGTCGACGACCAGGTCGACCGGCACCAGCGGCTCGATCGTCTTCGCGTCCTTGCCCATCTCGTGGGCGACGTTGCGCATCGCCGCCAGGTCGGCGAGCAGCGGCACGCCGGTGAAGTCCTGCAGCACGACGCGGGCCACGACGAACGGCACCTCGTCGAGGCGCGGCGCGTTCGGCTTCCAGCCGGCGACCTCGACCACGTGCTCCGGCAGCACGCGCTTGCCGTCGCAGTTGCGCAGCACCGACTCGAGCACGATGCGCATCGAGACCGGCAGGCGCGAGATGTTCGGGTACTGCTTCGCCAGGGCCGGCAGCGAATAGAACGAGCCCTCCTTGCCGGAGGCGGTCTTGAAGGTCTGCAGCGTGGAAGCGAAGGCGTGGGTCATGGCGGTGTCCTCGGATTGGAAGTCAGGCGTCGGAACGCTCAATGCGCGGGCCGCGGCACGATGACGCGCAGGCCCTTGAAGTAGTCGCGGAAGAATCCTTCGTCTCGGGTGATCAGCGCGCTGCATTGCAGGAGGGCGTGGGCACCGATCAGGAAGTCGGGGACGGCCCGCTGCACCGCAACGCCACGGCCCTCGGCCTGGGCGCGCTGCTTGTAGCGGCGCTGCATCTCGCCGGCCCGTACCGCCGCGCGCAGTTCGGTCGACGAGAACAGGATGCCGGCATCCTCCAGCGTCTCGACGAAGTCGCTGCCGAAGCCGAGCCCGGCGACGACCTCGGCGACGACCACGTCGCAGACGACCACGGGACCGAGCGAGAGGGCGCGGCGCAGCGCCTCTTCGGCGGCGTCGGCGCGGGCGTCGCTTCCCAGCAGGTCGACCACCACCGAGGAGTCGACGGCGATCACTTGCGGCGACCTTGCTTCGTCGGCCGGGGCTCGTCACGCGGCAACGGATACGGATCGCCGGGCGCCCGCCCGCGCAGATCGCGCATCACGTCGTCGGAGCTCATGCCTTCCGGCAGCTTGTACTTGCCGCGCAGCCGCGACAGGGCGTCGTCGACATTCTTTCGCAGGATGATGCGGCCGCCGTCGAGCTCGACCTTGAGCTGCGTTCCCTTGGTCAGCCCGAGGGCGTCGCGCACCGCCTTCGGCAGGGTGATCTGGCCTCGCTCGGCGACGGTGGCTTCCATGCAGACTCCCTGGCGAATCGAAGTATGCATCGATCATACATACTTCAGGATACATATTCAAGGGGGCATCAGGCGCGCCGGGCCTCGAAGTCCTTCATGTAGGCCACCAGCGCCTGCACGCCCTCGATCGGCATCGCGTTGTAGATCGAGGCGCGCATGCCGCCGACCAGGCGGTGGCCCTTGAGCGCCAGCAGGCCGGCGGATTTCGCTCCTTCGAGGAAAGGCGCGTCGAGGGCCGGATCCGAGAGATGGAAGACGACATTCATCAGCGAGCGATCGTCGCGCGCGACCCGGTTGACGTAGAAGGCGCTGGCGTCGAGGGCCGCGTACAGCAGCGCCGCCTTGGCCCGGTTGCGCTCGGCCATCGCCGCCAGGCCTCCGCCCGCCTTGATCCAGCGGAACACCAGCCCGGCGAGGTAGATCGCGAAGGTGGGCGGCGTGTTGATCATCGAGTTGTTCGCCGCCTGGACGGTGTAGTTGAACGCCTCCGGCGTGATCGGCAGGGCGCCGCCGAGCAGGTCCTCGCGCACGATCACGAAGGTGAGGCCGGCCGGACCGATGTTCTTCTGCGCCCCGCCGTAGATCAGGCCATAGCGCGAGACGTCGATCGGCCGCGACAGGATGTTCGACGACATGTCGGCCACCAGCGGCACCGCGCCGGTGTCGGGCACCCAGTGGAACTCGACCCCGCCGATGGTCTCGTTGGCGCAGATGTGGACATAGGCCGCCTCGGGATCGAGGCACCACTGCGACTGCTTCGGGATCGAGGTGAAGCCGCTGTCCTTGCCGGTGGCCGCGATGTTGACCTCGCAGAAGTGCGCGGCCTCGGCGATCGAGCGCGTCGCCCAGGCGCCGGTGTCGACGTAGTCGGCGCTCTTTCTCCCGCGCAGGAGGTTCATCGGCACGATCGCGTTCTGGCCGATCGCGCCGCCCTGCAGGAACAGCACCTTGTAGTTCGCCGGGATGGCGAGGAGCTCGCGCAGGTCGGCCTCGATGCCGGCCTGCAGCGCCATGAATTCCTTGCCGCGATGGCTCACTTCCATCACCGACACGCCGCTGCCGTTCCAGTCGAGCATTTCGCTCGCGGCCTGGCGGAGAACGGATTCGGGGAGGGCGGCGGGACCCGGGGCGAAATTGAAGGGGCGCGGCATGGCGGCCATTATCGAGCCGTCACTCGCGCCAGGCGGCCCGGCGCCGAGCGCGCCGCGGGCCTGGAGACCGTCTAGGAGGCGCCCGAGGCCGCCTTGGCCGCCTTGGCGGCTTCGATCAGCTCGCGCTGCTTCGGGCTGATGCAATCGTCGACGATGCGGCGCGCGGTCATGGTGTTGAGCAGCATCGACTTGCTGGCGATCTGCACCATCAGCGTCTCGCCGCGCACGTCCTCGAGGCGGATCGCCCCGGTGGAGGAGAGCACCGGCTTCATCAGCCATTCACCCTTGCCGTGCTTGACCGTCACGTACGACGAGTACTTGGGGCTCTGCTCGATGTCGACCGTCTGGTTGAACTCGCACTCGTACTTGCCGTAATAGACCATCTCGGCCGCCTTCACCTGCTCGGGATAGGCGTCGGGGATGATCATCTCGGGCTTCTTCGGCGCAGGCGGCGTCGCCGACTTCACCGCCGCCTTGGCGGCGGGCTTCACCGCCGGAGGCGTGGTCTGGGCGACCGCGGGCAGGGCGACGACGCCGGCGGCGAGGATCGCGAGGACGAGTCGGGCGGATTGGAAGGCGGGGCGTGCGGTCATGGGGTGTCTCCGTCGGTCGATGGCGATTGTGGTTCAGCCCTTCCCATGCCGCGAGGCCACCTTACCCTCGGTTACGGCCCTGGCGGGAACTGCGTCACGACCGGATCGACCGGGCTCAGCGGCGAGCCTGCGCCGGGCCCGGGAAGAACCGCTGCCGCACCGCGTCGGGGAGCGGCGTGCCGGTGCGGCGGGCGCGCGCCAGCAGGCGCCAGAAGTAACGGTAGCTCGCCCGGTCGTGCAGCACGCCGGCGTGGCGGATCGGCGCCCAGTCGGCGTCCTGCGCGGCGCCGACGATCGCGATGGCCTCCTCGACTTCGTCGGCCGCCGGCGCGAACGCGGCGACGATGGTGCGGATCTGCCCCGGGTGGATGCTCCACATCCGGGTGAAGCCGAGCTCGCGCGAGGCCCGCCGCGCCGCCTCGGCGACGACCTGCATGTCGTTCAGCTCGGTGACGACGCTGTGCGAGGGCGTCTTGGCGAACGCATGGCAGGCGGCGGCGATCTCGAGCTTGGCGCGAACGACCAGCGGGTGCGCGAACTGGCCCTCGGCCGACATGGCGAAGGCGGGAATCGCGCCGCGATGCGCCGAGACGAAGTCCATCAGGCCGAAGGAGATCGACTCGATGCGCGGATGCGCGGCGATCTCCGCCACCTCGCGCAGGCCGCCGTGCGTCTCGACCAGGACGTGCAACGGAACCTCGACGCCGTCGGCGGCGGCATCGATCGCCGCGACCGCCCGGTGGACGTCGGCGACGCCCTCGACCTTGGGCACCATCACGTAGGGCAGGCGCGCGGCGGCGGCGCCGACGATGGTCGCGACGTCGGCGGCGAACCAGGGGTGGTCGACCGGATGGACGCGAACGCCGCAGCGGCGGTGCACGTTGCGCGGCGACATCACCATCGCCGCGACCAGCTCGGCGTGCGCCGCCTCGCCGCCCACCGGCGCGCCGTCTTCGCAGTCGAGCGTAACGTCGAACACCGGGCCGAGCTCGGCCTGGAGCTGGAGGCTCTTCACCATCCGCGCCTCGACGCCGGCGTAGTGGTCGCAGACCGGCAGCTCGACCGCCGACTCGCCGGCGTCGAACAGGGCGGCCTGCGGCGAGATCACGGCGGCGCCTGGCAGCCAGCGGTGCGCTTCAGAGCAGGTGCTTGACGCCCGCCTGCTCCTCCTGCAGCTCCTTCAGCGTGACGTCGATGCGCTCCTGGCTGAAGGCGTCGATCGGCAACCCCTCGACCACCTTGTACTTGCCGTTCTCGGTCGTGACCGGGAAGCCGAACATCGTGTCCTTGGGGATGCCGTACTGGCCGTCGGAGGGGATGCCCATCGTCACCCATCTGCCCTGGGTGCCGAGTGCCCAGTCGCGCATGTGGTCGATCGCCGCGTTGGCCGCCGAGGCCGCCGAGGAGACGCCGCGCGCGGCGATGATCGCCGCGCCGCGCTTGCCGACGGTGGGCAGGAAGGTGCCGGCGTTCCAGGCGTCGTCGCCGATCATGTCCTTGACACCCTTGCCGCCGATCGTCGCGAAGCGGTAGTCGGCGTACATGGTCGGCGAATGGTTGCCCCAGACCGCCATCTTCTCGATCTCGGCGACAGGCTTGCCTGTCTTGGACGCGATCTGGCTCAGCGCCCGGTTGTGGTCGAGGCGCAACATCGCCGTGAAGTTCTCGCGCGGCAGGCCCGGCGCGCTCTTCATCGCGATGTAGGCGTTGGTGTTCGCCGGGTTGCCGACCACCAGCACCTTGACCGTGCGCTTGGCGACGGCGTCGAGCGCCTTGCCCTGGGCGGTGAAGATCGCGGCGTTGACCGCGAGCAGCTCGGCCCGCTCCATGCCCGGGCCGCGCGGCCGCGAGCCGATCAAGAGGGCGTAGTCGGCGTCCTTGAAGGCGGTCATCGGGTCGCCGTGCGCTTCCATGCCGGCAAGCAGCGGGAAGGCGCAGTCCTGCAATTCCATCATCACGCCTTGCAGCGCCTGCTGGGGCTTCTCCATCGGCACCTCGAGCATGCTGAGGACGACGGGCTGGTCCTTGCCCAGCATTTCGCCCGAGGCGATGCGAAAGACGATGGCGTAGCCGATCTGGCCGGCTGCACCGGTGACCGCGACTCGGACGGGGGGCTTGCTCATGAGAACTCCAGGGTGGGATGGGGGGAACGGTGTCCGTCCGGCGAGCGCTCGCCAGCCCGGTTAAAGTCTGTTGCGTTGCAATAAAATCAGCAGGCTGCGCAGAGCGGCATTCTTTCCCGAGAAAAAAGGCTGGACATGGTTACGTCGATCAAAGAACCACCGCTCAAGGTCCGGCCCGTCTACCGCAACATCCACGTCACGCAGCTCGCATCGTATCGCCTGCCGCTCGCCGGCTGGGCTTCGATCCTGCATCGCATCAGCGGCGCGCTGATGTTCCTGCTGCTGCCGTTTGCGATCTGGATGTTCGACACCAGCCTCACCTCCGAGGTTTCGTTCGAGCAGTTCCGCAGCCTCTTCGTCGCCGGCGCCGCGGGCCTGCCGGGCTGGTTCTGGAAGCTCGTCGCCTTCTCGCTCATATGGGCCTACCTGTTCCACTTCTGCGCGGGCGTCCGCCACCTCTGGATGGACGCGACCCACTCGGTCGGCCTCGAGTTCGGGCGCAACTCGGCGCTCGCGGCGATCGTCGTGAGCACGCTCGTGACGCTGGCGCTCGGCGCCAAGCTGTTCGGCCTCTTCTGACCGCCATGGGCAGCACCTACGGTTCCAAGCGGCTCGTCGTCGGCGCGCACTACGGCCTGAGCGACTGGCTCTCGCAGCGCTTCACGGCGCTCATCATGGCGATCTTCACCGTCGCCGTGCTCGTGCAACTTTTCATCGGCGGACCGCTCGACTACTACAAGTGGTCGGCGATCTTCGGCCGCCAGTGGATGAAGGTGCTGACCTTCGTCGTCATCGTCTCGATGCTCTGGCATGTCTGGGTCGGCGTGCGCGACATCTGGATGGATTACGTGAAGGTGATGGGCGTGCGCCTCGGGCTGCAGGTCCTGACGATCGCCTGGCTCGTCGGCTGCGCCGGCTGGGCGGTACAAGTGCTCTGGAGACTCTGATGGCCGGCCCCGCGTTCGTGACTTCATCGGTGCCGACGCGCCGCTTCGACGTGGTCATCGTCGGCGCCGGCGGCTCGGGCATGCAGGCGTCGCTGCGCCTGGCGCGCGCCGGCCTCAACGTCGCCGTGCTGTCCAAGGTGTTCCCGACCCGCTCGCACACGGTGGCGGCGCAGGGCGGCATCGGCGCCTCGCTCGGCAACATGAGCGAGGACAACTGGCACTATCACTTCTACGACACCGTCAAGGGCTCCGACTGGCTCGGCGACCAGGACGCGATCGAGTTCATGTGCCGCGAGGCGGCCAATGTCGTCTACGAGCTCGAGCATTTCGGCATGCCGTTCGACCGCAACCCGGACGGCACGATCTACCAGCGCCCGTTCGGCGGCCACACCGCCAACTACGGCGAGAAGCCGGTGCAGCGCGCCTGCGCCGCGGCCGACCGGACCGGCCACGCGATGCTGCACACCCTGTACCAGCAGAACGTCAAGGCCAGGACCCACTTCTTCGTCGAGTGGATGGCCCTCGACCTGATCCGCGACGCCGAGGGCGCGGTGGTCGGCGTCACCGCGCTCGAGATGGAAACCGGCGAGCTGCACATCCTGCAGGCCAAGGCGGTGATGCTCGCCACCGGCGGCGCCGGCCGGATCTACGCCGCCTCGACCAACGCCTTCATCAACACCGGCGACGGCCTCGGCCTGGCGGCGCGCTCGGGCATTCCGCTCGAGGACATGGAGTTCTGGCAGTTCCACCCGACCGGCGTGTACGGCGCCGGCGTGCTCCTCACCGAGGGCTGCCGCGGCGAAGGCGCGATCCTGCGCAACAGCGACGGCGAGCGCTTCATGGAGCGCTA
>JANMCC010000326.1:0-1819 GCA_031360885.1 Burkholderiales bacterium | reverse complement strand
TCGGTCCGCCGTTCCGAAGCCGTCAAGTCCTACCTGACGAGCAAGGGCGTCGAGAAGAACCGCGTCTACACCGAAGGCAAGGGCGAGAAGCAGCCGGTCGCCGACAACAAGACCGCCGAAGGCCGCGCGAAGAACCGTCGCGTGGAAATCGAAGTGGTCGGTACCCGCGCGAAGTAAGACGCTTCGAAAACCAGGCGCTTCGCTGGTATGAAAAGCCCCGCTCTGCGGGGCTTTTTCTTTTGGGCTTCGCCGCCATTAACATCGACCTGATGATCAACGCCGATCCCCATGAGCTGGCCAAATTCAGCGAGCTCGCGCACCGCTGGTGGGACAAGGACAGCGACTTCCGGCCGCTGCACGAGATCAATCCGCTGCGCCTCGACTGGATCGACGGCCTGGCGGCACTCGACGGCAAGCGGGTGGTCGACGTGGGCTGCGGCGGCGGCATCCTCGCCGACGCCATGGCGCGTCGCGGCGCCGAGGTTCTGGGCATCGACCTCGCGACCAAGGCGCTTCGCGTGGCGCAGCTTCATGCGATCGAGGCCGCCACGCCGCGAATCGAGTATCGCGAGGTCGCGGTCGAAGCGCTGGCCGCCGACGGGCCGGAGGCGTTCGACGTGGTGACCTGCATGGAGATGCTCGAGCACGTGCCCGACCCGTCCTCGATCGTCGCCGCCTGTGGTCGCCTGCTCAAGCCCGGCGGCTGGGCGTTCTTCTCGACGATCAATCGCAACCCCAAGGCCTTCGCCTTCGCCATCGTCGGCGCCGAGCACGTGCTGAAGCTGCTGCCCAAGGGCACGCACGAGTACGCGAAGTTCATCCGCCCGAGCGAGCTCGCCGGCTGGTGCCGCGGCGCCGGCCTCGAGGTCGGTTCGACCCGGGGCATGGAATACAACCCGCTGAGCCGGCGCTACCGGCTCTCAGGCGACACGAGCGTCAACTACCTCGTCGCCTGCCGCAAGCCGGCATGAGCCCCGGCGCTCCGGGAAAGCGCCCGGCCGCGATCCTGTTCGACCTCGACGGCACGCTGATCGACAGCGCCCCCGACCTCGCCGGCGCCTGCAACGACATGCGCCGCGAGCGCGGCCTGGCGCCGGTGGACTACGAGAAGCTGCGGGCGATGGTCGGATCGGGTGCGCGCGGCATGGTCGGCGCCGGCTTCGGCATCGCGCCCGGCGACGAGACCTACCTCGAGCTGCGCGACGAGTTCCTGCGCCGCTACGAGCTGCGCATGACGCGGGAGACCCGGGTCTTTGCCGACGTGGCTCCATTGCTGGCACGGCTCGCCGAGGAGCGAATCGCCTGGGGCATCGTCACGAACAAGGCGACCCGGTTCGCCGGCCCGCTGATCGCTGCGCTCGGCCTCGCCGAGGTCGCCGGCACCCTCGTCTGCGGCGACACGACCGCCCACGCCAAGCCGCATCCCGAGCCCCTCTTGGAGGCCGCCAGGCGCCTCGGCGTGCAGGCCGAGGCCTGTGTCTACGTCGGCGACGACAAGCGCGACGTCGAGGCCGGCCGGGCGGCAGGCATGCGCACGATCGTCGCCGCCTGGGGCTACCTCGGCGCCGGCGATCCGCCCGCCGCCTGGGGCGCCGATGCCGTCATCGCCGGCCCGGGCGAGCTCCTGCCGCTCTTCGCGAACGGCGCTTGAGATCCGGGGCGGTGCCCTAAACTACCCGTTCTGGGGCTGACCTGGCTTCGACGAGGGTTCGGAGTCGGAACAGTGCACGCCGAGCACCAGTTCGCTCGTAAATCCACTGGAAACAAAGTAACTGCGAACGATCAAACGTACGCTCTCGCCGCTTAAAACCGGTGAGCT
>JANMCC010000294.1:0-8462 GCA_031360885.1 Burkholderiales bacterium | reverse complement strand
TCGCCTTCGCGACGAACACGAGGTCGATGCTCGACGAGATCGTGCGCGGATCCTCCATCTTGAAGGTTTTGTGCTTCCACAGCCGGCCTTCTAACTCCTGGTCTATCTGGTCGTCATTCTTGAGCACGGCGACCGCGCGATCGACGTCGAGCCGGGCGAACGCGTCGAGCGCCTTTCTCAGCTGCGAGACGGCGAGCTCGGCCTCGTAGGCCAGGTCGTTGACCGGCAGGCGCATGCGGGTGGAGACGCCGGAATTGATCAGGCGCTGCACGGTGCGGGCGATCCGCGCCGCCTCGTCGCCGACCCGCTCGAGGTTGGCGATCGTCTTCGAGATCGCGATCAGCAGGCGCAGGTCGCGCGCCGTCGGCTGGCGCCGGGCGATGATGGTCGAGAGGTCGAGGTCGATCTCGACCTCGGTCTGGTTGACGCGCTCCTCGGTCGCCAGCACCTCGGAGGCGATCTCGCTGTTGAAGGTGACCAGGGCGTGCACCGCGCGGGCGACCTGCGATTCGACCATTCCGCCCATTTCCAGGACGCGCGTGGAGATGCCGCTCAGCTCGGCGTCGAACTGGGTCGACAGGTGACGATCGTTCATGGCGCGTGCTCCTTCAGCCGAAGCGTCCGGTGATGTAGTCCTCGGTGTCCTTCTTGGTGGGGCGCATGAAGACATCCTGCGTCCGGCCGAACTCGATCAGGTCGCCGAGGTACATGTAGGCGGTGTAGTCGGAGCTGCGGGCGGCCTGCTGCATGTTGTGGGTGACGATGACCACCGTATAGTCGTCCTTCAGTTCGTGGATCAGCTCCTCGATCTTGCCAGTCGAGATCGGGTCGAGGGCGGAGCACGGCTCGTCGAGCAGCAGCACCTCCGGCTTGATGGCGATGCCGCGGGCGATGCAGAGGCGCTGCTGCTGCCCGCCGGAGAGCCCCGAGCCGCTCTGGCCGAGCTTGTCCTTGACCTCGGTCCACAAGGCGGCCTTCTTCAATGCCCACTCGACCCGTTCGTCCATCTCGACCCGCGGCAGCGATTCGAACAGCTTCACGCCGAAGGCGATGTTGTCGTAGATCGACATCGGGAACGGTGTCGGCTTCTGGAAGACCATGCCGACCTTGGCGCGAATCAGCGACACGTCTTCCTTGGAGGTAAGCAGGTTGCTGCCGTCGAGAATGATCTCGCCTTCGGCCCGCTGGTCTGGATAGAGCTCGTACATGCGGTTGAAGCAGCGCAGCAGGGTCGACTTGCCGCAGCCCGAGGGGCCGATGAAGGCGGTGACCTTCTTTTCCGGAATGTCCAGCGTGATGTTCTTCAGCGCGTGGAAGCGCCCGTAGTAGAAGTTGAGGTTTCGCACCGACAGCTTCACCTGCTCGCCGACCGGGGTTTCGACCTTGGCGTCCATGGGGTTCTCAGCCTTTGTTGCGGAAGAAGGTGCGGGCGAGGATGTTGAGCACAAGCACGCCGATCGTGATCAGGAACACTCCGGCCCAGGCGAGCTTCTGCCAGTTCTCGTACGGGCTCATCGCGAACTTGAAGATCGTGACCGGCAGGCTGGCCATCGGCTGGCTCAGGTCGCTGGTCCAGAACTGGTTCGAGAGGGCGGTGAAGAGCAGCGGCGCCGTCTCGCCGGCGATCCGGGCGAAGGCGAGCAGGATCCCGGTCATCACGCCGGCGCGGGCCGACTTGAGCGTCACCGTCATGATCACCCGCCACTTCGGCGTTCCCAACGCGTACGCGGCCTCGCGCAAGGCATTGGGGATCAGCGCCAGCATGTTCTCGGTCGTGCGGATCACGACCGGAATGACGATCAGGGCCAGCGCCAGGATGCCGGCGAAGCCGGAAAAACCGCCGACCCGCGCCACGACCGCCGAATAGATGAACAGGCCGATCACGATCGAAGGCGCCGAGAGCAGGATGTCGTTGATGAACCGGGTGGTGCTGGCCAGCCAGCTGCGCCCGCCGTACTCCGCCAGGTAGATGCCTGCAAGCACGCCGATGGGCGTGCCCAGCAGGGTGGCCAGCGTCACCATCACCACCGAGCCGAAGATCGCGTTCGCCAGGCCGCCGGTCTCGGCCTGCGGCGGGGGCGTCATCTGCGTGAAGAGCGAGAGGGCGAGACCGCCGACGCCGAGGCGCACGGTCTCCACCAGGATCCAGATCAGCCAGAACAGGCCGAACGCCATCGCCGCCAGCGCGAGCGTGAGCGCAACGGCGTTGGCGATCTTTCGCCGGGCGTGCAGCGCCTGGCGAACCGCGTCGCGATCGGCCGATGCCGCAGGGAACACGGCGCTCATGCCACCGTCCCTTCGCGCTTCTTCAGCTGCTCCAGCAGGATCTTCGAGATCGCCAGCACGACGAAGGTGATGAAAAACAGCACCAGCCCGAGGTAGATCAGCGACGCCTGGTGGAGGCCGGGCGCGGCTTCGCCGAATTCGTTGGCGAGTGCCGAGGTGATGCTGTTCGCCGCCTCGAACAGCGAGAGCGAGTTCAGCTGGTTGAAGTTGCCGATCACGAAGGTGACGGCCATCGTTTCGCCGAGCGCCCGCCCGAGGCCGAGCATGATGCCGCCGACGACACCCGTCTTGGTGTACGGCAGGACGACCTTCCACACCACTTCCCAGGTCGTCGAGCCCAGGGCGTAGGCCGACTCCTTCAGCATCGGCGGCGTCACCTCGAACACGTCGCGCATCACCGAGGCGATGAAGGGAATGATCATGATCGCCAGGATGATGCCGGCGGAGAGGAGGCCGATGCCGACCGGTGCGCCGGAGAAGAGCTGGCCGAGAAAGGGCACGCCCTTGAACACGGCCTGCAGCGGCTGCTGCACATAGGTGGAGAGGATCGGGCTGAAGACGAGCAGGCCCCACATGCCATAGACGATCGAGGGCACCGCCGCGAGCAGCTCGATCGCCGTGCCGAGCGGGCGCTTCAGCCAGAGCGGCGACAGCTCGGTGAGGAACAGGGCGATCCCGAAGCTGACGGGCACGGCAATCAGCAGCGCGATGAACGAGGTCATCAGCGTGCCGTAGATCATCACCAGGCCGCCGTAGCGGTTCTGGACCGGGTCCCACTCGCTCGTCCACAGGAACGAGAGCCCGTACTCCTGGATCGCCGGCGCCGCGCCGATCAGCAGCGAGACGATGATGCCCGCGAGCAGGGCCAGTGTCAGCCAGGCCGCGCCGTGGGCGAGCACGGAGAACAGCACGTCCGCCCAGGGCGAAGCGCGGCGCAGGGTCGGCGGTCGGTTCTTCATGTCGGCCCGGATTTTCTCCTGCGGGCCGATGTAGGAGGGAGCGGGCAGCGTAGCGGACACCGTGTCACCTCGCGGAACAGACGAGATTCGAAAGATCGCCAGACGAGATTCGTCCTACTTCCAGGCGATCGCCTTGCCGGCCGGGTCCTTGATGTTCGCCGCCCACGACTTGCGGGCCAGGTCCTTCACCGCGGGGGGCAGCGGCACGTACTCCAGGTCGTCGGCCATCTTGTCGCCGTTGACGTACGCCCACTCGAAGAACTTGAGCGAGTTGGCCGCGTTCACCGGCTTGTCCTGCGACTTGTACATGAGGATGAAGGTCGCGCCGCTGATCGGCCACGCGTCCTTGCCGGCCTGGTCGGTCAGCACCTGGAAGAAGGTTTTCGACCAGTCGGCGCCCGCGGCGGCCGCCTTGAAGTTGTCGGAATCCGGCGCCACGAAGTTGCCGTCCTTGTTCTTCAACAGCGTATGGGTCATCTTGTTCTGCTTGGCATAGGCGTACTCGACGTAGCCTATCGAGTTCGGCAGGCGCTGCACGAACGCCGACACGCCTTCGTTGCCCTTGCCGCCGGCGCCCGTCGGCCAGTTGACGGCGGTGCCTTCACCGACCTTGGCCTTCCACTCGGGGTTCACCTTCGACAGGTAGTTCGTGAAGATGAAGGTCGTGCCCGAGCCGTCGGCGCGGCGCACCGCCGAGATCGCCGCATCGGGCAGGGGAACGCCCGGATTCAGCGCCGTCAGCGCCGGGTCGTTCCACTTCGTGATCTTGCCGAGATAGATGTCGCCGAGCAGTTGGCCGGTGAGCTTGATCTGGCCGGGGGCCACGCCCTTGATGTTGACCACCGGCACGACGCCGCCGATCACGGTCGGGAACTGGATCAGGCCGTCCTTGGCGAGGGCTTCGTCGGTGAGCGGCATGTCCGAGGCGCCGAAGTCGACGGTCTTGGCGCGAATCTGCTGGATGCCGGCGCCGGAGCCGACCGACTGGTAGTTCAAGCGAGCGCCGGTCGCCTTGTTGTAGGCATCGGCCCACTTGGCGTAGATCGGTGCCGGGAAGGTGGCGCCGGCGCCGGTCATGTCCTGGGCGGAGGCGCCAGCCGCGAAGGCGGCCAGGGCGACGGAGGCGAGGAGCGAAGCGGGGGTACGCAAGATCATGAGTCGGCCTTTCAGAGGCGAAACGGAGCGGTTGCTCGATGGACGGGAACTGTAGGGAGGCTTTGTGACGCGTCCATGACATCTCCGTGCTCTCCGGGTGCCGGCCGCCCCCCGGTTGTCATCGAGTTCACACGGGGCTGTCACAAAGCGTCCGTATCGTCCCCCTCGCTCGTCGCCGCCGGTGGCGGTCCCCGCGTGATCAAGGAGAACCTGTGAACAAGCCCTTCCGGCACTTTGCCGCCCTCGCCGCCTCGCTGCTCGTCGCCAGCGGTTGCGCCACGACGCCGCCTCCGGCCAGCGTCGCCGACACGATCGCCCGCACGCCGCAGCTCTCGACGCTCTCGAAGCTCGTCAGCGACGCCGGCCTCGCCGACACGCTGCGCGGCCCCGGCCCCTTCACCGTGTTCGCGCCGACCGACGAGGCCTTCAAGTCCGTGCCCGCGGCGACTCTCACCGCCCTCGGCAACGACAAGGAGCGCCTCAAGGCGGTCCTGATGTACCACGTCGTCCCGGGGACGGTGCTCTCGGCGGACGTGAAGAACGGGCCCGCGAAGACGGCCCAGGGCGCCAACGTCGCTCTCGCCAGGTCGGGCACGTTCGTGACCGTCGACGACGCGGTGGTGACCTCGGCCGACATCGCCGCGACCAACGGCGTGGTCCAGGTCGTCGACCGCGTGCTCATGCCGCCGGCGCGCTGAGCGCTCGCTTCAGCCCAGGGCTTCCGCCAGTCGCTCGGCGCAGCGCTTCGCCTGCGCGGCGTCCTCGGCCTCGACCATCACCCGCACCAGCGGCTCGGTGCCGGAGGGCCGGATCAGCACCCGGCCCGTCGTGCCCAGCTCGCGGTCGACCTCGGCGCGGCGCTCGGCGAGCGCCCCGTTCGCCCGCCAGTCCTCGCCCGGCTTCAGGCGGACGTTGATCAAGGTCTGCGGATAGAGGCGCACGCCTTCGAGCAGCCTCGCCAGCGAGCGTCCCGAGCGCACCGCCGCCTGCAGCACCATCAGCGCGCTGACGATGCCGTCGCCGGTGGTGTGCCGGTCGAGCGAGAGCAGGTGGCCCGAGCCCTCGCCGCCGAGCTGCCAGCCCCGGGCGAGCAGCTCCTCGAGCACGTAGCGGTCGCCGACCTGGGCGCGCACGACCTCGACCCCGCGCTCGCGCAAGGCGAGCTCGACGCCGAGGTTGGTCATCAGCGTGCCGACCACGCCGGGCAGCGCGACGCCCTGCTCGAGCCGGTCGAGCGCCATCACGTAGAGCAGCTCGTCGCCGTTGTAGAGGCGGCCGGTGGCGTCCACCATCTGCACCCGGTCGGCGTCGCCGTCGAGGGCGACGCCGTAGTGGGCGCCGGATGCGCGCACCGCCTCGACCAGCGCGGCCGGTGCGGTGGCGCCGACGCCGGCGTTGATGTTGACGCCGTCGGGCCGGCAGCCGATCGCCGTGACCTCGGCGCCGAGCTCGTGGAACACGTCGGGGGCGACGTGGTACGCGGCGCCGTGGGCGGCGTCGACGACGATCTTCAGGCCCTTCAGCGACAGCTCGTTGCTGAAGGTGCTCTTGCAGAACTCGATGTAGCGGCCGCTGGCGTCGTCGAGCCGGCGCGCCCGGCCGAGCTCGGCCGAGCCGGCCCAGCGCGGTTCGCTCTTCAACGCCGCCTCGACGCTCTGCTCCCACTCGTCGGGCAGCTTCGCGCCGCGCGCCGAGAAGAACTTGATGCCGTTGTCGGGATAGGCGTTGTGCGAGGCGCTGATGACCACGCCCAGGCTCAGGCGCAGCGCCCGCGTCAGGTAGGCGACGCCGGGCGTCGGCAGCGGGCCGGTCAGCAGCACGTCGACGCCGGCCGAGGCGAAGCCCGCTTCGAGCGCCGACTCGATCATGTAGCCCGAGATCCGGGTGTCCTTGCCGATCAGCACGGTGGGCTTGCGCTCGCCCGCCTTCAGCACCTGGCCCACGGCGTGGCCGAGGCGGAGCATGAAGTCGGGCGTGATCGGCGGCGCGCCGACCGTGCCGCGGATGCCGTCGGTGCCGAAGTAGGTTCTGCTCATGGATGTGTGACGGCAGCCGCTCGGCCATCCGGTCGCGCGGATTATCCGCGTGCCGCGGGCGCCGCCTTCCATACCGCCAGGGCCGCGACCATCGCCGCCACGTTGTGCACGCGGACGATCCGCGCACCACGCTGTACCGCGAGCAGCGAGGCGGCCACGCTGGCTGCGTCGAGGGTCGCGCGCTGGGCGGCGCTGCGCTCGGCCGGCGGCGTCGCCGAGACGCCGGCGAGCCGCGCCAGGGTGGACTTGCGCGACCAGCCGGCCAGCAGCGGCACGCCGAGCGCCAGCAGCTCCTCCTGGCGAGACAGCAGCTCGAGGTTCTGCGCGGGGGTCTTGCCGAAGCCGACGCCGGGGTCGACGACGATGCGCTCGCGTCCCACGCCCGCCGCCTCGACCGCGGCGACGCGCTCGCGCAGGAAGGCCCCGATCTCGCCGACCAGGTCGCCGTAGTCCGTCTCGGCCTGCATCGAGCGGGGCGTGCCGCGCATGTGCATCAGGCAGACGCCGCAGGCCGGGTGCGCGGCGACCACTTCGAGCGCACCGGGCGCGCGCAGGGCGCCGATGTCGTTGACGATGTCGGCGCCGAGATCGAGTGCGGCGCGCATCACCTCGGGCTTGGCGGTGTCGATCGAGACCGGGCAGCCGAGGCGGACGGCTTCGCGCAGCACCGGGATCACCCGCGCCAGCTCGGTCTCGAGATCGACCGGGTCGGCGCCCGGGCGGCTCGATTCGCCGCCGAGGTCGAGGATGTCGGCACCTTCGACGAGCAGCCGCTCGCAGGTCGCGAGCGCCCGCGCCGGGGTCAGCGCCGGGTCGCCGTCGGAGAACGAATCGGGCGTGAGGTTGACGATGCCCATCACCCGCGGCTCGGCGAGATCGATCTCGAAGCGGGCGGTCTTCCAGCGCATCACGCGGGCCATGAAAAACGGGGCCGAAGCCCCGTTGTCGAATCGGCCGTCTCGACCGTCACGCCGCAGCCGGCGCGTTGCCCGGCGTCACCGGCGGCACGCCACCGCTCGGCTTCACCGGGGCCGGTGTCCAGTCCTTCGGCGGCCGCGGCGGCTTGCCTTCCATGATGTCCTTGACCTGTTCGGTGTCGATGGTTTCCCACTCGAGCAGGGCATTGGCCATCGCGTGCATCTTGTCCTTGTTGTCCTCGATCAGGCGGCGCGCGACACCGTACTGCTCGTCGATGATGCGGCGCACCTCGGCGTCCACGCGCTGCATCGTCTCTTCGGACATGTTGGTCGTCTTGGTCACCGAGCGGCCGAGAAACACCTCGCCCTCGTTCTCGGCATAGACCATCGGCCCGAGCGCTTCGCTCATGCCGTAGCGCATCACCATGTCGCGGGCCATCTGCGTGGCGCGCTCGAAGTCGCTGCTCGCGCCGGTGGTCATCTGGTCCATGAACACCTCTTCGGCGATGCGGCCGCCAAAGAGCATGGCGATGCGGCTCTGCATGCGGATCTTGTCGGTGCTGTAGCGGTCGCCCTCCGGCAGCGTCATCGTCACGCCGAGCGCGCCGCCGCGCGGGATGATCGTCACCTTGTGGATCGGATCGGTCTTCGGCAGCAGGCAGCTCACCAGCGCATGACCCGACTCGTGATAGGCGGTGTTGCGGCGCTCTTCCTCGTCCATGACCATGGACTTGCGCTCCGTGCCCATCATGATCTTGTCCTTCGCCTTCTCGAAGTCGACCATCTCCACCACCCGGCCGTTGCGGCGGGCGGCGAACAGCGCCGATTCGTTGACGAGGTTGGCGAGATCGGCGCCCGAAAAGCCCGGGGTGCCGCGCGCCAGGATGTCGGCACGCACGTCCTGGCCGAGCGGGACCTTCCTCATGTGCACGTTGAGGATCTGCTCGCGGCCGCGCACATCGGGCAGGGTCACGTAGACCTGGCGGTCGAAGCGGCCCGGGCGCAGCAGCGCCGGGTCGAGGATGTCGGGCCGGTTGGTCGCGGCCATGACGATGACGCCGAGGTTGGTCTCGAAGCCGTCCATCTCGACCAGCATCTGGTTCAGCGTC
>JANMCC010000253.1:0-10752 GCA_031360885.1 Burkholderiales bacterium | reverse complement strand
GGGATAGCCCGAGTGCCGGTAATAGATCTTGTCCTGGGCCTTGTTGCCCGTGACGCGAATCTTGTCGGCATTGACGATGACGATGAAGTCACCCGTGTCGACGTGAGGCGTGTAGATGGCTTTGTGCTTGCCGCGCAGGCGTAGGGCGACTTCACTGGCCACCCTGCCCAAGACCTTGTCGGTCGCGTCGATCACGAACCACTCATGCGTCACTTCGGCGGGTTTGGCGCTGAAGGTTTTCATGGAAGATTTGAAGTTGAGAACTGCCTCGGGACGGCGCTTCGACGATCGGATCCGCTTCTGCAGGCGGACGCTCACTCGCGCTCGATTCGTCCCTGTGGCGCCCGAAGGCGCCCTTTCCGCCGAGGCGACATGCGAAAAGCCCGCGAGTGTAGCAGAGAGCGCGTCGGCCTACAAAAGAGCGTCCGAAGCGCTGGTACGAAGCCTCTAGACAAAACTCCTACACTGGGGTTAACCCTTAAGAACACCCATGAACCTTATCGAAGGCGCCTTCCCGGCCGAACGGCGGGTCGCAGACACCTCCCCCGAGCCCGAGCAGGCTCCCGCCACGCCCCCGCCGGCAAGTCCGGCGGCCGACAAGTCGCGCCCGGGACGCTCCTGGATTCCGATCCGCTCGCTCGGGCCGCGGCATCGCGAGCGCATCGTCGCCCATCTCGTGGCGCTCGACGAACGCGCGCGCTATCTCCGCTTCGGCTACCAGGCGAACGACGCCCAGATCGCCCGCTACGTCGACACCATCGACTTCGAGCACGACGAGGTGTTCGGCATCTTCAATCGCCGCCTCGCGCTGATCGCGATGGCGCATCTCGCCTGCCGGCCGGCCGACCGGAAGCGCGGCCGCGAAGCGAGCGCCGAGTTCGGCGTCTCGGTGCTGCCGCTGTCGCGGCGCCGTGGCTTCGGCCGCCGCCTGTTCGAACATGCGATGCTGCACGCGCGCAACCGCGGCGTGGTCTCGATCTTCATTCATGCGCTGAGCGAGAACACGGCGATGCTGAAGATCGCCCGCGACGCCGGCGCCACCGTCCAGCGCGACGGCTCCGAGTCGGAGGCCTGGCTGGCGTTGCCGCCCGACTCGATCGCCTCCCACGTGGACCAGTTCTTCGTCGACCGGGCGGCCGAGCTCGACTACCGGCTGAAGCACCACGCGCTGCACGTGGAGAACCTGTTCAAACGGTCTGAGAAGACGTGATTTGGGGGTGGCTGAGCCCTCCCGGCGCCGCTAACATCCAGCGCTCGCTCGCCGCGTCGTGTGCAGGCGTCGCGGACTTTCAGGAGTGGACGGCCCGGTTATGGAAACCCTTCCGTGGATCACCGCGGTAGTGGCGATTTCGCTGCTCGGCATCGTCCTGCTGTCCTGGTCGTGGCTGTCGCGCCGATCGGCCCGCGTCGCCCCGCTGCCCACCGAATGGGCCCTGTCCGCGCGCCCGGTGTTCTCCACCGACGAGCGCCGCGTCTACAAGCTGATGCGCGAGGCCTTGCCGCACCACGTCGTCCTCTCCAAGCTGCCGCTGGTGCGCTTCTGCCAGCCGAGCGACCCGGGCGAAGTGCGCTACTGGTACGAGCTGCTCGGCTCGATCAACGTCACCTTCGCGGTCTGCAGCGCCAACGGCCGGGTGCTCGCGGCGATCGATCTCGACACCGACCGCAACAACTCGCGCCGGGTCCTGCAGATCAAGCAGTCGGTGCTCGGCGCCTGCCGGGTGCGCTACTTGCGCTGCCCGGTCGACAACCTGCCTTCCGCAGGCGAGCTGCAGCTGCTGGTGCCGAGCGCGATGGCCGGCTCGCGCGCGCCGAGCAGCGCCTCGCCACCCACCGATCTCGACGAGGCGCGCGATTCGCTCGCCAGCACGGTGGCCTCGCGTCGCGCCCAGCGCACCGCCCTCTGGCAGGACTCTTCCCTGTTCCAGGATTCCTTCTTCGCTCCCGACAGCCGGCAAGACGGCTTCGGCAGCAGCGACTTCTCGAACCTGCCGCCGCCGGCGCTGGCCGCGGCGGCAGCGGCTCGCACCGGCACGCACAGCCAGCCCGGTGCGCTGAACGGTCTCGACCGCCCCTCGCGAGACGAGGACAGCGACGAGGGCGGCGGCGCGGTGGTTGTCGACCCGGCGGCGACGAGCTCGTCGTTCTCCAGGTCGCGGCATTGAGCCGCCGCGCCGCAAGGCGCGATCCGCCATGACCGACGAGACCTCCGAGGACCCGGCGCCGACCACGGCGCCGTACGCCGACCTCACCCCGAGCTCGGTGCTCGACGCGCTCGACGCCGTCGGCCTGCGCGGCGACGGCCGCATGCTGCAACTCAATTCCTACGAGAACCGGGTTTTCCAGGCCTTCCTCGAGGACGGCCGCGTGGTCGTCGCCAAGTTCTATCGCCCCGAGCGCTGGAGCGACGCGCAGATCCTCGAGGAGCACGCCTTCGCCGCCGAGCTTGCCGCCGCCGAGATTCCCGTCGCCGCGCCGCTGACCTTCGTGCGCGATCCCGATTCGCCGCACGCGGGCGCGGTCTCGCTGGTCGGCCCGACGCTCGGCATCGCCGCGATCGGCAGCCATGCCTATCGCTTCGGCGCCTGCGAGCGCATGGCCGGGCGCGCGCCCGAGCTCGACGATCCCGAGGTGCGGCGCTGGCTCGGCCGCTTCATCGGCAGGATGCACGCCGTCGGCGCGACTGCCCGCTTCAGGAGCCGGATCACGCTCGACGTCGACAGCTACGGCGTGGCGAGCCGCGACTTCCTGCTCGCCCAGGGCGTCATCCCTCCCGACTGCGCGAGCGAGTGGCTCGATCTGGTCGACTCGGCCCTCGCCGCCTGCCGCGCCGCCTTCGACGCGGCGCCGCTGAAGCAGCTCCGCCTGCACGGCGACTGCCATCTCGGCAACGTGCTCTGGACCGAACGCGGCCCGCATTTCGTCGACCTCGACGACGCGGTCAACGGCCCGGCGATCCAGGACCTGTGGATGCTGCTCTCGGGCGACCGCGCGGCGATGTCCGGACAGTTGCTCGACGTGCTCGAAGGCTATGAGTCGTTCATGGACTTCGACTGGCGCGAGGTCCGCCTGATCGAGCCCCTGCGCACCCTGCGCATGATCCACCACAGCGCCTGGATCGCGCGCCGCTGGGCCGACCCGTCGTTTCCGATCGCCTTCCCCTGGTTCGCCGGCCCCTCGTACTGGGCAGACCAATGCGTGCGCCTGCGCGAGCAGCTGGTGGCGATGGCCGAGCCACCGCTCGGCAGCGCGGCCTGAGGCCCGGCCCGCCGCGTCGTCAGGCCAGCAGCAGCGCGTTGACCCGCTTCACATAAGCCGCCGGATCCTCGAGCTGACCGCCTTCGGCCAGCAGCGCCTGGTCGAACAGGATGTTCGCCAGGTCGTCGAAGTGCGCGCTCGACTCGAGCCGCTTCACCAGCGCATGCTCGGCGTTGACCTCGAGGATCGGCTCGGCCTTGGGCGCACCCTGCCCCGCCTGCTTCAGCAGGCGCGCCAGGTGACCGCTCATGTCGCCCTCCTCGGCGACCAGGCAGGCGGGAGAGTCGACCAGCCGGGTCGTGACGCGCACGTCCTTGGCGCGGCCCTTCAGCGCCTCCTTCAGCCGGTCGAGCGTCGGCTTGAACGCGGTGGCGACTTCCTCGGCCTGCTTCTTCTCGGCCTCGTCCTCGAGCTTGCCGAGGTCGACCGAGCCCTTGGCAACGCTTTGCAGCGCATGGCCGTCGAACTCGTAGAGGTGCGAGAGCAGCCACTCGTCGACCCGGTCGGTCAAGAGCAGCACCTCGATGCCCTTCTTCTTGAAGATCTCGAGCTGCGGGCTGTTGCGCGCCGTGGCCAGCGTATCGGCGGTCACGTAGTAGATCGCGTCCTGGCCTTCCTTCATGCGCGCCACGTACTCGGTCAAGGACACGTTCTGCACGCTGCCGTCGTCGTGCGTGGTCGAGAACCGATAGAGCTTGGTCAGCCGCTCGCGATTGGCGAAGTCCTCGCCGATGCCTTCCTTCAGCACGACGCCGAAGTCCTTCCAGAAACCGGCGTACTTCTGCTTCTCGGCCGCATCGTCGCTCTCCGCCAGGCCTTCGAGCATCGACAGCACGCGCTTGCTCGAGCCCTCGCGGATCGCCTTGACGTCGCGGCTTTCCTGGAGCAGCTCGCGGCTGACGTTGAGCGGCAGGTCGCTCGAATCGATCACGCCCTTGACGAAGCGCAGGTACACCGGCATCAGCGCCTCGGCGTCGTCCATGATGAAGACGCGCTTCACGTACAGCTTGACGCCGCCTCGCTTGTCGCGGTTCCACAGGTCGAACGGCACCTTGGCGGGGATGTAGAGGAGCTGCGTGTATTCGCTGCGGCCCTCGACCCGGTTGTGGGTGTAGGCGAGCGGCGCCTCGGTGTCGTAGCTGATCTGCTTGTAGAACTCCTCGTACTGCTCCTTGGTGATCTCGCTCTTGGGCCGGGCCCAGAGCGCCGCCGCCTTGTTGACCGGCGCCCATTCGTCCTTGGTGACCTGCTTGGAGGTTTCCGCGTCCCACTCCTCCTTCTGCATCAGGATAGGCAGCGAGATGTGGTCGGAGTACTTCGAGACGATCGACTTCAGCTTCCAGCCCGAGAGGAACTCCTCCTCGCCCTCGCGCAGGTGCAGGACGACGCTGGTGCCGCGCTCGGGCCGGCTGATCGTCTCGACCTCGAAATCGCCCGCGCCTTCGGAGGTCCAGCGCACGCCCTGCTCCGCCGGCAGGCCGGCACGGCGCGATTCGACCGTGATCCTGTCGGCGACGATGAAGCCCGAATAGAAGCCCACGCCGAACTGGCCGATGAGCTGCGCGTCCTTCTTCTGGTCGCCCTGCAGCGCCGACATGAATTCGCGGGTGCCGCTCTTGGCGATGGTGCCGAGATTGGCGACCGCCTCGTCGGCCGAAAGGCCGATGCCGTTGTCGGTGATGGTGACGGTCTTCGCGCTCGCGTCGAAGGCGACGCGGACCTGCAGCTCGCTCTGGCCCTCGTAGAGCTCGGGCTTGTCGAGCGCCTCGAAGCGCAGCTTGTCGCACGCGTCGGAGGCGTTCGAGATCAGCTCGCGGAGAAAGATCTCCTTGTTCGAGTACAGCGAGTGGGTGACGAGGTGCAGGATCTGCTTGACCTCGGCCTGGAATGAAAGGGTTTGCTTGTCCATCGGCGTCTTGTTCGGTTCGGGTGCGGAAGGGGGCTCTGGCGGCGTGGCCGCGGCGAGACTTGGTGGCGCGGCGGCCATTTTCAAGCCGGCCCGCTTCTAGAATCCGCGCAGAGTGCGAACCGTCACCGCCACCCGCTACGTCACTCCGCTGCGCGAGGGCGGCTCGCTTCCGGCCGTGGTCGAGGCCGACGACGACGGCCTGTACGTGCTCAAGTTCCGCGGCGCCGGCCAGGGCGCCAAGGCCCTGATCGCCGAGCTCGTGGCCGGCGAGATCGCGCGCGCGCTCGAGCTGCCGATCCCGGAGATCGTCTTCGTCGAGCTCGACACCGATCTCGCCCGCACCGAGCCCGACCCCGAGATCCAGGACCTGATCCGGGCCAGCGGTGGCCTCAACCTCGGCCTCGACTACCTCTCGGGCGCGCTCGCCTTCGACCCCCTCGTCGACCCCACCGATCCCGAGCTCGCCTCGCGGATCGTCTGGCTCGACGCCTTCGTCACCAATCTCGACCGGACCGCGCGCAACACCAACATGCTGGTCTGGCACCGCAAGCTCTGGCTGATCGACCATGGCGCGGCGCTCTATTTCCACCACGCCGGGCTCGGCGACCCGGCCGCGGCCGTCAACCCGTTCCCGCTGGTCCGCGACCATGTGCTGCTGCCCGCGGCGAGCCGGATCGCCGAAGTCGATGCGCCGCTGGCGGCGCGCCTGACGCCCGCCGTGCTCGAGGCGATCGTCGGCCTCGTACCGGACGGCTGGCTGGTCGACGCCGCCGCGCCGGCAACTTCGGGCGCGGCAAGCGCCGCCGCCGCGGCGCGCGCCGCCTACCTCGATCACTTCCTGCGCCGCCTCGCCGCGCCGCGCACATTCGTCACGGAGGCCGTCCGTGCCCACGATGCACACCTATGACTACGCGATCGTCCGCGTCGTGCCTCGCGTCGAGCGCGGCGAGTTCGTCAACGTCGGCGTGATCGTCTCCTGCGACGCCACCGATTCGCTCGAGGCGCGGATCGACCTCGATCCCGAACGCGTCCTGGCGCTCGACCCGGGCGCCGACATCGGCGCGATCCGCGCCGCGCTCGGTGCGATCGACGCCGTCTGCGCCGGCAGCGAAAGCGCAGGTGCGCTGGCGAAGCTGTCGCCGCGCGAACGTTTCCACTGGCTGGTGGCGCCGCGCAGCGCGGTGATCCAGACCTCGCCGGTGCACACCGGGCGCACGAAGACGCAGGCGACGGTGCTCGGCCACCTGTTCGAGACGATGGTCGGCGCGCCGCGCCGCGCCCTGCCCGACGGCGAAAACTAGCGCGCGGAGCGCCGGCCGTGCGCGGAGGCGCGGCTGCCGACCAGGCGCAACGCCGGACGCGTGGCCTCGAGCGGCGGTTCCATCGCCGGCGGCAGCGAGGTGGCGGCGGGCTGCGACGCATTCGCCGCTTCGGCCCTTCTGCGCCGGCGCGACGACGACGACGACGACGACGACGACGACGGCGACTTCGGCGCATCGCCGCCGACATCGGTGCGACCGAGGCTGCCGACGGCCGCCAGCGAACGCGCCAGCAGGTCGGCCCAGCCGGGGTGGTCGGGCTCGACCTTGCGGCCGGCCGTCGCCAGGATGGTGAACACCCCGACCAGCACGATCAGGTACAGCGCGGCGGCGATCTCGAAGATGTCGCGCATCGGCATGCTGTAGTTCCAGGGCCGGGCCACGCCGAGGAAGGCGATGAACATCCAGAGGAAGTTCGAGGTCGCCACCGGCACGGCGACGAGGATCCAGTCGGCGAGGTGCCAGCGCGCCACCCTGCGCCCCCGCGCCAGGCGCGGGAAGGTGACGTAGTGCAGCACGAAGGCGTTGAGGGTCAGCACCACGACGAGCAGGATCTTCGCCTGAAGCTTCGGGTTGTCGAGGTAGTCGGCACGCTCGCCCAGGCCGAACAGGACGATCGCGCCGCCGGTGGCGTAGAGCAGCAGCAGCGCCAGCATGACGATGCGGGCGACGAAGGGGTTCGGCGGCGCGATCCGCACCTTGTCCTGCGAGAGCTTGGAGAGCAGCCGCAGGTCGGTCGCGACGATCGCGCCCAGCGCCATAGAGGCGGCGAGCAGGTGTCCGAAGACCAGGAGCATGTGGAACAAGGGAACGGCTTTCCGGGAAAGAGCGCGGGAATCGGGTCGATCGAGCCTCACGCAGACGCATGGCCCATGCCAAGAAGGATCGGCCGTTTGCGGCCGTCCTTTCGTGAGCGAATCGTCATCTGTTGACGAATTTCTCCCGGCATCGAGAGGCGCAGCGAGGGTAGCGGCCGGGAACGGGCACTGTTGCAAGGAGTTGCCGCATTTGTAAGCAATCGCGTCGCCGGCCCGGCGCCGGCGCGACCTCCCGTTTCAGCTTCCGAGCGGGTGCGGCGCGCGCTTCTCGAACCAGTGCGTGATGCGCTGCCCGTCCCAGTGCAGGCCGACGTGCAGCGCCGAGCGGGCATGGCGCAGCGCCCGCGGCCGGAAGATCGCGACGCACTCGCCGCCGGGGTCGCGCACGCTCGGATAGCCGATCCCCCAGCTCCCGCCCTGGCGCAGCGCCGCGCCCAGGCGCTGCGACGCGGCGTAGTCGTCCGGATCGAGCACCGACGCGTACGGCCGCTCGGCCGGCTGCGCGTCGGCGCCGAGGCGCAGGTCGTGCAGCTCTGCCTCGACGTTGGCGGTGATCAAGCGCATGTCGAGGTCGATCGCCGGCTCCTCGGTGCGACGCAGGAACACCGTCCGATGGTGGCTCACCTCGGCCACCGCGGTCGCCAGCGAGTGGCCGGCGTAGTAGACGCCGTAGCTGCCGTTCGAAAAACGCGAGCCTTCGGGATTGAGGTGGGTGAACGCGGCCATCACAGGCGTCGCCCCCGGGCCGCTCACGCGCTCGGCCGGCGGCACCAGCCGCAGCTCGCCGATCTCGTCGCGCAGCCGCGGATTGGCGAGCGCCTCGATCGCGAACACGGCGTCGAGATCGGCCGGGTCGGCGATCGCGTCGTACAGCCCCACCGTCGGAAAGCGCGACGGAATCAGCCGGTACGACGGACGCCAGGACACGCGCGCCAACGGCACGCTCTTCGGATCGATCGCCACGGCACGGGTACGAGAGGTCGCTAGGCCTTGCCGCCGCGTTGCGCGTCGAGGTACTGGCGCACGACGAACAGGTCGGCGACCTGGCCGCCCAGCATCCGCTCCAGCGCCGACTTGCCGGCGAAGAGCGGTGCGGTGTTGGGCTTCCGGATCCACTCGTCGGCGCGTGCGGCCACCGGGAACAGGATGTGCAGCGAAGAGTAGATGCCGAACAGGTGCGAGAGCCGCTCGAGCTGGTGCCGGTCGAGCGGCCCGACCTTGCCCTGCTTCCACTGGTAGAGCGTCGTCCTGGCGACGCCGAGCAGGGTGGTCTGCTCGGCGACGCCGAGCTGCCATGCCTCGGCGAGGCGAAAGAAGGTGCGCAGGCCGGCCGCGGCCGCCTGCGCCGTGCCGGTGTCGACGCCGGCGTGCGCGGGCTTGAGCAGGGCGGTCATGGCGCGGGCTCTGGAAGGGGCGCGGCGGACATGCGTCATCCTAGTCCGCTGATGGACAAAAATCAATGAATTGTCCGCATCCGGACAGGGGCTTCCGCTACCGGGCGAGCGTTACTCCGCCGTCGACGACTAGGGTCGTGCCGACGACGTAATCGCCGGCGCGCGAGGCGAGGTAGATCGCCGCTCCCGCCATGTCTTCGTCGCGGCCGATCCGCCGCGAGGGAATCCGCTGCGCGACCTCGTCGCCGTGGTCGCGCGCCACCCGGTTCATCTCGGAGGCGAAGGCGCCGGGCGCGATCGCGCTGACGACGATGTTCTCGGGCGCCAGGCGCAGCGCCATGCGCCGGGTGAGCTGGATCAGGCCGGCCTTGCTCGCGGCGTAGGAGTAGGTCTCCTGCGGATTGACCGAGAGCCCGTCGATCGAGGCGACGTTGATCACCTTGGCCGGCCGCTCGGCGCTCGCCGCCGCGCGCAGCAGGCCGGTCAGCGCCTGGGTCAGGAAGAACGGCGTCTTCAGGTTCAGGTCGACGACCTTGTCCCAGCCCTTCTCCGGGAAGGTGTCGTAGGTCTCGCCCCAGGCCGCGCCGGCGTTGTTGACCAGGATGTCGAGCCGGGGCTCGCGCGCCGAATAGGCGGCGGCGAGGGCGGCGACGCCCTCCATCGTCGAGACGTCGGCGGGCAGCGCGAAGCAGGGGCCCGCCGAGGCGAGCTCGCCGGCGGTCTTCTCGCAGGCCTCGGCCTTGCGCGAGGAGATGTAGACGCGCGCGCCCTGGGCGAGGAAGCCGGCGGCGATCATGCGGCCGATGCCGCGCGAGCCGCCGGTGATCAGCGCGGTCTTGCCGGCGAGGGAAAAAAGGTCGTTCATGAACAGGTCTCCTGGTGGTCAAGGGCGATCGCGCCGCAGTCCCGGGCCTGGCCCTGCAGGCAGAGCAACGAGGCGACGATGCGGCCGGCGGCGATCTCCCGAGCCGCGGCGCGCCGCCCGCTCTCGAGCGCCTGCGTGACCCGCGCCTCGGGCAGCGACGGCACGGCGCAGGTGACGAGCCGGTCGCCCAGGTCGCTGTCGTCGCGCAGCTCGCTCGCGGGGCGGCGAACGATGCGCGGATCGTCGACGTCGACGGCATTGGCGATCACCGTCGCCGCGGCGTCGGCGCCCGACGCGCTCGCGGCGAGCACGGTCACCGCGTCGGCGATGCCGAGCGAGAAGCTGCGCCCGCGCCAGCCCGAGGTGGCGATGCCGCGCACCGGCGAGGTCGCGTCGATGGCGAAGCGGCCGTCGAGCGGCCGGCCGGCGAGGCCGTGCGCCGGATCGGTGAAGAGGCCGACGTCGAACGACGCGCCCGGCGCCAGATGCAGGGCGATGTCGCCGCCGTTGTTGACGTAGGCGCGATGGATGCGGGGCCCGGTGAAGGCGGCGACCAGCTCTTCGGCGACGCTGCCGGCCACCGCCGCCATCGCCGTGAGAAAGCGGCCGCCGGTGGCATGCACCCGGCAGGCCGCGACCATGCGCCGCGCGATCGGACCGCGCGGCGCGACCGCCGCACCCGCGGCCGACGACAGGTCGGCGCGCAGCAGCGGCAGCTCGGCGACGAGCTCGCTGAGCACGCCGCGAAAGCGCAGCCAGGCGCGGTCGATGCACTCGGCCGCCGCGCCGCTCTCGCCTTCGGCGAAGACGATGCAGTCGATCGGCCCGTGCTGGAAGTGCCAGCGGCCATCGCCGAGCCGGGCACGCACTGCGCCGCTCATTCGGCGGCTCCGCGCAGGCGATCGAGCGGCCAGGGATTGGCGGCCGCGGCCTCGACTGTCCGCCACGCGCCCGAGGCGATCACCTGCTCGAGGCGCTGCACCCGGCCCATGTGGCCCCCGAGCGCGCGGTAGTCGTCGAGGCGCATCGTGAACTCGATCGGCGAGACGATCGCCGGCGTCGGCACCGAGCCGAAGCTCGCGGCCGGCATCTTCGCCACGTCGACCATCACCGTGATGCCGCCACCGGGCCAGACGTAGACCGGCGCGCCGCCGCAGGTGACGTTGACGAGCAGGCTCTTGATCGAGCG
>JANMCC010000200.1:0-6613 GCA_031360885.1 Burkholderiales bacterium | reverse complement strand
GATCGGCGCGCTGAAGTCGCCGGCCGAGCGGTAGCGCAGGCGCGCCGCCTCGGAGACGATCTGGTCGGAGGCGGGATAGAAGTAGTCGGCGAACTGGATCTCGACCACCGGGCGCAGGCCGTACGCGCCCATGCCGACCGCGGCGCCGACGATGCCGCCCTCGGAGATCGGCGCGTCGAACACCCGCGACTTGCCGTACTTCGCCTGCAGGCCCTCGGTGCAGCGGAACACGCCGCCGAAGTAGCCCACGTCCTGGCCGAATACGACGACGTCCGGGTCGCGCTCGAGCATCACGTCCATCGCCGAGCGCAGCGCCTGGATCATCGTCATGCGGGCGTTCATGCGCGGGCCTGCCGAAGCTGGTCATGCAGGTGCGGCGGCATCTCCTTGTAGACGTCCTCGAACATCGTCTCCAGCGGCGGCGTGTGCCCGTCGGTGAGCGTGCCGTAGCGCTCGGCCTCCTTCTGCGCCGCGGCCACCTCGGCCTCGAGCGCCTTCTGCGTTGCCGCATGCTCCTCGTCGGACCAGGCGCCGATCGCGATCAGGTGCTGCTTCAGCCGCGCCACCGGATCGCCGAGCGGGAAGTGCGACCAGTCGTCGGCCGGCCGGTACTTCGTCGGATCGTCCGAGGTCGAATGCGCCGCCGCCCGGTAGGTGAGCCACTCGATCAGCGTCGGCCCGAGGTTGCTGCGGGCGCGCTCGGCGGCCCAGCGCGAAGCCGCGAGCACGGCGAGGAAGTCGTTGCCGTCGACGCGCAGCGAGGCGATGCCGCAGCCGACGCCGCGTGCCGCGAACGTGGTCGACTCGCCGCCGGCGATCGCCTGGAAGGTCGAGATCGCCCACTGGTTGTTGACGACGTTGAGGATCACCGGCGCGCGGTACACGTGGGCGAAGGTGAGCGCGGTGTGGAAGTCGGCCTCGGCGGTGGCGCCGTCGCCGATCCAGCCCGAGGCAATGCGGGTGTCGCCCTTGATTGCGGAGGCCATCGCCCAGCCGACCGCCTGGATGAACTGGGTGGCGAGGTTGCCGCTGATGGTGAAGAAGCCGGCGCGCTTGAACGAATACATCACCGGGAGCTGCCGGCCCTTCAGCGCATCGTGCGAGTTCGACATGAGCTGGCACATCAGGTCGACCATGGAGACGTCGTCGCGCGTCAGCAGCAAGCCCTGCTGGCGGTAGGTGGGAAAGCACATGTCGCCGGGGTCGAGCGCGAGCGCGTGCGCGGTGGCGATCGCCTCCTCGCCCAGGCACTGCATGTAGAACGAGATCTTCTTCTGCCGCTGCGCGATCAGCATGCGCCCGTCGAAGGCGCGGGTCTTGAGCATCGCCCGCATGCCGCGGCGCAGCAACTCGGGCTCGGCGTTCGGGTTCCAGGGACCGACGGCGCGGCCCTGGTCGTCGAGCACGCGCACCAGCGTGTAGGCCAGGTCGGTGGTGTCGGCCGGGGCCGCGTTCAGCGGCGGTCGGCGCACCTCGCCGGCGGGCGAGAGGCGGAGGTAGGAGAAGTCGGTCTGGCAACCGGGCCGGCCCGTGGGCTCGGGCACGTGCAGACGCAGCGGTTCGTGCTGGCTCATGCGCATCATCCTTCGCGCTCGATCGTGTCGGGCGTTGGTGTTCGATCACGGAGCGTCGCAGGGTCGCCGCGACATCCGCTCTGCGTATATGTTAGCGGCCCGAGACCGCCCATTCGCCAGGGAGCTAGCCGTGATCGTGGCGATGGTGGGCATCGGGATAGTGGGCATGCCCGTGGCGTAGCGGCTCGTGGCGATGCGGATGCGTGTGCGCCTCGCCCGGCGCCACCGCGTCCCCATGGTCGTGAGCGTGATGGTCGTCGTGGCGATGCTCGTGCTCGTGCTCGAGCGCTTCGTGCAGGTGCGGGTGCTCGTGCCGCTCGCTCGCATGCAGCCAGACGCCGAGCGCCATCAACGCGCCGGCGCCGAGCAGCGGCAGGGTCACCGGCTCGGCGAGCCCGACGACGGCGACGAGCGCACCGAAGAACGGGGCGACGCCGAAGTAGGCGCCGGTTCGCGCCGCGCCGAGATGGCGCAGCGCCACGACGAACAGGACCAGGCTGACCCCGTAGGCGAGGAAGCCGACGGCGAGCGCGCCGCCGATCCGCGCCAGCGAGGGCCAGGCGGCGCCGAGCGCCAGCGCCAGGGCGAGGTTGGTGGCGCCCGCGACTACGCCCTTGATCGAGGCGATGAGGGATGCGTCGGCGAGCGACACCTTGCGCGTCAGGTTGTTGTCGATGCCCCAGGCCAGGCAGGCGCCGAGCACCGCCAGCGGCGGCAGCAGCGGGCCGAGTCCGGCTTCGCGCGGCCAGCTCAGCACGATCGCCCCGGCGACGATGGCGAGCATGCCGGCGAAGATGCGGCGGTCGACGTTCTCGCGAAACACCACCCAGGCGATGACGGCGGTGAACACCGCCTCGGCATTGAGCAGCAGCGCGGCCGCCGAGGCCGGCATGTTGGCGAGGCCCCACAGCAACAGGACCGGGCCGACGACACCCCCCGCCAGCACCGCGCCGGCCAGCCACCGGCCATCGCCGGGTGCGAGCCCGGCCCGGACCGCCGGTGGCCGCAGCGCTCGCCACAGCGTCAGGCCGAGGCCCGAGCCGGCGTAGAGCAAGCCGGCGAGCAGCCACGGATCGGTGCCGGCGAGCAGCAGCTTCGCCAGCGGCGTGCCGACGCCGAACAGCAGTGCCGCGGCGAGCGCGGCGCCGACGCCGGGTGGAAGGAAGCCGCGGATCACAGTGGAGGAGGAAGGAGCGAGCCGCTTGGGCTCGCCGCGATCGTACGCGCCACGCCTCGCCGGCCGTCTCTGGCAAGCTTGCGGCCATGATCAACGAGTGCGGGTGCGCAGCAGGGCGGCCATGCACGCGCGCAAAGCCGGCCATTGCGCCTCGTTCCACTGCGCTTCGGAGTCGACGTCGTCGATGCAACAGCGCTCGAGCAGTTCACGGTAGAACTGCGGCTCGATCGCACCAAGGGCGAGGTACTTGCCGTCGGCGCATTCGCAAGTGCCGTAGAAGTGCGCGCCCCCGTCGATCACGTTGGCCTGGCGCTCGGGGCGCCAGCGGCCGCGGGACTTCATGGCTCTGCGGGCGGGTCTGGGTCCGGTCTCGGGTCTGGTCTCGGGTCCGATGGAGGGAGGTCAAATTTCCTATCGCCCGCCGCGACCACGCCGGCGAGGATGACGAGCTGCGCCGGGTCGACGCGGCGCGCTGGAGTCGTCGTCATGGGCGACGAGTATCGCTGTCGCACACAACCGCTTGCAAGAAAGGGGTGGACACGCGCGGCGATTGCGCCGACAAGCTGGAATGAACCGACCTGTCCTCAGTCTTTTTGCCATCTCGTCACTTGTGGTGCTGGCCGCGTGCGGCGGCGGGGCCGCCTCGACCGACGAGACCGCGCTGGCGGCCGCGCCTGAAGAAGCAAGCGCCAACGCGACGACTTTTCCCGACGAGGACCTCGCTTCCGGCAAGGACTGGTACGCGGCCGCCGGCATCAGTGTCGACGACAACTTCGGCCCTCACGACGCGTCGGCGCTTCGCTCACGGGCGATCGAGAGGCCGGCACCGAAGCCGGCGCCCTCGCCGCCTGCCGGTGGCTCGACCGCGGCCGTCGTCAGCGATTCCGCCCGCCTCGCCGCCGCAACGGCCACCGCGACCGGCAGCACCAACCTCTGCGCACCGGTGCGTCCGTTCTACTGGGAAATCGGCACCAAGGCCGCCAAGGCCGCGTCGGGTTCGGTCGACAGCACCACCCTTCCCGGCACCTACACCTCGACGACGCGAATGAGCCTCGCGTCGGCATCGAAATGGCTGTATGGCTCGTATGTCGCGCAGAGGCAGAACGGCTTCCTCAGCGACAGCGATCGCAAGTACCTGTCCATGCTGTCGGGCTACGTCAGCCTGTCGAGCTGCGACCGCGGCTCTACCGTCGGTAGTTGCGAGAGCGCCGGCACCAACGGCGTCTATACCGCTTCGGCCGACGGCAAGTTCGACTACGACGGCGGCCATTTCGAGAAGCACGCGACATTGATCGGCCTTTCGGCGCTGAATGCGACGACGCTCGCGACCGAGGTCAGGAGCCGGCTCGGCACCGACGTCGATCTGAGCTACTCGACGCCGCAGCTCGCCGGCGGCGCCCTCACGACGCCCGACGGCTACGCCCGCGTGCTGCGCAAGATGCTCGGCGGCCAGCTCGTCATCGGCAGCATGCTCGGCAGCAATGCCGTCTGCACGAATCCGGTCACCTGCGGCCGCGACAAGGCACTTCTCGCGCCACTGCCGCCGACCGAGAGCTGGCACTACTCGGTCGCCCACTGGGTCGAGGACGACCCGATCGTGGGCGATGGGGCCTTCAGCAGCCCGGGGCTGTTCGGCTTCTACCCGTGGATCGACAGGACCAAGACCTACTACGGCGTGCTGGCGCGAGCGTCGAGTGACAGCGGTGCGGCCTTCGCTTCGGTGCAGTGCGGCCGGCTGATCCGCAAGGCCTGGCTGACCGGCGTCGCGATGTAGATCGCCGGCAGGAAGCCGATCGCCGCGATCGCCAACGGCCCGAACAGCAGCTGTGCTCCGCAAATATTCCATCCCGCTCGGCCTAGCGGCAGTTACGGCTCCGGCCGATCGCCGTGGCACCCTGAGCGCATGGTCAACCTCCTGAAGATCGCAAGTCTTCTCGTCGAGGACGCGTTCCGGTGGTTGTGTTGCTCCTGTTTCGATCTGCCGAGGCCCTGCGCGCCGAGAGCTCTTCCTGCGCCGACAGCTGGCTCTGTACATCGAGCGCGGTGTCTGGAGATGGCTCTGGCGAATGAAGTCTCGGCCCGGCCGGCCATCGATCCCGCATGACGGACGCCGGCCGGATGGAGTTTTTGCGGAGCACAACGCCTTTGGGGCCGCACTGCGCAACCCTGTCAGCCTCCGTCATGGCCGCCAGCACTTGCTTGCCGGCGCCGATGCACATCCCGTAGAACGCGCGCCTGGAGCGGGTGAGGGGAATCGAACCCCTGTATGAAGCTTGGGAAGCTGCCGTTCTACCATTGAACTACACCCGCAGCCCGACAAGATTATGCCGGCACCGCCCGCCGAAGACCTCGCCGCCCCTGCCCGCCGCCCGATCCGCAGCTACGTCGTCCGGCCAGGGCGGATGGGCCCCGGCCAGGCCCGCGCCCTCGCCGAGCTCGGGCCGCGCTTCGTGCTGCCGTTCAGCGCCGCGCCGGTCGATTTCGGCGTCGCCTTCGGCCGACGCGCGCCGCTGGTGCTCGAGATCGGCTTCGGCATGGGCGACGCCACGGCGACGATCGCGGCGGCGCGGCCGGAGACCGACTTCCTCGGCATCGAGGTGCACCCGCCCGGCGTCGGCGCGCTGCTCAAGCGCGTCGGCGAGCTCGGCCTCACGAACCTGCGCATCGTCCAGCACGACGCGGTCGAGGTGCTCGAGCACATGGTCGCGCCTCGGTCGCTGGCCGGCGTGCACGTGTTCTTTCCCGACCCTTGGCACAAGCTGCGCCATCACAAGCGCCGGCTGGTCCAGCCCGACCTCGTGCGCCTGCTCGCGAGCCGGCTCGCGCCGGGCGCGACGCTGCACTGCGCCACCGACTGGGAGCACTACGCGCTGCAGATGCTGGAGGTGCTTTCGGCCGAGGCCGACCTGCGCAACACGAGCAGCGGCTTCGCCGAGCGGCCGGCGCTCCGGCCGCTGACCAAGTTCGAGAACCGCGGCCTCGGCCTCGGCCACGGCGTCTGGGACCTGGTGTTCGAGAAGCGCTGACCGTCGCCGCGGCCGGCGCGCCGCCCGCGCGTCAGGCGTGCCAGTCGACCCAGCCGAACCAGGCCGTCGCCAGGACGACGATGCCGAAGGCGATGCGGTACCAGGCGAAGACGACGAAGGTGTGGGTCGCGATGTAGCGCAGCAGCCAGCGCACGCACACCCAGGCGGCGAGGAAGGAGAAGACCAGACCGACGGCGAACAGCGGCAGGTCGCTCATCGAGAGCAGCGCCCTCTCCTTCCACAGGCTGTACGCGCCGGCGCCGATCAGCGTCGGGATCGCCAGGAAGAAGCTGAACTCGGTTGCCGCCTGGCGGCTCAGGCCGAACAGCATGCCGCCGATGATCGTCGCGCCCGAGCGGCTGGTGCCGGGAATCAGCGCCAGGCACTGCGCCAGCCCGACCGCGAGCGCGTCGACCGGCCGCATCGCGTCGACGGTCTCGATGCGCGCCTTCATCGTCCGCCGCTCGGCCCAGAGGATGATGAAGCCGCCGACGATGAACGCCGTCGCCACCACGACCGGCGTGAACAGGTGCGCCTTCACCGCCTTGCCGAACAGCAGGCCGAGCACCACCGCCGGCACGAAGGCGATGGCGATGTTGATCGCGAAGCGGCGCGCCCGCGCGTCGCTGCCGAGGCCGGCCACGGTCTCGGCGAGCCGCTGCCAGTAGATGATCATCACCGCGAAGATCGCGCCGGTCTGGATCGCGATCTCGAACACCTTGCTCTTCTCGTCGGTGAAGCCGAGCAGCGAGCCGGCGAGGATCAGGTGGCCGGTGCTGGAGATGGGCAGGAACTCGGTCAGTCCCTCGACGATGCCCATCAGGGCGGCCCTGACG
>JANMCC010000196.1:0-20327 GCA_031360885.1 Burkholderiales bacterium | reverse complement strand
GTTCGTCCGGCATGCCGCGACGGCCGCCTCGCGTGCGTTCTTCAGCCGCGGGCTGCGTGTTCGCCGCCGGGGGCGTACCGGGCGAAGCCTGGACATTCGGCGCCGGCGGCGCATTCGGCTGCGGCGGACGCTGCTCGCCGGGTCGTTGCCCCTCCGCCCGGCCCGATTCGGGACGCTGTCCGTCGGCCCGGCCGCCTTCCGGCCGGCCCTGCGGCGGCACCGCCTGCGTCGGCACGACTTGCGCCGGCCGACCGGCGATCGCCGGCGAGCCCGGACGGACCGGCGCCGCGCCCGGAGCCGCGGCAGGCGTTCCCTGCGGCGTCGTTGCGCCGACCTGGGGCGCCGCGTTGCCCTGAGGCGCGGCGCCGGCTTGCGGCGGCGTGCCCGGACCCTGACCACGTTCCTGTCCGCGTTCCTGGCCGGGCCGGCCGCCGAACGCCCCCGGTGCCCGCCCTTCGAACGGCGGCCGCGTGACCGCGACCTTGCCCGCGGGCGGCATGGCGGGCGCGGGCGGCGCCGCGACCGGCGGCGCGTTCATCGCCACCACCGGCCTGGCATCGCTGACCAGGGCACGCGCCTGCGGATCGTTGCGGAAGCGCGCTGCTTCGGCCGCGACCGGTTGCCGGCTGGTGACCACGCTCGCTGGCACCACCGTCACCGCATGCGGGAACTTGCGGTTGGCGAAGTCGCGCCGATCGGCGGCGCCATTCGTGTTGTTGACGATGGTCGTGATCTGGGTGACGTTGGTGACGTGGGTGACGTTGATGTTGGTCACGTAGCGCGGGCTGGCGTAGCGGTACGAAGGCACGTAGACCTCGCGCGGCGCCAGCGGGAACCAGCCGACCGGCGGGCCGCCGCCGCCGATCGTGATCGACACGCCGCCGATCCAGGCCACCAGCGCCGGCGCGTAGACCGGACGGGCGACGTAGGTCCCGGGTACCCAGCACCAGCGGCTGCGGTAGTTGACCCAGCGGCCGTAGTGGAACGGGGCGAAGCCCCAGGGCGCATCGTCGACCCAGGTCCAGCCCCAGGGCCGCACGTAGGCCCAGTGGCCGGCGCTGTACGGCGCCCAGCCGACGGCGACGGCGCGCGGCGTCCAGATCGGGCCGTAGTCGGCGGTCTGCTCCCACTGGCCGTAGCGATCGAGGTCTTCGGCGCCGGTCATCTCCGGAGAGACATAGCGCACGGCGGCGGTCGGCCGCACCTCGGCGCGGTCGCGCTCGACGTTCCAGGCGGCGAAGGCGTCGCGCGCCGGCTCGACCATGTTGTATTGCGCGGCGCCGCTGGCATCGAGCCAGAACTGCGCGTGCTGGCCGGCGGTCAGCGGCAGGGCGCTGTTGCGGCCCTCGAAGACCGCCTGCCCGGCATCGACGGTGAGATCGCTCGTCTGTTCGAAGCGATCGAAGCGGTAACGGCCGACGCCCCGGGCACGGAAGCGCCCCTCGTCGGTGTCGAGCACGAACTCGGCGACCGAGGGCGCGTTGCGCAGCCGTGCCGCGACGCTGCCCGAGTGCAGGTGAACGTTGAAGACGCGGTCGTCGAGCAGCACGACCTCGAGCTCGCTCGCCGAATCGAGGCGCAGCGTGGTCGAGCCGAGCGCGAGCTCGGCGTGGGCGCCGTTGTCGGTGGCGATCCGGTCGCCGGTGGTGAGCGGGCGGTTGCGCGCGACGGCGACCCATTCGTTCGACTCGGGGCTGAACAGCCAGACCTGGCCGCTCATCTCGCTCAGGCGGGCCACCCGGTCGGGCGGATCGACGTCGCCGCCGCCCTGGGCCCGCGCCGCCAGCGAGGCGCCCAGGCAGAGCAGCGCCGAGAGGGCGACCGCAAGCATCCGGGCCCAGGACGCTGAAATGTTCGTCGCCACTGCGATGGTTCTTTTCATCTTGAGCTCCGTTACCGGCCGCTTGCGCGGCCGCCTCGTCGACGGACGAGGCGTCTTCCCTGAACGCCGCGTGCCCCGGTCCTGCCGACCGCGGCCCGCCTCCGACACGTTCCTTTACACGCCGCGGCCCTGTCCGACCACCGGTTCAGGGCAAGGGCGGCGCCCGCCTCAGTCGTCGCTTTCCGGGTCGAGCGACGGAAACAGCACGCTGGTGAACCCGAACCGGCTGAAGTCGCGGATCCGCATCGGATAGAGCTTGCCCAGCAGGTGGTCGCATTCGTGCTGCACCACCCGGGCATGGAAGGCGTCGGCCTCGCGCTCGACCGGCACGCCGTCGAGATCGAAGCCGCGGTAGCGGATGCGGGCCCAGCGCGGCACGACGCCGCGCATGCCGGGCACCGAGAGGCAGCCTTCCCAGCCCTCCTCCTCCTCGTCGCCGATCGGCTCGATGCTCGGGTTGAGGAGCACCGTCTCGGGCACCGGCGGCGCGTCGGGATAGCGGTGGTTGTGCCTGAAGCCGAAGATCACCAGCGCCAGGTCGACGCCGATCTGCGGCGCTGCCAGCCCGGCGCCGTTGACGGCGTGCATGGTCTCGAACATGTCGGCGACGAGGGCCCGCAGCTCGGGCGTGCCGAACGCCTGCACCGGCGCGGCGACGCGCAGGAGCCGCGGATCGCCCATCTTGAGGATCGTGCGTACCGTCATGCCGCCTTCCTCAACGCTGTCACCACCTCGGGCGGCGCCTGCACCAGCTCGATCAGCACGCCCTCGCCGGCGATCGGGAACTCCTCGCTCGCCTTGGGATGAAGGAAGCAGACGTCGTGGCCCGCCGCCCCGGCGCGGATGCCGCCGGGCGCGAAGCGCACGCCGCGCGACGCCAGCCAGGCCACCGCCGCGGGCAGGTCGTCGATCCACAGGCCGATGTGGTTGAGCGGCGTCGCGTGCACGGCCGGCTTGCCCTCGGGATCGATCGGCTCCATCAGGTCGACCTCGACCTTGGTCGGGCCGCTGCCGAGGGCGCAGATGTCCTCGTCGACGTTCTCGCGCTCGCTGCGAAAGCTGCCGGTGACCTCGAGGCCCAGCATCTCGACCCACAGGGTGCGCAGCGCCGCCTTGCTGCGGCCGCCGATGGCGACCTGCTGGATGCCGAGCACGGCAAAGGGGCGCTCGCCGGCGGCCGCCGTCACGACTTCGCTCCGGCGCTCTCGAACTCGAGGATGACGTCGTCGACGGCGAGGCTCGCGCCCTTCTGCGCCACCACCCGCGAGACCACGCCGGCATTGGCGGCGACCAGGATGTTCTCCATCTTCATCGCCTCGATCACGGCCAGCCGCTCGCCGGCCCGCACCGCCTGGCCGGCAGCGACGGCGACGTCGACCAGCAGGCCCGGCATGGGCGAGAGCAGGAAGCGCGAGAGGTCGGGCGGCGGCTTGAACGGCATCAGCGCCTGCAGGTCGGCGGCGCGCGGCGCCAACACCCGCACCTCGACCTGGGCGCCGCCGTGGGCGACGCGGTAGGCGAGGCCGACCCGCTCGACTTGGGCGTGGAACGGCTTGCCGTCGGCCATGCCCTCGGTCGCGACGTCACGCAGCGCGCTCGTGAGGGCGAGGCGGCGCGGCCAGCCGGCGATGGTCACGAGATAGACGTCGCCCGACACCTGCACCGTCGCCGGCGTCACGCTGCGCTGGCCGGCGGCGTCGACCTGGACGGCGACGAAGTCGTCGCCGATACGCAGGCCGTGCCCCGGCAGCTGGCCCGAGATGCCGGCCGAGCGCGAGAGCAGCCTGCGGTGGGTCGCCACCGCCAGGGCGAGCAGGAAGTCGGGGTCGGGATGCGCCGTCTTCGCCGGATCGAAGCCGTGCGCGAACTCCTGGGCGATGAAGCCGGTGTCGAAGTCGCCGGCGGCAAAGCGCGGATGCGCGAGCAGCGCCGACTGGAAGGCGATGTTGCTGGCGACGCCGCGCACGGTGAAGCCGCCGAGCGCGTTCTGCATGGTCGCGATGGCGGCGGCGCGGTCGGCGCCGACGGCGATCAGCTTGCAGATCATCGAGTCGTAGTGGATCGGGATCTCGCCGCCTTCGTAGACGCCGGTGTCGACGCGCACGCCGGCGGCGCCCAGGCGCGGCTCGCCGGCGAAGATCGTCTGCGGCGGCGGCCGGAACGTCACCAGCCGGCCGGTGCTCGGCAGGAAGCCGCGCTGCGGATCCTCGGCGTTGATCCGGCACTCGATCGCCCAGCCCCGGCGCGGGATCTGCGCCTGCGTGAAGGCGAGCTTCTCGCCCGCGGCGACGCGGATCATCTGCTCGACCAGGTCGAGCCCGGTGATCGACTCGGTGACCGGATGCTCGACCTGCAGCCGCGTGTTCATCTCGAGGAAGAAGAAGCTCTTGTCCTTGCCGACGACGAACTCGACCGTGCCCGCCGACTGGTAGTTCACCGCCTTGGCCAGCGCGACCGCCTGTTCGCCCATCGCCTTGCGGGTGGCGTCGTCGAGGAACGGGCTCGGCGCCTCCTCCACCACCTTCTGGTGCCGGCGCTGGATCGAGCACTCGCGCTCCCACAGGTAGACGCAGTGGCCGTGCGCGTCGCCGAGCACCTGGATCTCGATGTGCCGTGGCTGCTCGACGAACTTCTCGATGAAGATCCGGTCGTCGCCGAACGCCGCCTTGGCCTCGTTGCGGCAGGAGACGAAGCCTTCCTTGGCCTGGACGTCGTCGTACGCCACGCGCAGGCCCTTGCCGCCGCCGCCGGCGGAGGCCTTGATCATCACCGGGTAGCCGATCTTCTTCGCGATCCCGACCGCGGCGTCGGCGCTCTCGATCGCCTCGTTGTGCCCGGGAATCGTCGACACCTTCGCCGCCATCGCCAGCTTCTTCGAGGCGATCTTGTCGCCCATCGCCGCGATCGAGGCGTGCGTCGGGCCGATGAAGACGATGCCCTCCTCCTCGACCCGGCGGGCGAACACCTCGTTCTCGGAGAGGAAGCCGTAGCCGGGATGCACGGCCTCGGCGCCGGTCTGCTTGCAGGCGGCGATGATCTTGTCCATCGAAAGGTACGAGTCGCGGCTCGCGGCCGCGCCGATCAGCACCGCTTCGTCGGCGAGCTCGACATGCAGCGCGTCCCGGTCGGCCTCCGAGTAGACCGCGACGGTGGCGATGCCGAGGCGCTTCGCGGTCTTGATGACGCGGCAGGCGATCTCGCCCCGGTTGGCGACAAGGATCTTCTTGAACATGCGTGGTGCCTTCTCCAGCTGCGAGTATGCCGAAGCGCCGAACGTGCCGGCCCCGGGGACCGCCGCCGGGAGTCCTGAATGGCCCGTCGTCGCGGCGGCGATGGTTCTTTTGGCCGATGCCGTGGGCCCGACAGGTCGGCACGATGCCCTCTTCGCCACTCTGCCTGGAACGACGCCATGCTCTCCCGACTGCTCCGCCCGGTGCCGCTGCTCCTGCTCACGCTCGGCGCCATCCTGATGATCGCCATGACGCCCGCCGACGCCGCCGACACCGCGCGCCGGCTAAAGATCGACCTCGAGGTGCGCCGCGACGGCAGCGTCCAGCAAGGCGCCGAGCAGGGGCGCGGCAAGCTCGTGCAGCAGCTCACGCTGACGGCGGTGCTGCACTCCGACGGCACGCCGATGGTGAACAACCCGCTCGACCCCGAGGACGGCAAGCGCCAGCTCGAGCGCGCCCAGCGCAGCCAGCAGAAGGTGCAGGCCGCGCAGGCCCGGGTGGGCAATGCGCCCGCTCCCGCGCCCGACATGGCGGCGATGCAGGCCCGCGCCCAGCAGCTCATCGCCAAGTGCGGCCAGGACCGCGAGTGCCTGATGCGCGAGGCCTCGGCGATGAGCGCCGCCCAGGCCGCCGGCGGCGATCGCGCCACCCAGGCTCGGCTGCAGGCCTACGGCCAGGCCGCCGCGGCCTGCGAACGGCAGCAGGGCAAGGCGCGAGAAGCCTGCCAGGCCGAGGCCCGGCGCAAGGCGGGCGGCGGCGAGGAGGAGCCCGACGAGGTCGTCGAGACGCCGTACCTGATGTTCACCGGCCGCGCCGCCTGCCGCCTGGAGACGACGGTGAAGATCGACAACCGCGTCGAGGGCAGCTTCAACGACGTGCAGGGCGTCGTGCCCTTCACCGAGACGACCCAGGCGCAGCAGGCGCGCCGCGACGACGTGTTCTGCCCGATGCTGCAGGTGGTGCTCGACCAGCGCAACGGGCGCCTCTGGACGCACGTGATGGCGGTCGATTCCGCGAACGGCGTCAACGTGCGCAGCGAGAAGGGTCGCGCGCCGCAGCGCAGCGAAGGGCCGGTCTCGCTGCGCTGGATGGAAGCGGGCCCCTGGATCCAGAAGCGCCTGACCGACCTCAGCGCCGGCGGCGAAGACCGCGTCCGCGTGCCGGCCGCTGGCGGCGGCCAGGCCGAGGCGGTGCTGCGCTGGCGCTTCGAGCCGATCTGAGGCGTCAGCGCCCGAGCCGACCGAAGAACGCGGCGATCGCCGCGGCGGCCCGGTCCGGCCGCTCCCAGTGCACGAAGTGGCCGGCGTCGGGCTCGACGCCTGCCTCCAGATCGGTGAAGAACTCCGGCAGGCGGTCCATCCACTCGACTTTCAGCACCGGGTCGTGCGCGCCCCACAGCACGCGGGTCGGCACGGTGATCGGCGGCGGCGGCTTCGCCCTGCCTTCGACCATCGCCATCCGCGCATCGTGAACGCTCGCATACCAGTTGAAGCCGCCCTGCAGGTTGCCCGGCTTCATGAAGTTGTCGACCCAGGCCTCGAGCGCCGCGTCGTCGAACGCGGGGCTGCCGTGCGACCAGTGGCCGAGAAAGTGGCGCAGGTAGAGCGCGCAGGCCTCGCGCGACGAGCCGACGAGCGCCGCCGCGAACGGCTGCTGGTGGAAGAACTGGTACCAGACCTCGGGCAGGTGGCGCGGCTCGAGCACGCGCCGGCCGATGCCCGGATGGGCGCAGTTGAAGAAGAACAGGCCGCTGAGGCGCTCCGGCGCGCGCCGGGCGATCGCCTGGGCGACGAAGGAGCCGACGTCGTGCGAGACCAGGCCGAAGCGCGCCAGGCCGAGCGTGTCGGCCAGCGCCAGGATGTCGCTCGCGAGCGCGTCGGGCCCGGCATCCTTGGCCGGCCCGAGCGAGGTCTTTTCCGAATCGCCGAAGCCGCGAAAGTCGGGCGCGACCAAGGCATGGCTACCGGCGAGCCGCGCCATCACCGGCTCCCATGCGTACGACCACTCGGGCCAGCCGTGCAGCAAGATCAGCGGCTCGCCCGCACCGGCGCGCCGCAAGCGCATCGAAATGCCGTTTGCGACAACGGTGGTGGCCACGATGACTTCGCCGGGCGCAAGGAGGCTGTCCATCGACGCCATCTTCGCACTTGCCCGCGGGCCGCTCGACAGGAACGCAGCCGCCGCCGGGCCGAGCTTTTGCCTATTCGAGCCATTGATTCTTACCGCTGGATTCCTGCGAATCCATAGACCAAACTAATCGCCTCAGCTTGCCGCGCGGCGAGCCGCCCGAAGGGGCGGCGGGTCGCGCCGGCCCCAACCGGAGACCGCGACGATGACCAGCGAAGCCAAGTGCCCCTTCCACCAGACCGCCGGCGGCGGCACCAGCAACCGCGACTGGTGGCCGAACCAGCTCCGCCTCGACCTGCTGCATCAGCACTCGGCCAAGTCCGATCCCCTGGGCGCGGATTTCGATTACGCGCAAGCGTTCGAACGCCTCGATCTCGCGGCCGTCAAGGAAGACCTGACCGCGCTGATGACCGACTCGCAGGCGTGGTGGCCGGCCGACTTCGGCCACTACGGGCCGCTCTTCGTCCGCATGGCCTGGCACAGCGCCGGCACCTACCGCATCGGTGACGGCCGTGGCGGCGCCGGCCGCGGCCAGCAGCGCTTCGCGCCGCTCAACAGCTGGCCCGACAACGTGAGCCTCGACAAGGCGCGGCGGCTGCTCTGGCCGATCAAGCAGAAGTACGGTCGCGCCATCTCCTGGGCCGACCTGATGATCCTCGCCGGCAACGTCGCGCTCGAGAGCATGGGCTTCAAGACCTTCGGCTTCGCCGGTGGCCGGCCCGACGTGTGGGAGCCCGACCACGACGTGTACTGGGGTCGCGAGACCAAGTGGCTCGGCGGCGACATCCGCTACTCGCAAGGCTCGCCCGGCGTCGTCGAGGGCCACGGCGTCCTGGTGAAGGACGACGACAGCCAGGTGCCGCACACCCGCGATCTCGAGAACCCGCTCGCCGCCGTGCAGATGGGCCTCATCTATGTGAATCCCGAAGGCCCGGACGGCAAGCCCGATCCGATCGCCGCCGCGCACGACATCCGCGACACCTTCGCCCGCATGGCGATGGACGACGAGGAAACCGTCGCGCTGATCGCCGGGGGCCACACCTTCGGCAAGACGCACGGCGCCGCGCCTGCGGAGCACGTGGCCAGGGAGCCCGAGGCGATGGACCTCGAGCATCAGGGTTTGGGCTGGCACAACAGCTTCGGCACGGGCCGGGGCGGCGACACGATCACCAGCGGGCTGGAGGTCACCTGGACCAGCAGGCCGACCGCGTGGACCAACGAGTACTTCGAGAACCTGTTCGGCTTCGAGTGGGAGCTGAGGAAGAGTCCGGCCGGCGCGCACCAGTGGGTGGCGAGGGGCGGCGCAGGCGCCGACAAGATCCCGCACGCCCACGACGCGACCAAGCGGCTGCCGCCGACGATGCTCACGACCGACCTGTCGCTGCGCATGGACCCGGCCTACGAGAAGATCTCGCGGCGCTTTCTCGCCCACCCGGACCAGTTCGCCGACGCCTTCGCCCGGGCGTGGTTCAAGCTCACGCACCGCGACATGGGGCCGCGCTCCCGCTACCTCGGTCCCGACGTGCCGGCCGAGGAGCTGATCTGGCAGGACCCGATCCCCCGGGTCGACCACGCGCTGGTCGACACGAACGACATCGCGTCGCTGAAGGCGAAGGTGCTGGCCTCCGGCCTCACCGTGGCGCAACTGGTGTCGACGGCGTGGGCTTCGGCGTCGACCTTCCGCGGCGGCGACAAGCGCGGCGGCGCCAACGGCGCGCGCATCCGCCTCGCGCCGCAGAAGGACTGGGCGGTGAACCAGCCCGAACGGCTCGCCGAGGTGTTGAAGAAGCTCGAAGGCATCCAGGCCGAATTCAACGGCGCGGCCGCGGGCGGCAAGAAGATCTCGCTCGCCGACCTGATCGTGCTCGCCGGCGGGGCGGCGATCGAGAAGGCGGCGCAGGACGCGGGCCAGCCGGTCGCCGTGCCCTTCGCGCCAGGCCGCACGGACGCCTCGCAGGCGCAGACCGACGTCGCCTCGTTCGCGCCGCTCGAGCCGGTGGCCGATGGCTTTCGCAACTACCTGAAGGGCCGCTACAGCGTGCCGGCCGAGGCGCTGCTGATCGACAAGGCGCAGCTCCTCACGCTCACCGCGCCCGAAATGACGGTGCTCGTCGGCGGCCTGCGCGTGCTCGGCGCCAGTGCCGGCGACGCGAAGCGCGGGGTCTTCACCGACCGGCCCGGCACGCTGAGCAACGACTTCTTCGTCAAGCTGCTCGACATGGGGACGGAGTGGAAGAAGACCGGCGACGACAGCTTCGAGGGCCGTGACCGGAACGGCGGCGCGCTTCGCCACACCGGCTCGCGCGTCGACCTGGTGTTCGGCTCGAACGCGCAGCTGCGCGCGATCGCCGAGGTCTACGCTGCCGCCGACGCGCACGCGAAGTTCGTCGCCGACTTCGTCGCCGCGTGGACGAAAGTGATGAACCTCGACCGGTTCGACCTCGGCTGATCAGTGAATGTGCATCCCGCCGCTCACGTCCAGTACCACGCCGGTGACGTAGGCCGAGAGGTCCGAAGCGAGGAACAGGCAGGCGTTGGCGATGTCGTCGGGCAGCGCGAGGCGTCCCAGGGGCACGCCCTCGGCGACGCGGCGCTTGCCCGCGTCGTCGACCTTGCCGTCGAGCAGCGCGGTGTCCACCATGCCGGGCGCGACCGCGTTGGCGCGGATGCCGTCCGGCGCGAGCTCGCGCGCCATCGCCTTGGCGAGCGTCTGGATCGCGCCCTTGGCCGCCGAGTAGTGCGGCCCGCCCAGGATGCCGCCGCCGCGCTGCGCCGCGACCGATCCCATGCAGACGATCGCGCCGCTGCGGCGCTCACGCATCGCCGGCACGACCGCTCGCGACATGTTGAAGGCGCCACGCACGCTCACGTCCATCACCAGGTCGTAGTCGGCCTGGGTGCTGTCCATGAGGCGGTGCGACTGGCTGACGCCGGCGTTGTTGACGAGGACGTCGACGCGGCCAAAGCGTTCCAGCACCCGCTGCACCGCGGCGCGGCACGCGGCCTCGTCGCGCACGTCGCAGGCGAGGCCGAGATGGCGCGGCCCGATCGTCGCGGCCGCCCGCGCGCAAGCCTAGGCGTCGATGTCGAAGACCACGACCGTGGCGCCTTCCTCGGCGAAGCGCCGCGCGGTGGCAAAGCCGATGCCGCGCGGCGAAGCGCCGCCGGTGACGATCGCCACACGATCCTGCAACAGCATTTCTCGTCTCCTCGTCGTGATCGTGGACAGAGCGCGGCTCAGATGCCGCGCGCGCCAGAAGCCAGGAAGCCGCCGTCCACGGGCATGGAGATGCCCGACACGTAGCCCGCGTCTTCCGACACCAGGTACATCACCGCCGCGGCGATCTCGCCGGTGGTTCCGTAGCGGTTCATCGGGATCGCCTTCGAATACTCCTGGCGGAACTTGTCGGTGTGCAGCAGCCGCGTCATCGGCGTGTCGACCGGGCCGGGCGAGACGGCGTTCGCGGTGATGCCGTGCTCGGCAAGCTCGACCGCCATCTGCCGCGTCAGCGCGATCACCGCGCCCTTCGAAGTGCCATAAGCGGTGCGACCGGAGCCGACCGCGCGCATGCCGGCCACCGAGGCGATGTTGACGATGCGCCCCCATTGGCGCGGCAGCATCAGCCGCGCGGCGTGTTGCGCGCAGAGCAAGGTGCCGGTGACGTTGACGTTCATCGTCGCCACGAAGTTGTCGAGCGGGAAGTCGATGAAGGGAAACACCTTGGCGATGCCGGCGCAGTTGACCAGGATGTCGCAGCGCCCGAAGTCGCGCTTCACCTGCTCGAACGCCGCGGCGATCGACTCCGGCCGGCCGACGTCGAGCGCGAGCGCCGCGGCCTGGGCGCCCGCCTCGCGCAATTGCCGCGCGGTGGCCTCGGCGGCTTCGAGGTTCAGGTCTGCCACCAGCACCTGGTGGCCGGCAGCGGCGAGGCGGGCGGAGACCTCGCCGCCGATGCCCATGGCGCCGCCGGTGACGACGGCGACGCGCCGTTCTGTCGATGAAGTAGTGGACATGGGTTCGAACCTGCTGGAGAAAGTCAGAGGAAACCGATCGAGATCCAGGGGATCGCCGCGACGACCACGAGGCCGACGAACAGCGCGACCATGTAGCCGACGATCGGGCGGATGCCGGCGTCGGGATTGATCCGCCCGATCGCGCACGCGGCGTAGTAGCCCACGCCGAACGGCGGCGCGAACAGGCCCAGGCCCATCGCCAGGATCACGACCATCGCGTAGTGGACCTCGTGGATGCCGACGGCGCGGGCGATCGGGAACAGCAGCGGCCCGAACAGCACGATCGCCGGAATGCCCTCGAGCACGCTGCCGAGGATGATGAAGGCGAGCACCGAGACCGCCATGAAGCCGGCCGCGCCGCCGGGGAGCGCGCGCATCGCCTCGCTGAGCGTGCGCGAGAAGCCCGACTGCGTGAGGCCCCAGGCCATCGCCGTGGCGGCGCCGATGATGAGCAGGATCGAGCCCGAGAGGCTCGCCGTCTCCACGAGCATCGGGTAGACGCGCTTCCAGTCGAACTGGCGGTAGATCACCAGGCCCGCAATCACACCGTAGGCGATGCCGATGGTCGAGACCTCGGTCGCGGTCGCCACGCCCTCGACGACCGCGGCGCGGATGATGAACGGCAGCGCGACCGCGGGCACGGCAATGAGGAACGCGCGGCCGATCTGCCGACCGCTCGCACGCTTCACGCCGCGCAGGTCCTCGCCGCGGTAGCGCCACCACACCACCGCGACCAGCGTCATGGCGAGCACGAGGCCGGGCAGCAGGCCGCCGGTGAAGAGCGCGGCGATCGAGACGCCGGTGACCGAGCCGATGGTGATGAGCACGATGCTCGGCGGGATCGTCTCGGTTTGTGCGCCGGTGGCCGAGAGCAGCGCGACCAGGTCGCCCTCCTTCGCGCCGCGCCGCTTCATCTCCGGAAAAAGCACCGGCGCCACCGCCGCCATGTCGGCCGCCTTCGAGCCCGAGATGCCCGACACCAGGTACATCGCGCCGACGAGCACGTAGTGCAGGCCGCCGCGCACGTGACCGAGCAGGCTGGCCAGGAAAGCGACCATCGCCTTCGCCATGCCCGTCATCTCGATCAGCTGGCCGAGAAAGACGAAGAGCGGCACGGAAAGGAGGATCAGGTGGCTCACGCCCTCGTCCATGCGGCCGACGACGATCATCACCGGCGTGCTCGTCGTCAGCATGACGTAGCCGAGCGTCGCCAGGCCGAAGGCGAAGGCGATCGGCACACCGGCGAACACCGCCACCGCCACCACGCCGACGAAGAACACCAGCAGGTTGGCGTTGCCGAGCTGCTGCCAGAGCGGCTTGAGCAGCACCATCACGGCGATCAGGCCCAGGGTCAGGGCGATCGCCTTGGCCACCTGCGCCGGCCGGCCCACGGCGACCAGGCGCAGCAGCGCGAAGATCGCCATCGCGCCGAAGCCGACCGTCATCGCCGCCACCCGCCAGGCGTTCTTGATCTCCAGCGCCGGCGTCGTCATCACCGCCTCCTCGACCGCGTACTCGAACGCGTACGGCAGGATCAGCACCAGGAAGGCGAGCGCCGCCGCGGTGGCGAGCAGGTCGAGGAAGGCGCGCCGCTCCGGTGCGAGCTTGCTCACGATCGCGGTCATGCGCATGTGCTCCCCGCGCTCGAAGGCAAGCGCCGCGCCGAGCATCGCCAGCCAAAGGAACAGGATCGACGCGAGCTCGTCCGACCAGATCAGCGGGTGGCGGAAGACGTAGCGCGCAACGACGCCGGCGAACAGCACGCCGATCTCGGCCGCCACCAGCAGCGCCACCGGCACGCCGAGCGCGCGGCCGAGCGCGGCATGAGCGCGACGCGCCCAGTCGGCGGCGGCGCCACGCGGCGCGCCTTCGCCCTCGTCGGGTTGGATCACCGCGTGCACGGCGTCAGCCCAGCTTGCCGGTGAACTTCTCGAGCAATGCCCACGCCTCGTCGCCGTACTTCTGCTTCCACTCGGTGTAGAAGCCCGACGCGACCAGGGTGGCGCGGAAGGCGTCGAGCTTGGGATCGTTGAAGACCAGCCCCTTGGCGGCGAGCTCGGGGCGCAGCGTGGCGTTGAGCTTCGTGCCGTCGGCGCGCATGTCGAGCGCGGCCTGGTTGAAGTTCCTGGCGATGATGGCCCGCGCCTTCTCCGGCACGCGGTCCCAGACCTTCTGATTGGTCATGCACCACCAGCCGTCCCACATGTGGTTGGTCATCGAGCAGAACTTCTGCACCTCGTACAGCTTGGCGATCGAGATGATCGCGAGCGGGTTCTCCTGGCCGTCGACGACCTTGGTCTGCAGCGACGAGTACGTCTCGGCGAAGTTGATCGAAGCGGGCGAGGCACCGAGGTGCTTGAAGAGCGAGGTCCACAGGGGACTCACCGGCACCCGCATCTTCAGCCCCTTCAGGTCGTCGGGCGTGTTGATCGGACGCACGCTGTTCGTGACCTGGCGAAAGCCCGAGCTCCACACCGTGTCCAGCGCCAGCAGGCCGACCTTCGGGAACTGGCCGCGCAGGAACTTGCCGAGTTCGCCGTCGAGCGCCTTGTGCACCGCGTCTTCGTTCGTCCAGGCGAAGCCCAGGCCCCACATCGAGGCGATCGGAACGAGCTGCGAGAGCACGTTCACGCCCGAGACCGTGAAGAACTCGAGGCCGCCGGCGCGCAGCTGCGAGAGCATGTCCGCGTCGTTGCCGAGCTGGTTGTTCGGGAAGACGTTGATCTGGACCTGGCCGTTGGTCTCCTTCAGGATGCGCTCGCACGCTTCCGTCGCGCGCACGTTGAGCGGGTGCGTCGCCGGCACGTTGCTGCCGAACTTGTAGGTGAATTCCGCGGCGCCGGCGGCGCGCGGGAAAACGAGTGCGGGCGCGGCGAGCAGCGCGCCGCCGCCGATCAGGGCCTGGCGTCGGGAAATGGGTTTCATGGAAGTCTCCTTCGAGTTGGTTTGAGGGAAGCGGTAGGCGTCAAGGCGAGCCGCGCAGCGCGGCAAGAAAGTAGTCGGGCGGGCCCATCTGCCCGCCCTTCAGCGCGATCTCGAGACCGCGCAGATGCTCCTGGCTCGACAGCACGCGGCAAAGCGGCGCGCCGGGGGCGAGGCGCGCCTCGACCTGCAGGGCTTCGGGCGCCAGACACTGGGTGACCTGGCTCGAGGTGTCGCCGCCCGAGAGCAGCAGCCGGCGCAGCGGCACGGCGCGCAACACCTGGTCGACGAGCGCTCCCAGCCGCTGGCCGAGCACGCGACCGCCCTCGTGACGGGCCGCCTCGCGACCCTGGCCTTCGGCGGCGAGCGCGTCGATCATCGCGGCGATGCGCGGATCGTGCGGCCCGCGCGCGGTGTGCAGCATCACGCTTCGTCCCTGGCGCAGCGCGTCGCTCGCGCTCGCGGCGAGCGAGGCCAGCGCACGAGGCCACGACGCGCCGACGACCAGCGCCGCGGCATCGACCGGCAGGTCGACGAAGCCGGCATCGAGGGCGGCGTCGATCTGCAATGCCGAGAGCGGCGAGGCGCTGCCCGAGACCGCGAGCACCTGCGGCACGGCGTCGAAGTGCGCGTAGTCGGGCGCGCTGGCCGGGAGCCGACCGCCCTCGCGCCACCATTGCGTGAGCGCGTACTCGAGACCGGACGAGCCGACCGCGAAGCGCGGTTTCGTGCCGCCTTCGGCCAGGCGCTCGAGGAGCCCGCCGACCTCTGTGAGGTGCTCGGCGCTCGTGCCGTCGAACAGCACCGCCTCGGGCGCCTCGGCGATGAGCCGGTCGAGCTCGCTTGCCACGCCATCGCGACCGAGCGCGAAAGCCGGAAGGGTCAGCTTGGCGATCCGTCCCGCCGTCTGCGCGCCCAGGTGCAGGGCGAGGTCTGCTTCGTGCATGGGCGTGACCGGATGCACGCTCATGATCGGGTGGCGATCGATGCGATAGATCCGGCCGTCGGTGCCCGAGCGGGCGAACAGGTTGCCGAACGCGCAGTAGCGTCCGAGCGCCGGCGTCGCCGCGACGATGGGAATGGCGCCGACGGCGAACGCCGCGCGCGCCAGGTCCATCACCCGGCCGATGCTGCCGATCTGCGGCGAGCTGTCGAAGGTCGAGCAGACCTTGTAGTGCACGAGCGGCACCGGCAGCGCGGCCATGCGCTCGAAGATCGGGGGCAGGCGCTGTTCCATCTCGGCCGGCGACATCGCCCGGCTGTCGCCGGCCACGCCGATCGCGTCGAACGGCCCCAGCGCGGCCAAGGTCGCGGCGTCGGGCACCTGCAGGAACAGCGCGCAGCGCAGGCCGGCAAAGGCGAGCACTTCGAGCGCGTCGGTCGAGCCGGTGAAGTCGTCGCCGTAGAACGCCAGCCTGAGGCCGGCGCCGGAGGAAGCGGGCGACCGAGGCATGGCTAGACCGCGCGGAAGTGGTCGAGCGCCCGGGCGAGCGCCGGGCGCGAGCGGGCGTAGCTCGCGAGGTCGATCCCGGCGACCGCGGCCTCCCACGCCTCGCGCATCGAGCCGACGCCGGCGGCGATGCCGTCGGGGTGGCCGATGATGCCGCCGCCGGCGAGGTGCATCAGGTCGACCGAGCCGAGCTCGGCGTACAGATCGGGCGCCTGAGCCGCCCATTGGCCGGAGGAGAACACGGGCATCAGGGGCATGAGCCCGGGCAGCGGCGCGAGGCAGGCGCGCGCCGAGCGCAGCACCGATTCGTCGGGCTCCCAGAACTTGCTGCGGATGCCGTTGACGTGCAGGTGGTCGATGCCGGCGAGCCGCCAGAGCTTCTGGTAGGCCTGGAACTCGAAACCGAGCGCCGGATGCCGGGTGAGCGTGCCCCAGCCGTTGCGATGGCCGTGGATCGGCAATTGCGCGTGCCGCCGCAGGTGCTCGATGCCGGCGAAGCCGACCGCATTGATGCTCGCCATGACGCAGGTGCCGCCGGCGCGCTGCACCGCGTCGTGCCGGCGCAGCATGTCGTCGATGCCGCCGGAGATGTTGATCGCGTACATCGGCATGCGGCCGAGGCGATCGGCATGCTTGTGCAGCACCGGCATCACGGCCTCCAGCCGCGCGTCGAAGGGCGCGTACGGCGGGTCGGCGATCAGCTCGTCGTCCTTGAGGAAGTCGATGCCGGCGGCGCAGAGATCGTCGACCAGCGCGGCCGTCTGCGCAGGCGTGAGGCCGATGCTCGGCTTGATGATGGTGCCGATCAGCGGACGGCCGGCGACGCCGGCGAGGCGCCGTGTCCCTTCGATGCCGAACTTCGGGCCGGCGAAGCCCGAGGCATAAGACTCCGGCAGATCGAGGTCGAGCATGCGCAGGCCCGTGACCTCGCCGAGCTCGAACAGGTTGCCGGCGACGGTGGCCAGAAGGCTGGGCAGATTCGGCCCGACGTTGTCGACGGGAAATGCGATCTCGATCTCGGCCCGGTGAAACACGCCGCCGTGCGGCCGGCGCTCGACGAAGGCGCTGGGCAAGGAGGGCTCGAGCACGGGGGGGAGCGAATCGACGCGCACGACCCGCGCCCGGGAGCGGGCCTTCAGCGCCTCGGTTTCGCCGGCGAGGGCGAGGAAGGTGCCGCTCGACTGCTCGCCGGCGATGACCTGCGCGACCTTGTCCGAGGCCACGGAGCTCTCGACGAAGTAGCGCGCGCTGAACTCGGCGCGGGGCGGTGGGGGCGGGGGCGAAGACGACACGGGGTGTGAGTTCTGCTCTGTGCGACTGGATCGAGAGTAGACCGTGTCCCGCACCTGGATTCAAGCGATATGATTTCGCGACTCTGCGAAGAAAACTCACAATAGGATCGGGAGGCCCGACATGTCCACCGTGCCCCATCGACTCTCGCTGAATGCCTTGCGGGCCTTCGAAGCCACTGCCCGGCTGCGCAGCTTCAGCGTCGCCGCAGAGGAGCTGGCAGTGACTCACGGCGCGGTCAGCAGGCACATACGGACGCTGGAAGATGCGCTCGGGTTTCCGCTGCTGACGCGTGGCGCCCACGGCACGGTGCCGACGGCCGAGGGCCAGCGTCTCGCCGAGGGACTCTCGGCGGCCTTCGGCATGATCCAGACAAGCCTCGAGCAGCTCAAGCCCGCGCCGCTCACGCTCTCCTGCTCGGAGTCGATCATGATGTACTGGCTGCTGCCGAGGCTCGAGGGCTTCCAGCAGGCGAATCCGCAGGTCGAGCTGCGCTTCAACATGAGCCACGGCCCGGTGGATTTCGTGCGCGACGGCATCAGCGTCGCGCTCCGGCTATCGACGATCGAACCGCCCCGGGACGCGGTGACGTCGAGCGGCATCACCGAATGGATCGGTCCGGTCTGCTCGGCCGAGTACCTGCGCAGCGTGCGCATCACCTCGGCGGCGGACCTGGCACGGGCGCGGCTGATGGCCTCGAAGACGCGACCTGCGGCCTGGCAGAGCTGGCTCGAGGCCGGCGGGCACGACCTGGGCCAGCTGAACATCGCCGACGCGTTCGACCACTTCTACCTGCTGATCCAGGCGGCGAAGTGCGGCCTCGGCATTGCGAACGTACCGCGCATGCTGGTACGCGACGACCTCGCGAGCGGCACGCTGGTCGCGCCGCTGGGCTTCGTGCCGGGGCCGAACCGGCTCAAGCTGTGGACCGCACCGCACCTGGCGCGACGCGTTGACATCGCTGCCCTGGTCGACTGGCTGGAAGAGCAGCTCCGAGCGTCGGAGCGTTGAGCTCGTCCGCGGGAGTCGGCCCTCGGCTCAGAGCGGAATGTTCGAGTGCTTGCGCCAGGGGTCGTCGACCTTCTTCGCCGCGAGCATCGCCAGTGAACGACAGATCCTGCGCCGCGTCTCGTGCGGCTGGATCACGTCGTCGACGTAGCCGCGGGCGCTGGCGATGAAGGGGTTGGCGAACTTGGCCTTGTACTCGGCCTCGCGCGCGGCGAGCTTGGCAGGGTCGTTCTTCTCCTCGCGGAAGATGATCTCGACGGCGCCCTTGGCGCCCATCACCGCGATCTCGGCGTTCGGCCACGCCAGGTTGACGTCGCCGCGCAGGTGCTTGGAGCTCATCACGTCGTAGGCGCCCCCGTAGGCCTTGCGGGTGATGACGGTGATCTTCGGCACGGTGCATTCGGCATACGCGAACAGCAGCTTGGCGCCGTGCTTGATGATGCCGCCGAACTCCTGCGCCGTGCCGGGCATGAAGCCGGGGACGTCGACGAAAGTGACGATGGGGATGTTGAAGGCATCGCAGAAGCGGACGAAGCGCGCCGCCTTGATCGAGCTCTTGATGTCGAGGCAGCCGGCGAGCACCAGCGGCTGGTTGGCGACGATGCCGACGACGCGCGAGTCCATCCGGCCGAAGCCGATGACGATGTTCTTGGCGTGCTCGGGCTGCAGCTCGAAGAAGTCGCCGTCGTCCACCGTCTTCCAGATCAGCTCCTTGATGTCGTAGGGCTTGTTCGGGTTGTCGGGCACGAGCGTGTCGAGCGAGAGGTCGATCCGTTCGGGCGGGTCGTCGGACGGGCGCGACGGCGCCTTCTCGCGGTTGTTGAGCGGCAGGTAGTTGAAGAAGCGGCGCAGCATCGCCAGCGCGTCGACGTCGTTCTCGAACGCCAGGTCGGCGACGCCGCTCTTGGTGGTGTGCGTCAGCGCGCCGCCCAGGTCCTCGGCGCTCACCTCCTCGTGCGTCACCGTTTTCACCACCTCCGGACCGGTGACGAACATGTACGAGCTGTCCTTGACCATGAAGATGAAGTCGGTCATCGCCGGCGAGTACACGGCGCCGCCGGCGCAGGGACCCATGATCAGGCTGATCTGCGGCACCACCCCCGAGGCGGTGACATTGCGCTGGAACACCTCGGCGTAGCCGCCGAGCGAGGCCACGCCCTCCTGGATGCGCGCGCCGCCCGAGTCGTTCAGGCCGATCACCGGCGCGCCGACCTTCATCGCCTGGTCCATCACCTTGCAGATCTTTTCGGCGTGCGCCTCGGAGAGCGCGCCGCCGAAGACGGTGAAGTCCTGGCTGAAGACGAACACCAGGCGGCCGTTGATCATGCCGTAGCCGGTGACGACGCCGTCGCCCGGCGGGCGGTTCGTCTCCATGCCGAAGTCGTGGCTGCGGTGCTCGACGAACATGTCCCATTCCTCGAACGTGCCCTGGTCGAGCAGCAGATCGATCCGCTCGCGCGCCGTCAGCTTGCCCTTGGCATGCTGCGCCGCGATGCGCTTCTCGCCGCCGCCGAGCCGGGCCCGGGCGCGCTTGGCTTCGAGCTGCTGAATGATGTCGTGCATGAACGTCCTTCTTCCTCAGGCGGGGTTATTGTCGGCGTCCGGCTCGCCGGCGAAGGCGCGCAGCAGGCGGCGCGCCGCGACCGAAACCGGCAGCCGGCCGGCGTCGACGCCCTCGAGCATCGCCGGCAGCAGGCTTTGCACCGCGGGGTGGCCGCGAAAGCGCTCGGCGAGACCGGCGTCGACGCGCTCCCACAGCCAGGCGCGCGACTGCGTCTCGCGCCGCCGGGCGATCGCGCCGCGGGCGCTTCGCTCGGCCGCCCAGGCGGCGGCGGCCTCCCAGACCGCGCCAACCTGGACGGCATCGATGGCGCTGGTCGCGAGCACGCGCGGCCGCCCGGCCGCGCCCTCGCGCGGGCTCGACATCCGCATCGCCGATTCGAGCTGGCCGACCGCGCGCGCCGCCGCCGACGGATCGAGGTCGGCCTAGTTGACGACCACCAGGTCGGCGAGCTCGAGCACGCCCTTCTTGATCGCCTGCAGGTCGTCGCCGGCATTGGGCAGCTGCATCAGGATGAACAGGTCGGTCATGCCGGCGACCGCCGCCTCGCTCTGGCCGACGCCGACGGTCTCGACGACGACGACGTCGTAGCCCGCGGCCTCGACCACGCGGATCGCCTCGCGCGTGGCCGCGGCGACGCCCCCGAGCGTGCCGCCGCTCGGGCTCGGCCGGACGAACGCGCGTTCGTGCACCGAGAGCCGCTCCATGCGCGTCTTGTCGCCGAGGATCGAGCCGCCCGAGAGCTTCGAGCTCGGGTCGACCGCGAGCACGGCGACGCGGTGGCCCTGGCCGATCAACACGAGGCCGAGGGTCTCGATGAAGGTCGACTTGCCGACTCCCGGA
>JANMCC010000313.1:0-11551 GCA_031360885.1 Burkholderiales bacterium | reverse complement strand
AGCACCTTGTCGGCGATCGGCTCATAGTCGTGCAACGGCACGTGCACGCCGTGCTTGGCGAACCGGCCGCGCTCGAGGATGTCGGCCGCCGAAAATTCCGGCGGGCGTTCGTCGGCGAAGAAGCACGGGCCGGTGAGGTCGAGCTTCTTGGCGAGGCTCGAAAAGTAGCGCGCCTTCGAGCCGATCTCGAGGTAGCCGTCGAAGCGCCGGCGCGAGCCGAGCACGGCCAAAGTCTGCGCCACCATCTCCTGCTTTTGCTTGAACAGCGAAGGCACGGTATAGCGCAGGTCGGCGAGAAAGGGCTTGATGCCCTTGAGCTCCTGCTGCACGTACCGGTACACGCTTTCCTCGTCGCGATGACGCTTGCAGGCCTCGTGGATGAGGTGATGGAAGCGGTCTTCGGGAACGGTGCGAAAGACGGTCTGCAGGAAGCGGTAGAACGCGTCGGAGAGGCCGACGTCGGCGAAGACGCGGTGGAACTCGCTCGGATGCTGCACCGCGGGCTCGGGCCGGGAGCGGTCGAGCCAGGCGCGGTAGTACTTGTCCCAGAGCGAGTTGGTGAAGCGGAAGTCGGGATCGACCTCCCACTTCAGCGCGAAGAAGTCCTTCGCCCGCGGATAGCCGCGATGGAACTGCTCGACCGTCGCGTGCGGCTGGTACGGCAGGTACCAGGTGCCGCCGACCGCGAGCACCGCGTCGATCAGCTCGCGTGTCCAGACGCCGACCCGGCTCTTCGCGTTCTCGCGCGTGCGCTGCTTGTGGTACAGGACGAAGGCGAAGGTCTCGCGCGGCGCCCAGTTGAGCATGGTCTCGGTGTCGGGCATCGCATGGCGGATCGAGATGTTGAGCGCGTTGACGCGGTGCCGGCGCAGGATCTCCTGCATCCGCGGCACGAAGGCCTCGAGCTGCTCGACCGGAACGAAGTACTCCTGCAGCACGTAGGTGCGCTCGCTCCGGCTCGGCGGCTCGAGCTCGGCGACGTCGTAGCCGGCCTCGAAGTTGCGCCAGTGCACCTTCTTGCCGAGGTAGAGCAGGGGGTCGATCAGCTTTTCCCGCCGCTCCTTGCCGAACGGCGTTTCCGAGATCGCCCACAGGAAGTACTGGTGCAGCGGATACGAGCGCGCCTGCGGCTGCAGGCGGGTCGCGGTCGTCGCTGCCTCCTCCGTCTCCACCCAGGTGACCGAGCGCACCGTCTTGTAGTGCGGCGCGTACAGGTCGGCGTTGTGAAACACCGCTTTCGGATTGTTGCGCACGGTGTTGCGGAAATGCGCCCAGTACTGGCCGAGCGGCATCACCGCATCGGTTCGTTTCACTCGTCTGTTCTCGGCCAGGTCGAGCTCGACCTCGACCACGACGCCGAGCGCGCCGTAGCCGCCGATCGCGCCGAAGAAGAGGTCCGCGTGCTGCGTGCGGCTGGCCTCGACGACGCTGCCGTCGTGCAGCGCGAGCTTGAGGCTGCGCACCGAAAGCACCAGCGGGCCGAGGCCGACATAGCGACCGTGGCAGTTGACGCTCAGCGCTCCGCCGACGGTGAAGTTGGCGTAGGTCTGCATGATCTTCACCGCCAGGCCGTGCGGATCGACGAAGCGCTGGATGTCGCACCAGCGCACGCCGGCCTGGACCCGGATCACCTGGTCCTCGGACGAGAACCAGACGATCTTGTTGAGGGTGCGCATGTCGAAGTGCAGGCTGCCCGGGCTCGCCGTCTGCCCGCCCATGCTGAAGCGGCCGCCGCCGACCGAGACCGGCCCGGTGGTGCGGCGCAGCGCCTCCTGCACGTCTTGCACCGAGCTCGGGGCGACGATCGCCATCACGCGCACCGGGTTGAGCTGGGTGATGTCGTCGACGATGTGATGGTTGCTCAAGGCGATCTCCAGGCAGGAAGCTCAGACGGTGACGTAATCGGCGCGATAGCCCGGCGCTGCGCCGAAGCGCTCGGCGCTGGCGCGCGAGCCGAGGAAGCCGCACTCGATCGTCAGGATCAGCGCGCCGATCACGGGCAGCGCGGCCAGGAGCAGCCAGAGGGCGGAGCGACCCCGGTCGTGCAGGCGCCGGCCCCAGGTGGAGACCAGGAAGAGCGTCGTCGCCAGCGCGACGACGAGGCCGAGCGGCCGGCCGATGATCTGCTCGGCGCCGATGCACAGGAACAGCGCCACCGGCAGGACGAACAGGTGGCGCAACCAGAAGCCGACACGCCCGATCCGCCCCAGGGGCAACAACTCGCGAACGAGCATCAAGGCCCGCCTCCCATTTGTTCTTCGGGGCGGATGATGCCGTGAAGCCCGTCCTCTGAACAGGCTTCGCGTTACATCCGCCCGACCGGCGGTGCCGCCTCGCCGTCGCCGACGCTCAGGTAGAAGTAGGCGCCGGCCACGCTCTGCTTCTGGTCCTCGCGGATCGGCGCGCGCAGCGCGCGGAGGATGGTGAAGCCGTGCCGCGATGCGAGCTCGGCGATGTAGCGCTCGGCGTGCGTGTAGCGCAGGCTGGGCTGCAGCGTGAAGCCGGCGCCGTCGTCGCCGAGCTCGATGCTGAGGCGGCGATCGCCTCGACCGGGCGGTGCATCCGGAGACGCGTCGTCGCCAGGTTGAGCAGTGTCGAGGGTCGTCCCGGCACGGCCTCGAGCGAAGCGAGGAAGGCGCGCTCGGCGTCCTCGAGGCGGCCCGCCTGGAGCGCGGCGAGCCCCTCGAAGAACAGGCGCCTGGCCGACTCGAGGGCCGACTCGGGCACGGCGCCGGGCTCGGTCTGCTCCATCTGCCCCGCTTCAATACATCAGCCGGTCCGGACGGAGGTCGCGCAGGATCGTGGTCGCGATCTCCTCGATCGACTTGTGCGTCGACGACAGCCAGGCGATGCCTTCCTTCTTCATCATCGTCTCGCCGGCCTTCACTTCCCAGCGGCAGTTCTCGATCGAGGCGTACTTGCTGTTCGGCCGGCGCTCGTTGCGGATCCGGGCCAGCCGGTCGGGGTCGATGGTCAGGCCGAAGCATTTCGCCTTGAACGAGGCGAGCGAGTCCGGGATCCGGCCGCGCTCGAAGTCCTCGGGAATCAGCGGGTAGTTCGCCGCCTTGATGCCGTGCTGCATCGCCAGGTAGAGCGAGGTCGGCGTCTTGCCGCTGCGGCTCACGCCGACCAGGATCACATCGGCCTCGGCCAGGCTCTTGGTCGACTGGCCGTCGTCATGGGCGAGGGCGAAGTTGATCGCCTCGATCCGGTCGGTGTACTCCTGGCTGGTGGAGACGTCGGAGAAGCGCCCGATCCGGTGGTTCGAGGTGATGCCGAACTCGGCCTCGAGCGGCTCGATGAAGGTGTTGAACATGTCCATCACCAGGCCGTGCGAGCGCTCCTTCACGACCGCCAGGATCTCCGGATTGACGAGGGTGACGAAGACCACCGGGCGCCGGCCTTCGACCTCGGCCGTGTGGTTGATCTCGCGCACCACCTGGTGCGCCTTGTCGGTCGAGTCGATGAAGGGCCGGCGGACGTGGCGCGGCTTGATCGCGAACTGCGACAGGATCGAGTTGCCGAAGGTCTCGGCGGTGATGCCGGTGCCGTCGGAGACGAAGAACACCGTGCAGCGCAGCCCGGACGCAGCCGCGCCGGGGTCGGGCGGGGGGAGGGAGACATCGCTCATGTCGGCGATCATGACACCGTGTTCCGGGGCTGCGGCCGACACGTCGCGGGCCGGCCGGCTCGTAGAATCGAGAACGCTTACCCTGAGTTCCGCCCCGCTCATGCGTTCTGCCTCCCGCCTCCGCTGCGCCCCCCCGCGACCCCCGGTCGCGAGGTCGAGGTGCGCGAGCCGCGGTCGATGGCCGCGCGTGGGAAGTCTCGCCGCGGCCCCGGAAGCACCGGTTTTTCACGACCTTCGAGTGTTCCCATGTCATCAACCCACCTGGCGTCCGCCCTCGTCGCCCGCTTCGAACACCTGAGAATGACCGATGTCGAGGCGGTCGGCGGCAAGAACGCATCCCTCGGCGAAATGATCAGCCAGCTCAGCCAGTCGGGCGTGAGAATCCCCGGCGGCTTCGCCACCACCTCGCACGCCTTCCGCCAGTTCCTGGCCGAAGGCGGGCTGGCCAAGCGGATCGGCGAGCGCCTGTCCCGCCTCGATACCGACGACGTGCGCGCCCTCGCCGAAGCCGGCACCGAGATCCGCGGCTGGGTCGCGCAGCAGCCGTTCTCGCCGGCGCTCGAGGCGGCGATCCGCACCGAGTACGAGCGGCTCGCGGCCGAAAGCCCGGGCGCCACCTTCGCCGTCCGCTCGTCGGCTACCGCCGAAGACATGCCCGACGCCTCGTTCGCCGGCCAGCAGGAAACCTTCCTCAACGTCTCGGGCATCGACGAGGTGCTGGCGAAGATGCGCGAGGTCTTCGCCAGCCTCTACAACGACCGCGCGATCAGCTACCGGGTGCACAAGGGCTACGCGCACAACGACGTCGCGCTCTCGGCCGGCGTGCAGCGCATGGTGCGCAGCGACCTCGGCGCCGCCGGCGTGATGTTCACGATCGACACCGAGAGCGGCTTCACCGACGTGGTCTTCGTCACCTCGAGCTACGGCCTCGGCGAGACGGTGGTGCAGGGGGCGGTGAACCCGGACGAGTTCTACGTCCACAAGCCGGCGCTGCGCAACGGCAAGCAGGCGATCATCCGCCGCAACCTCGGCTCGAAGTTGATCCGGATGGGCTTCGCCTCGGCCGAGGAGCACGCGGCGCACGGCAAGCTGGTGACGACCCAGGACACCGCGACCGAGCAGCGCAACCGCTACTCGCTGAGCGACGCCGACGTCATGGAGCTGGCTCGCTATGCGCTGGTGATCGAGAAGCACTACGGCCGGGCGATGGACATCGAGTGGGGCAAGGACGGCGTCGACGGCCTGCTCTACATCCTTCAGGCGCGGCCGGAGACGGTGAAGAGCCAGAGCGAGGGCAAGGTCGAGCAGCGCTACGCCCTCAAGGGCACGGGCACGGTGCTGGTCGAGGGCCGGGCGATCGGCCAGAAGATCGGCACCGGTCCGGTCCGGCTGGTCGAGTCGGTCGCCGACATGGACCGGGTGCAGGCCGGCGACGTGCTCGTCACCGACATGACCGATCCGAACTGGGAGCCGGTGATGAAGCGCGCGGCGGCGATCATCACCAACCGCGGCGGCCGCACCTGCCACGCGGCGATCATCGCCCGCGAGCTCGGCATCCCGGCGGTGGTGGGCTGCGGCAACGCGACCGAGCTGCTGAAGGAGGGCGCCCTGGTCACGGTGGCGTGCTCGGAGGGCGACACCGGCTACGTCTACGACGGCCTGCTCGAGACCGAGGTCACCGACGTGCTGCGGGTCGAGCTGCCGTACTCGCCGGTGAAGATGATGATGAACGTCGGCAACCCGCAGCTCGCGTTCGACTTCGCGCAGATGCCGAACTCGGGCGTCGGCCTGGCCCGGCTCGAGTTCATCATCAACAACAACATCGGCGTGCACCCGAAGGCGATCCTCGACTATCCGAACATCGACGCCGACCTGAAGAAGGCGGTCGAGAGCGTCGCCCGCGGCCATGCCTCGCCGCGCGCCTTCTACGTCGACAAGCTCGCCGAAGGGATCGCCACGATCGCCGCGGCGTTCTGGCCGAAGCCGGTGATCGTTCGCCTTTCCGACTTCAAGAGCAACGAGTACAGGAAGCTGATCGGCGGCTCGCGCTACGAGCCCGAGGAAGAAAACCCGATGCTTGGCTTTCGCGGCGCTTCGCGCTACGTCAGCGAAGCCTTCGGCGAGGCCTTCGCGATGGAGTGCGAGGCGCTGGTCCGGGTGCGCCGCGACATGGGCCTCGACAACGTCGAGGTCATGGTGCCGTTCGTGCGCACCCTCGGCCAGGCCAAGCAGGTGGTCGGCATGCTCGCCGAGCACGGCCTGAAGCGCGCCTCCGCCGGCGGCACCGACGGCCTCAAGGTGATCATGATGTGCGAGGTGCCGAGCAACGCGATCCTCGCCGAGCAGTTCCTCGAGCACTTCGACGGCATGTCGATCGGCTCGAACGACCTGACCCAGCTCACCCTCGGCCTCGACCGCGACTCCGGCCTCGAGCTGCTCGCCAAGGATTTCGACGAGCGCGACCCGGCCGTCAAGGCGATGATCTCCCGCGCCATTGCCGCCTGCCGCGCCACCGGCAAGTACATCGGCATCTGCGGCCAGGGGCCGAGCGACCATCCCGACTTCGCCGACTGGCTGGCCGACGAAGGCATCGTCTCGATCTCGCTCAACCCCGATTCGGTGGTCGAGACCTGGCAGAGGCTGGCGACGCGCAAACCCGTCGTCTAGCCGGAGCGACTCACAGCGCCAGCACCATGTGCAGCTTGTCGTGGTACTGGCCGTTGTCGAGGCGGATCGCCCGGCGCAGGTTGCCGTAGACGGTGAAGCCGCTGCTCTCGTAGAGGCTTACTGCGTGGGCGTTGCCGGCGGTCACGGTGAGGGTCAACATCTCCAGCCCGCCGATCCGCCGCGACTCGCCGATCAGGCCCTGCAGCAGCGCCCGGCCGACGCCGCGGCCGCGCGCCTCGGGCCGCACCATCATGCCGACGATGTGGCCGACGTGACGGCCCTTCTTCCTCCGGTCGCGCTCGCAGCCGATCGCGCCCACGAGCCGCTCGCCGACACACGCGCCGAGCACGAACTGGCCGCGCTCGCGCCGGTCGAGGCCGAGGCGGTGCAGGTAGTCGGTCGGCTCCTTCGAGCGCTCCTCGGTGGCGTCGGAGGTGAAGGCCTCGGGGTGCGCGAGCAGCATGTCGTCGCGCAGGTCCTTGTAGGCCGGCAGGTCGGCGGCTGCGAGCAGGCGGATGGCGACCGCCCGTTCAGCCCCGGTCGCGTGCGGCGCCAAGCTCAACCGCCGATGTAGTGCATCTCGACCCGGCGCTCGCCGGTGCCGGCGGCATCGCCGCGGCCGCGCAGCTCGGAGTAGCGGTCGTCGCGGCCTTGCCAGACGAGGCCGATCGCCGCGGCGATTTCGGCGTCGCTCGCGCCGCCGCGCAGCAGGCCGCGCAGGTCGTGGCCGCGGCTGGCGAACAGGCAGAGGAAGAGCTTGCCTTCGGTCGACAGGCGCGCCCGGTTGCAGTCGTGGCAGAACGCCTTGGTGACGCTCGAGATCGTGCCGATCTCGCCGGCGACTCCGGCCTCGGCGTAGCGCCATCGCTCCGCCGTCTCGCCGACGGTCGTGACCGGCACCGGCTCGAGCGCGAACGCCTCGCCCAGGCGCGCAATCACGTCGGCCGAGGGCAGCACGTCGTCCATGCGCCAGCCGTTGGTCTCGCCGACGTCCATGTACTCGATGAAGCGCAGCGCGACATGGCGGCCGCGGAAGTGGCGCGCCATCGGCACGATCTCCTGGTCGTTGGTGCCGCGCTTGACGACCATGTTGACCTTGATCGGGCCCAGGCAGGCACGCTCGGCGGCGTCGATGCCGGCCAGCACCTCGGCGACCGGGAAATCGGCGTCGTTCATGCGCCGGAAGATCCGGTCGTCGAGCGCGTCGAGGCTGACGGTGATGCGGCCGAGCCCGGCGCGCTTCAGCGACTCGGCCTTCTTCGCCAGGATCGAGCCGTTGGTCGTCAGCGTCAGGTCGAGCGGATCGCCCTCCACCGTGCGCAGCTCGGCCAGCAGGGCGACCAGCCGTTCGAGGTCGCGGCGCAGCAGCGGCTCGCCGCCCGTGAGGCGGATCTTGCGCACGCCATGGGCGACGAACAGGGCCGCCAGGCGGGCGATCTCCTCGAAGCTCAGCAGCGAGGACTGCGGCAGGAAGCCGTACTGCTTGTCGAAGATTTCCTTCGGCATGCAGTAGCTGCAGCGGAAGTTGCAGCGATCGGTGACCGAGATGCGCAGGTCGTGCAGCGGCCGCTGCAGGCGGTCGAGGAGCACGCCGGTCGGCGCCGCGAGCGTGGCCGGAATGGCGGGCAGCGACGCCAGGTAGCGGTGGTCGGCGAGGGGGATGACTCTTTCGGTCATCCGTTCATTGTGCCTCCGGCCCGCAATCGGGGCGCGGGCCTGGCGCTCAATGCGTGGCGGGCACCGCCGGGGCGTCGAGCGCGGCCTGGGTGGTCGGCGCGGGCAGCTCGGCCCGGCGCGCGCCGGTGAAGCGCTTGGCCCAGTAGGCGAAGCTCATGTCCTCGGTGCGCACGTCCTTGCCATGGCTGGGTGCGTGGATGAAGCGGTTGTCGCCGATGTAGATGCCGACGTGCGAGAAGGTGCTGCGCATGGTGTTGAAGAACACCAGATCGCCGGGCTTGAGCTCGTTGCGCTGGACGGCGACCAGGCCGGGCGCGGCCGCCTGCTCGTCGGCGCGGCGCGGCAGCACCAGGCCGAGGCTCAGCTCGAACACGTGGCGGGTGAAGCCGCTGCAGTCGAAGCCGGTCTCTGCCGAGTTGCCGCCGCGGCGGTAGCGCACGCCGATGAAGTTCATCGCCGAGACCACCATGTCGGAGGCGCGGTCCTGGACCCGGCGCATCATGCCGGGCTCGGCCGGTGCCGGGGCGGCGGGCGCGACCTCGGCCGGAGCGCCCGGTGCCGCCGGCGTGGCCGCGGCGAGGATGCCCTTGTCGGCCAGCAGCTTCATGACCGGATCGGCGTTCTCGCCCGGATTGGCCGCGACGGTGCCGCCGGTCAGCGCCATCGCCACGGCCAGGGCCAGCCCGAAGGCAAGGCGGCGTGGCCACGGGGGAGGGGTTCGCATCGGGGCGCAGCATAGGCGAGTCGCGGCGGCCCAGTCAACCTCGAAAACGCCTCGTTGCACGGCGTAATTCCGTGGCTCGCGGCCGGCTCGGCTATCGTTCCCGACCTCACCGCAAGCCCCCGAAAGGATCTCCATGTTCAAGGCTCTGCTGCTCGAAAAGGACGAAAGCGGGTTTCGTGCCGGCATCCGCCCGGTCGACGAAAGCGCGCTGCCCGAGGGCGACGTGCGGGCAACGGTCGCCCACTCGACCCTGAACTTCAAGGACGGCCTGGCGATCACCAACCGCAGCCCGGTCGTCCGCGCCTGGCCGATGGTCGCCGGCATCGACGGCGCCGGCACGGTGCTCGAATCCACCCATGCCGACTGGAAGCCGGGCGATCGCTTCGTCCACAACGGCTGGGGCCTGGGCGAGACGCGCTGGGGCTGCCTGGCCGAGCGCGCCAGCCTGAAGGGCGACTGGCTGGTCCGCCTGCCGGCGGCGTTCACGACCCGCCAGGCGATGGCGATCGGCACCGCCGGCTACACGGCGATGCTGTGCGTGCTCGCGCTCGAGCGCCACGGCGTCGTCGCCGGCGACGGCAGCGTGCTCGTCACCGGCGCGAGCGGCGGCGTCGGCAGCGTCGCGATCGCGCTGCTCGCGCGCCTCGGCCATCGCGTCGTCGCCTCGAGCGGCAAGCCCGACCAGGCCGACTACCTGCGCCGGCTCGGCGCCGCCGAGGTGGTCGACCGGGCGGAGCTCGCTGCGCCCGGCAAGCCGCTGCAGAAGGAGCGCTGGAGCGCGGTGGTCGACGCCGTCGGCAGCCAGACGCTGGCGAACGCGCTGGCGCAGACGCGCTACGGCGGCGTTGTCGCCGCTTGCGGCCTGGCGCAGGGCCACGACCTGCCGGCGACGGTGATGCCCTTCATCCTGCGCGGCGTGACGCTCGCCGGCATCGACAGCGTGATGGCGCCGATCGCCGCGCGGCGCGCCGCCTGGGAGCGGCTGGCGCGCGACCTCGATCCGGCCGCGCTCGAGCTGATCACCGAGGAGGTGCCGCTGGAGCGCGCGGTCGAGAAAGCCGAGGCGCTGATGGCGGGCAAGGTGCGCGGCCGGATCGTCGTCGCGATCGGCGCCTGAGCCTCGCCGCCGCGCTTCAGCGCAGGAGCTGCAGGAGCTGCTTGAACTTCGGGTGCTCGCTGGTGCCGAGCCACTCGAAGACCACCATCTCGGTCGTCACCACGTCGGCGCCGATGCTGCGCGCCCGCTCGGTCGCGATCAGGCGGTTGTGCGGATGACGCGAGCCGACGGCGTCGGCCACCCATTTCACCTGGTGGCCGGTGGCGATCAGGCCGGCCACCGTCTGCATGACGCAGACGTGCGCCTCGCAGCCGGCGACGACGTAGGTGTTGCGGCCCTGCGGCAGGCGCGACAGGAAGCCTTCCTCCGCGGTGGCCGAGAAGTGGAACTTGGAGAGCGTGGTGTCGCACAGGGCGGCGATCTCCGGCACCAGCGGGCCGAGCCCGTCGGGGTTCTCCTCGGTGCCGATGACGTGGATGCCGAGCTCGCGCGCCGCCAGGGCGAGCTGGACGCAGCGCCGGATGACGGTCTCGGCATCGTGGATCGCCGGCATCAGGCGCGCCTGCGGATCGATGATCAGCAGGGTGCAGTCGGCGGGATCGCAGAGAATGGTCATGAGCACTCCGGGGCGGCGCGACCCGCCATTGTCAGGACAAACGCATGTCGATGAACGCCGCCGATTACAGGGAATCGCTTCGCCGCTACAAGCCGCGGGTCTGGGTCGACGGCGAGCGGGTCGAGAGCGTGGTCGATGCGCCGTCGCTGCAGCCCGGCATCAACGCCATGGGCGTGACCTACGACTATGCCCGGCGCGAGGACCTGGCGCCGGTGATGCGCGCCGTGCAGGCCTCGAGCGGCAAGACCGTCAACCGGATGCTGCAGACCGACAGCAGCAGCGCCGACCTGCTCAACAAGCTCGAGGCGGTGCGCATCCTCTGCCAGGAAACGGGCTGCGCGCAGCGCTACCTGGCGCACGACGCCTTCAGCGCCTTGCAGATGGCGACCGCGCACCTCGACGCCGACACCGGCCCGCGCTACGGCGAGCGCTTCATGGCCTACATGCACGACGTCCAGGATCGCGACCTGAGCGTCGGCATCGCCATGACCGACGCCAAGGGCGACCGCAGCAGGCGACCGCACGAGCAGGCCAACCGCGACAGCTACGTCCACATCGTCGAGCGGACCGCGAAGGGCATCGTCATCTCCGGCACCAAGGCGATCGTGACCGGCGCGCCCTACGTGCACGAGTTCCTGGTCATGCCGTGCCGCAACATGAGCGAGGCCGACGCCGACTTCGCCGTCTGCTGCGCCGTGCCCTGCGACGCCGACGGCCTGACGATCGTCGCCCGTCCGGCGGGTCGGCCCGGCGAGAAGGCGGCGCTGTTCTCCAACAAGTACGGGCAGTCGACCGGGGTGCTCGTCTTCGACCGGGTCTTCGTGCCCTGGGAGCGCGTGTTCCTCGCCGGCGAATGGCAGCACTCCGGCGCGCTCACCTACAGCTACGCGACCCACCCTCGCCACACCTGCATCGCCGCCCGTGCCGGCTTCGGCGACCTCCTGATCGGCGCCGGGGCGCTGATGTGCGAGGCGAACGGCTTCGACCCCGGCAAGGAAACGCACCTGCGCGAGCAGATGGTGCAGCTGATCTCGATCGTCGAGGGCTTCTATGCCTGCGGCGTCGCCGCCAGCGTCTACGCGACCGAGGATCCGCTCTCGAAGGTGGTGATGCCCGATGCGGTGTTCTCGAACATCGGCAAGCTCCTGCTCGCCAACCAGATCTACGAGATGCAGCGCA
>JANMCC010000111.1:0-7953 GCA_031360885.1 Burkholderiales bacterium | reverse complement strand
TGACCGCGGTGTCGCTCGCCGGCGGCCTCGCCCTCGGCATCGTCCTCGGCCTGATCAGCAGCACCACCGACAGCCCGCGGCCGCGGACGGCAGCGGCGAGCCTCGCCTGGCAGCTCCTGCGCGGCGCGGCCCGTGCCTACGTCGGCTTCTTTCGCGGCACGCCGCTCTTCGTGCAGATCCTGCTGGTGCATTTCGCGCTGATGCCGATGCTGGTGCAGCCCGAGGGCGGCCTGCTGCTGAGCGGCGAGGCGGCGCGCGAGTTCCGGCAGAACCACGGCGCCTTCTTCTCCGGCGCGCTGGCGCTGACCCTCAACGCCGGCGCCTATATCTCGGAGATCCTGCGCGCCGGCATCCACAGCATCCACGGCGGCCAGACGCAGGCGGCTTTCAGCGTCGGCCTGACCCACGGCCAGGCGATGCGCTACGTCGTGCTGCCGCAGGCCCTGCGCCGGATGGTGCCGGCGCTGGTGAACGAGGCGGTCTCGCTGGTCAAGGATTCGTCGCTGGTGTCGGCGATCGGCCTGGCCGAGCTCGCGCTCGCCGCGCGCACCGTCGCCGGCGCGTACTCGCGCTACTGGGAGCCGTACCTGCTGATCTCGGCCGTGTACCTGGTGATCACGCTGACGCTCTCGGCGCTGGCCCGGCGGCTCGAGGCGCCGGCGCATCTGCGCGGTCGCTGAGCCGGCAAGCGCGGCAAACTGCTCACTTGCGCACGGCCCGTGGCCCGCGCGGGCTGAGCGGCGCATCGGCCGGCCGCCGCCTCCCTATGATCGACAGGCTGCAGCCACGACGCGCCGATGACCGCCATTCCGACCCGACCCGCCACCGCCGAAACCGGTGTCTGGCGCGCCGCCGCCCTGATCTTCAGCCTGCCGCTCGTCTGCGGCTCGCTGATCTGGGGGGCGAGCGTCCTGAGCGACGACAACCGCATCCCCGGCGTGCTCGCGCTCGCCGCCAAGGAGTCGGGCGTCATGTACTGCACCGAAGGCAAGATCGTCCACGGCGACGGCTCGCTCGTCGATCGTGCGGTCGAGGAGGGGCGCTTCCACTGCACCGCGTGGAAGCTGCGCGGCGTAGGAAGCTACACGGTCAAGGCGGCGATGCCCTGGCCGACCTCTCCGCGGCGCTAAGGGGGAGAATCCCGACCTCTCTTCGAGAGGAGATGCGCGGTGGACTATCTCGGCCTGTTCTGCCTGGGTGCCTTCGTCGGCACGATCGCGACCTTCGGCATGGGCAAGGTCGTCTCCCTCAAGGACTGGCAGACGGTCCTCAGCCTGACGCTGCCCGCGGTCCTCTCAGGCGCGGCGATGGTCTTCATCGACCGCTTCAAGTATTCGCCGGCGTTCGGCAGCTATCCGCTCGGCCTCGTCGTCGCGCTGCTCTGGGCGTACACGCAGAAGTCGATCGACAACCTCAAGGCCGGGCCGACGAGCGTGCGCATCCTCGCGCTGCTGCACCTGCTGGTGTCGGCCCTGGTGACCGCGGCGGGCGCCTTCGTCGCGACCGTTCCCGCTTACCTCCAGCTTCGCGCCGAATGGGACGTGTCGATGAGCGAGCGCGTCGACGAGATGCGCCTGATGCGCAGCGCCTCGCGCGAGCAGTCGGCCGGCGCGGGTCGCGGTCCGACGCGGGGCCGCGCGAGCGGCGCGGCGGCGGCGGAGTCGGGCCCGAAGTAGCCGGGCCTCCCCGCAGCGACCGTCTCGCGTCGCGCCGTGCGCCTCGACGTACGGCGCGTAGACCGAATGGCAGCTCGCCATGTAGAGGCGATTGTTCTTCGGTCCGCCGAAGCACGGGTTGGCGCAGCGCTCGGGCAGGCGGATGTGCGCCAGCGCCTTGCCCTGCCGGTTGAACACCATCACGCCGTCCAGGTACTCGGAGGGGCCGCGGAGCTGGAACACCTTCTTCCCGCCGACGTCGCTCGGCTCGCCTGCCGCGGTCTTCAGGAAGCTGCGGCGTTCTTCGCCGAAAGTGTTCTCCATGGCCTCGTCTCCCTGCGGTTGTTGGGTTCCAATACGCCTGTCGGCCGCACGGTAACCACGCGGATCGGAGGCGCAGAGACGCCTGTCCCTACGTCGTCTGGACAACCGGAACGCAACCATGAGCAGCTCCTTCGTCCCCATCCGCGGCCTGCACCACTACGCCTACCGCTGCCGCGACTGCGAGGAAACGCGCGCCTTCTACGAAGACATCCTCGGCCTGCCGCTGGTGCACGTGATCCGCTCCGACGTCGTGCCCAGCACCGGCGAGCACTGCCCGTACGTGCACATCTTCTTCCGCATGGCCGACGGCTCGCACCTGGCGTTCTTCGACCTCGGCGACGACGTGGCCGCGGCGCCTTCGCCGAACACGCCGTCGTGGGTGAACCACATCGCCCTGCGCGTCGACTCGCTGGCCGCGCTCGGCGCCGCCAAGGCGCGGCTCGAGGCGGCGGGCATCGAGGTGCTGGGCATCACAGACCACCACATCATCGAGTCGATCTACTTCTTCGACCCGAACGGCATCCGCCTCGAGCTGACCGTGCCGACCGCGAGCGCCGAGACCACGGCGCGCCACGAACGGGAGGCGCATGCCGCGGTCGAGGCGTGGACGCGCGAGAAGCGGACCCGCCTCGACCTCGACGACGACGGCCCGGCGCGCGAAGCCGCGGCCAACCTGTCGAACTACGGGGCGATGGACGCCTGAAGCGCGGCCGAGGCCGGGCTCGGCCGCTGTCGAGCTCGCGGGCGAAGCAGGCCTCGATCTGCCGCAGCGCAGCCCGTCGATCGTCGTTCGCCGGAAAGCGCTGCCCGAGCGTGACGCGAATCCGCACCCGCTGCGGCGGCACCCGCAGCAGCGGCCAGCCCTTGCGAAGAAACGGCGAGTCGCTACGGACCAGCACGGTCTGGACCGGCCTCGAGCAGGGTCGGATGGTTCGCGGCAACGATGAGGCCGCCCGCTTCGCTGCGCAGCGAATCGAGGCCCGCGACATCGAGGTCCATCAGGCCCAGCCGGGTGGCGCTCGCCCAGCAGCGACGGTAGATGAAGGAGACGATCGTGCGTCCGATGCGCGCGGCAACGGCGCGCGGAAGCACCAGCGCCACGGCGCGGGCGACGCGGCTCAGGAGCAGCAGGCAGGCGCCCAGCTGCCCGAGCACGGCGTCGAAGGCGAGCTGCCGCAAGCGGAACGACAGGTTCATCCGCCGATTCGAGCAGGTCGAGCAGGCCATGCTCGCCGAGGCGGCTCAGCGCCTCTCGCAGAGCGGGTCGGAGACCGTCTTGCGGGCGGCGGCGTGCTGCGCCTCGGCGGCAAATCGCCCCGCCCCCGCCGGACCGCCCGCCGCGCTATAACGGCGTCATGACCACGGAAACCTGGAAGTTCGCGCCGGCCTACGAGCTGCCGCAGTGGCCGTTCGTCGCGCCGCCCGACCTCGCGAACTCGGCGTCGGGCGAGCGGATCCGCTACCCGGTGGTCATCGCCGGCGGCGGCCTCGCCGGCCTGACGCTGGCCTGCGACCTGGCGCTGCGCGGCGTGCGCGCGGTGGTGCTCGACGAGGACGACACCGTCGGCGTCAAGGGCGCCTCGTCGCGCGGCATCTGCTACGCGCAGAAGAGCCTGGAGATCTTCGAGCGCCTCGGCATCTACGAGCGGATCCGCGCCAAGGGCATCACCTGGTCCGTCGGTCGCACCTTCTCGGGCGCCGACGAGGTCTATGCCTTCAATCTGCAGGACGACAGCGCCTCCGAGCAGCCGCCGTTCATCAACCTGCAGCAGTTCTACCTGGAGTGGTTCCTGGTCGACCGCATTCGTGAGCTGGCCGGCACCGACCTGCGCTGGAAGAGCCGGGTGACGAAGGTGGAGCACGAGGCCGACGCGGTGGTGGTGGAAGTGGAGACACCCGCCGGCGGCTACGCGCTCGAGGCCGAATGGTTCATCGATGCGACCGGCGCCAACAGCCGCATCCGCGACGCCATGGGCTTGCAAGTGAACCCGGCGCGCAGCACCGACCGCTGGTGCATCACCGACGTGCGCTTCAAGACGCCGTTCCCGACCCAGCGCTGGACCTGGGTCGACGCGCCCTTCAACGAGGGCCGCGCTGTCTGGCAGCACCTCATGGCCGACGACGTCTGGCGGCTCGACTACCAGATGGCCGAGGACTGCGACCCCGAGGCGATCAGCCGGCCCGAGGTCGCCGGCGCGCGGCTGCGCGCCCAGCTCGGCCCGGACGTCGAGTTCGAGTTCGTCTGGATCGGCCCCTACCAGTACCGCGACCACCTGCTCGAGACCTTCCGCGTCGGCCGCACGCTGTTCATCGGCGACTCGGCGCACGTCGTCTCGCCGTTCGGCGCGCGCGGCGGCAACAACGGCATCCAGGACGCGGTCAACCTCGGCTGGAAGCTCGCGCTCGTGCTGGCCGGCGAGGCCGGCGACGACCTGCTCGACAGCTACCACGCCGAACGCTTTGCCGCGGCGGAGGAGAACCTCACCGTCTGCCGCCGCACCGCGCGCTTCCTTGCGCCGAGGAGCCGCGCCGAGCATCGCATCCGCCGCGCCGTCTGCGCCCTGGCGCGGCGCCACGAGTTCGCGCGGCGCCTCGCCAACACCGGGCGGATGGCGCAGGCCAACGCCTATCCGCCCTCGGCATGGGCGAAGGACGGCGCGCGCTCGGTGCAGAACGTCGCCTTCGACGGCACGACGCTGATGCACTGCCTGCGCGGCGACACGCGCTTCCTCGGCCTTGCGGTCGGCGCCGACGCGGCGACGCTGGTGCGGCTCGACGAGGAAGCGGCGCTGCTGCCGATCGACTTCCGCCGCGTCGACCCGGCGAGCCCGCTCGCGCTGCACCTCGGCGCGCCCGCGGACAGCGTCGTCATCGTCCGCCCCGATGCCTACCTTGCCGCGGTGCTGCCCGAGGCGACGCCCGCGGCCGTGGAGACCGCGATGCGCGCCGCGCTCGGCCTCGATGCGCGCGCGTCCCTGCCGATCGAAACCGCCTGAGGAGCCGGTCGCCGATGAAGACCGCCGCCAACATCCCGGACCCGGACGGCTTCTACGAAGCTTGGGTCGACGCGCACGAAGGCCTGAGCGACGAGGAGAGCACCGACCTCGACGCTCGGCTCGTGCTTCTGCTCGCCAACCAGGTCGGCGACCAGCAGGTCCTGCTGGCCTGCATCGCTGAGGCGCGCGAAGGCAAGCGTCGCGGCGCGTGAGTTCCGGCGAAGCGGTCCCGCCGCCGAACCGCCCGCGACGCCGTGCTGGCGGGAGCGCGGCATGACGGTGCTCACGATCCTCTTCGTCGGCCTGATGCTCGGCATGCAGCACGCGACCGAGGCCGACCATCTGGCGGCGGTGGCGACGCTCGCCACCCGCTGCTCGCTTAGCCCGGAGGCGAGAATCGCCCCACCGCCACGGACGAGACCGCGCCGATGCTGCAGCTCCACTACTTTCCCGGCAACGCCAGCCTGATTCCCCATCTCGTGCTCGAGGAGCTCGGCGTGCCGTTCGAGCTGAAGTACGTCGACCGCGCGGTCGCGGCGCACAAGTCGGCCGACTACCTGGCGCTCAATCCGAACGGGCTGATCCCGGTGCTGGTCGACACGTCCGCCGGTGAAGCGGGCAAGCCGCTGGTGCTGTACGAGACCCCGGCGGTCTGCATGCACCTCGCCGACACCCATCCCGCCGCCGGGCTGATGCCGCCGCTCGGCAGCGGGCAGCGCGCCCAGGCCTACAAGTGGCTCGCCTGGCTGAACAACACGGTGCAGGCGACGCTGATCCTCTACTTCTACCCCGAGCGCTGGGGCGACGAGGCCGCGGCGGCGCAGGTCAAGGCGCATGCCGAAGCGAAGATCGGCGCGATGCTCGACCAGCTCGACGCCGAGTTCGCGCGCCACGGCGGCCCCTGGCTGCTCGGCGAAACCTTCAGCGTCTGCGACCCCTATGCCTTCGTGCTCTGCCGCTGGACCCGCGGCTTCGGCCGCCCGGCGCGCAGCCTGCCGCACCTGAAGACCTTTCTCGAGCGGATGCAGGAGCGGCCGGCCGTGGAGCGCGCCTTCACCACCGAGGGGCTGAAGCCGCCCCGGGTCTGAGTCAGCCGCGGCCGCCCGGATCCTTCACTGCGTTCAGGATGACAGGGAGGCGGATGGCGAAGGGGGAGGTTCCGGCCAGGGCCTGGGGGGCGGGCGCATCGCCTCCCAGGCCGCGGCGACCTGCAGCACGCCGAGGTCGTCGTGGCGCTTGCCGGCGATCTGCAGGCCGATCGGCAGGCCGGCGCGGGTCCAGCCGCAGTTGATGCTCGCCGCGGGCTGCTCGCTCATGTTGTAGGCGACGGTGAAGCAGATGTGCTCGAGCGGTCGCGCCGGATCGTCGGTGGGCGCCGCGAGCTCGGCCGGGAAGGCGGGGATGGGCGCGGTGGGGGAGAGAACGACGTCGAACGGCCGGTGCGCGGCGACCGCGGCCTCGCGCATCGCGCCCATCTGGCTGTACCCGCGAAACACCTCGGCGCCCGAGAGCTTCGCGCCGCCTTCGACCCAGCGGGCGATGAAGGGCAGCACCCTGGCGCGCCGCTCCGCGGGCAGGCCCTCGAAGTCGAGCCACGAGCGCATGCGCCAGAAGGCGTCCATGCCGTCGAGCATGGCGCGGGTGAAGTAGGGGCCGATCTCCACCACGTCGGCGCCCGCCGCGGCGAAGCGCTCGGCCGCCGCCCGCACCGCGGCGGCGATCTCCGGGTCGACGGGCAGGCCCGCGCCGGGGTCGAGCAGCAGGCCGATCTTCAGGCCGCTCACCTCGCGTTCGAGCCGCGACCAGGCGATGCTCGCGGCGGGCAGGCTCATCGTGTCGCGGTCGTCGGGCCGGGCGAGCACGCTCATCAGGAGCGAGGCGTCGGCGACGCTCCTCGTCATCGGCCCGGCGCAGCGACCGGCGTACGGCGGGTCGATCGGGATCCGGCCGAGGCTGGGCTTGAGGCTGAAGATGCCGCACCAGGCGGCGGGCAGGCGCAGCGACCCGCCGATGTCGGTGCCGACGTGCAGCGGCCCGTAGCCCGCGGCCACCGCGGCGCCCGCGCCCGCGCTGCTGCCGCCCGGACCCTTGCTCAGGTCCCACGGGTTCCTCGCCAGTGCATGGAAGCTCGACAGGCCCGACGACAGCATGCCGTAGTCGGGCATCGTCGTCTTGCCGAGGATCACGGCGCCGGCCTCGCGCATGCGCGCCGCGGGCGGCGCGTCGTTCGCCGCCGGCACGAGCAGGCTGGCGGCCGTGCCCACCGGCACCGGCGTGCCGCGGGTGGCGATGTTCTCCTTGATCGTCGCGGGCACGCCGTCGATCGCGCCGAGCGGCTCGCCCTTCAGCCAGCGCGCCTCGGAGGCGCGTGCCGCGGCGAGCGCCGCTTGCGGGTCGAGCGCGTAGGTCGCCTTGATGTGCGGCTCCCACGCGGCGATGCGCGCGAGCACGGCTTCGGTCACCTCGACCGGCGAGAGCTCGCGCTTCGCGTAGAGCGCGACCAGTTCGGTCGCGGCCAGTTCGTGCAGGGCCGTCATCCGGTGCCTCGCTCGCCCTCACCCCGGCCCTCTCCCGCCAGCGGGAGAGGGAGGAGGATCACTGCCACGTCAGCGCGCCGAGGTCGTTGGCGAAGATCGGCGAGCTGCTCCACATGCCCTTCAACTTCTTGTTGCCGACCGCGAACTGCGGCAGCTGGAACAGGTACGCGTTGACGCTGTCGGTGGCGAGCTGGCGCTGGATGTCGCCGAGCAGCTTGAGCCGCCCCTTCTGGTCGGCGGTCGAGTTGTAGGCGGCGAGCAGGTCGCGGTAGGCCTTGGAGTCGTAGCCGTAGTAGTAGTTGGTGTCGGCGTAGCGGTCGAAGTCGAGCGGCTCGACGTGGCTGATGACGGTGAGGTCGAAGTTGCCCTTGAAGGTGCCCGAGAGCCACTGCGCCCACTCGACGTTCTCGATCTTCGCGATGACGCCCACCTTGGCGAGCT
>JANMCC010000080.1:0-4554 GCA_031360885.1 Burkholderiales bacterium | reverse complement strand
CGCTCGCCCTCGACCTCGGCCGTCGCGCGCTGCAGCGCGCGTTCGCTGCCGGCGAGGAAGACCTCGTCGCGCGCCGGCTCCTTGCCGCTGTCGAACGCCACCCGCAGCCGGGTCACGCCGGCGGGCGCGGCCGGCGCCTTCGAGCTCGCGCCGGCATGCAACGCGCTCGCCAGCGCGTGCCACACCGGCGCCGCGCCGCTGACGCCACTGACGCCGTGCATCGCCGCGCCGCTGGCGTTGCCGACCCAGACGCCGATCGTGTAGCGGTCGGTGAAGCCGACGCACCAGTTGTCGCGCATGTCCTTGCTGGTGCCGGTCTTCACCGCGGCGAAGCCGCGCGTCGCGAGGTGGCTGGCGAGGCCGAACGTGCGGGCGCGGGCGTTGTTGTCGGCGAGGATGTCGGTGACGAGGAACACCGCCGCCGGGTCGGCAACGCGCACCGGCTTCGTTGCCGCGCCGCCGCTGCGCAGCACCGCCGGCGAGAACGCGCCGCCGTTGGCGAGCGCGCGGTAGGCGTTGCTCAACGCCAGCAGCGAGACGTCGGCGCTGCCGAGCGCGAGCGAGGCGCCGTACCAGCCGGCGCTCTCGGGCAGGGCGAAGCCGAGGGCACGCAGCCGCTCGTGCAGCGCGTCGGTGCCGAGCAGGCCGGCGACGCGCACGGCCGGCACGTTGAGGCTCGCGCCGAGGGCGGTGCGGGCGCTGACGAAGCCCTTCCACTCGCGGTCGTAGTTCTGCGGCAGGTAGAGGCCGCCGGCGGTCGCGATCTGCGCCGGCGAGTCGTCGATCAGCGACGCCGGCGTGATCAGGCGCTTCTCGAACGCCAGCTCGTAGACGAAGGGCTTCAAGGTCGAGCCGGGCTGGCGCCGCGCGAGCACGCCGTCGACTTCGCCGGCCGTCGACGAGCGCGCGTTCGAGCCGACCCAGGCGAGCACCCGGCCCGAGGCGTTGTCGAGGACGACGACCGCGCCGTCCTCGACGTTGCGCCCGGCCAGCTCGACAAGCTGGCGGCGCAGGCTCTCGACGGCGAGGCGCTGCAGCGGCGCGTCGAGCGTGCTCGCCTGCGCCGCGGGCCCGCGCGGGTCGATCGCCTGCCGGGCGAAATGCGGCGCGAGCTGCTCGCCGAGCGGCATGCCGCCTCGCCGCGCCAGCGCCGTCTCGCTCAAGCCGACGATGCCGGTGCAGTCGAGCCGCTGCAGGCGCAGCACGCCGCAGGCGCGCTCGGCCACCGCCGCGGGGCGGGCGTTCGGCGCGCGTACCAGGGCCGCGGCGAGCGCCGCCTCCTGGGCGTCGAGCCCGCTCGCCCGCTTGCCGAACAGGGTCTGCGCAAGCGCGTCGATGCCGACGATCTCGCCGCGGAACGGCACCGAGTTGAGGTATGCCTCGAGGATCTCGCTCTTCTTCCACGTCGTCTCGAGCCGGGTCGCGGTGGCCGCCTGGCCGAGCTTCTGGGCGACGCTGCGCCCGCCCGCGGGACGCGCCAGGCCGTCGTCGACCAGGCCGGCGAGCTGCATGGTCAAAGTCGATGCGCCGCGGGTTCTGGTGTTGAGCAGGTTGGCCCAGGCGCTCTTCGCCGCCGCGCTCCAGTCGACGCCGCTGTGCTCCCAGAAGCGCAGGTCCTCGCTCAGGACGATCGCCGTCAGAAGGGCCGGCGAGATCTCGGCGAGCGGGACCCAGGCGAGGCGGCGAACGTCCTTGTCGACGCGAACGGTCTGGATCGGGATGCCCTGGCGGTCGAGGAGGGTGATGTCGGAGGGGCGATGCGCTGCCTTCACTTCGGCGAAGGCAGGAAGCGCTCGCGCGGCGAGGGACGCGGTGAGGAGGGTCAGTGCGGCGAATGCCCTCACCCCGGCCCTCTCCCGCAAGCGGGAGAGGGTGAAAAGCTGCTCCCTCGCCCCGGTACGCCGGGGAGAGGGCCGGGGTGAGGGGCCGCCTGCCGCGAACCTCACGGCCCCACCTCGACCACCGCGTTCGGCGCTTCGCCGAAGCTCTCCGGCGCATACATCGCCTCGACCCGCGTCGGCGGCAACGCGAACCGCCCCGGGTTGTTCAACCGCACGCTGTACTCGACCACGTGCTTGCCGCGCGGCAAATACTCGTAGTAGCTGCGGAACGCCTCGAAGCTGCGCTCCTCGTAGGCCGCCCACGCCGCGCCCGCGCGCTTCTCGGTGCGGGTGGCGATGGCCGAATCGCGGCCGAGGCCCGAGCCGAGGATGGTCGCGCCGCCCGGCACCGGATCGCTGACGACGACCCAGGTCATGTCGGCCTGGGCGTCGATCTCGAGCCGCACGCGGACGACGTCGCCGCGCGACCAGCGCGCCTTGTCCTTCTGCTCCACCGCGGTGACGCTGCGGGCGATGCTGTAGCCGGCCGCGAGCGGTGCCTTGAGCGGAATCGCGGCCAGGCTTTGCACCGTGAGCCAGGGCTTGCCGCTGCCTTGCTGCGCAACGACCAGCGTGCCCGGGCCCGGCGGCCACGCCAGCGTCGCCTTGCCGCCCGCCGCCTGCGCGCCCCAGTCGGCGACACGCGCCGACGAAGCCGAAGCGCCCGGCGCCGGCAGCTCGATCGTCGCCATCGTCGTGCCGGCGACCTTCTGCGACTCGAACTTCGCCGCGAACTTGTCGAGGGCGAGCGAGCCCCAGAGGTTGGCCGTAGTCGTGAGCCAGGCGCCGCGCCGCTGCCGGGCGAGCGAGCCGACCACCATCTTCGGCAGCTCGTCCTTCCACGCCGGGTCGTCGAGCACCGCGAGGATCAGGCGTGCGGCGTTGGCGTCGGCGCTGTCCATCAGCCACCACCAGAAGTCGCTCTCCTCGGTGCTGAACTTCAGCGTCGTGCCGCCGTAGGCGAGGCGGCCGCGCAGGATCTGGTTCGCCTCCTCGAGACGCTTCGCCCGCTCGGGAATGCCGTCGACGCGCTTGAGGATATTGAGCCAGTCGATCACCGCCGCGGTCGGCCAGACGTTGGGCGTGAGGTTGATCGAGCCGATCGTCTTCGCCTGCGCCTTGCCGTAGCGCGAGAGCGCCTCGATCGCGGCGAGCTTGCGCACGTCGAGGTCGGGTCGCGGCGACCAGGTCCTGCGCTCGATCCGGCCTTCGACGAAGCCGGCAAGCCCGGCGAGCATCGCGTCGCGCGCCGGCGCCGGCAGGGCGAAGCCCGCTTCGTGCGTGGCTGCGAGCACGTAGGCGGTGAGCCGGTCGCTGCCGCTCGGCCCCTCGCCCGCGCGCGGCGGAAAGTAGCTCGCCAGGCCGTCGCTGTCGAGGTAGGTCGGCAAGGTGTTGGCGACGCCTTCCCAGAGCTTCGCGTCCTTCAGGCCCACCGCCTTCGAGGTCTTCTGCTCGAGGCAGGCGAACGGATAGGTCTCGAAGAAGCGGCGCATGCCGGGCAAGGCGCCGCTCAGCTTCGGCTGCACCGCGACGACGAGGCCGCCGCGCACCCTGGCCGCGGTCGCGGCGGTGCCGGTCGACGGCGCGCCGACGAGCAGGGCATCTGCGGGCGCCGCGACCGGCAGAGAGAAGCTGCCGTCGAGCTGCGTCAGCGTCGCCTGCAGCACGCGCACCGGCACCGCGGCGGCGACGAGCTGGGTCACCTTCAGCCGGTCCTTCGCGCTGCCCTCTTCGGCCGCGGCCTCCCAGGCGATGCTGAAGGCCTCGGCCGGCACGCTGACCGGCCAGACCACTTCCTTCGCCGCGCCGGCAGCGAGCACCACGTCCTGCGGCGCGAGGGCGATCGGCACGCGCACGATCTCGTTGCTGTTGGCCCTCGCCGGCAGGTTCGCCGTGCCCTGCAACGTCGCCCGCACCTTCATCTCGCGCGGCGTCGTGTTGCGCAGGGTCAGCATGGCGCTGAACTGGTCGCCGTCGCGCACCAGCGGCGGCAGGCCGGCGAGCACCTGCAGGTCCTGGGTGACGCGGATGCTGGTGCTGCCGGTGCCGAACTTCTGCACCTCGGCATCGGCGACGGCGACGAACCTGAAGCTGGTGAGCGAGTCGTTGATCGGCACCGCGACCGTCGCCTCGCCATTGGCGTCGACGACGATGCTCGCCTTCCAGATCAGCAGCGTGTCGAACAGCTCGCGCGCCGAGCCGCGGCCGCCGCCGCCGCCCGCCGCCACCGCCTTTCGGCCGTAGTGGCGCCGGCCGATGATCTCGCTCTGCGCGGTGCTGGTCTCCACGCCCCAGGCGCGCTCCCTGATCATCGCCTCGAGCAGGTTCCACGAGTCGTTGCCGCGCAGGGCGAGCAGGCCCTCGTCGACCGCGGCGAAGGCGACGTGCGCGCCGGCCATCGGCTTGCCGCCCTGCGTGACCTTGATCTTCGCCATCGCCGTCTGCCGGACCGCGTACTGCGGCTTGTCGGCCGTGACGCTCACCTGCAGCTCGTGCGCGGCGAGCCCGACCTGGAGCTTGGCGACGCCGAGCTTGAACGCCGGCTTGGCGAGATCGATCATCGCCGTCGGCCCCTGCCAGTCCTTGCCGTCGCCGCGAAAGCTGCGCCACCAGTCGAGCGGCTCCTTCCAGCCCCAGGTGAAGAACGAATACCAGGGCGTCTCCCGGATCCGGC
>JANMCC010000306.1:0-15789 GCA_031360885.1 Burkholderiales bacterium | reverse complement strand
AGCTTGAGCATGTAGTTCAGGTCCCACTGCAGCTCGGGCGCGGTGCGGCCGATGCCGGCGGTGCGGGCGATCAGGCTCATGCCCTTGGGGTACTCGAGCTGGTCGAGGTTCTCCTTGAGCTCCTCGCGGTCTTCGCCCTCGATGCGCCGCGAGACGCCGCCGCCGCGCGGGTTGTTCGGCATCAGCACCAGGTAGCGGCCGGCGAGCGAGACGAAGGTGGTGAGGGCCGCGCCCTTGTTGCCGCGCTCTTCCTTCTCGACCTGCACCAGCAGGTTGTCGCCGTCGCGAATGGCGTCCTGGATGCGAGCGGTGCGCGCGTCGGTGCCTTCGCGGAAGTAGTTCTTGGAGATTTCCTTGAACGGCAGGAAGCCGTGGCGGTCTTCGCCGTAGTCGACGAAGCAGGCTTCGAGCGAGGGCTCGACCCGCGTCACGACCGCCTTGTAGATGTTGCCCTTGCGTTGTTCGCGACCTTCGATCTCGGTCTCGAAATCCATCAGCTTCTGGCCGTCGACGATCGCCAGGCGCCGTTCTTCGGGCTGCGTGGCGTTGATCAGCATTCTCTTCATGTGCACTCCTCAGCGGCGCGGCACCTCAGTGAGGCCGCGCCGAACTCGAGCCGCCGCGGCCCTGCCGCTGGCGACGAATCGATGCACGAGAAAACGCCGAGAAGAAACCGGAAGGAATCGCCCTGGACTACGCGGGGGTGAGTTGCGGTCGCGAGACCGCAGGCCCGGGCAGCGTTGGCGCGCACGAAGCAGTGAGGGAGGAGCGGATTGGGAGCACGCTGGCGATCACTGGGACGCGAAGTCGAAGCGCGGTGGGCCGAGAGGGGCGCGTGAGCGTCGATCCTCTGGGTTCTCGTCTTCGGCCGGAAAACCTTTTGTTGGGTTCTTGTCTGTTTGCTCTGCCGTCACGAGCCTCGAAGCCGCCGCGTCACTTGGGGAACGCGGCCTGCCGAAGCGGCGGGACGTTGCATCACCGATTTGCCGGAACAGGATCCGGCCAACCACCCGAAGCCGCTTAAGAATCAAACACTTACGGCGATGGGTGGACGACCGAATTATAGGGGGCAAAGGGCGGGCGCCTGCGGTGAACCTGTTCACGGTTTCCCGGCGATGGACGGTTGGTGTCGCCGCCAGTAAGCTCCCGTCCCTCCTTGCGTCCCGCGCACGCCATGGACGACTTCACCGCCACCGCCAGCAAGCCCAACTTCACGATGAAGCTCTGGCGCGGCGAGCGCATGTGCCTCGTCGCCTTCGACGTCGCCGCGCCGGAGGCCGACCTCGTCGGCTTCGCCATCGAGTGCAAGCCGCCGGGCGCCAAGCGCTTCTCGCCGCTGCTCAACCGCCTCGCCTTCAGCTACGACGAGCCGATCGGCACGGCGGTCACCGGCGACCGGCTCTACTCCTCGAAGAAGGCGCCGTTCCAGAAATTCCGCTGGGTCCACTTTCCGTTCGAGCCGAAGCAGGGCCTCTACACCTACCGCGGCACCAAGATGCACATGCCGAGCGACGGCGTCCTGAAGGCCGGCGCCTCGATCACGCTGCAGATCTCGCTCGACCCGGTCACCTACGCCGGCTTCGTCGACGTCGGCTTCACCCGCGGCTTCGCCTCGTCGCAGGCCTTTCGCGACAAGTTCCCGGCCGATGCCGACATCGACGCCATCGGCAAGACCATCATCCCGGCGCGCGCCGACGACGGCCTGGCCTTCGTCAAGAGGCCGGGCGACATCTATCGCTGGATGGGCTTCGAGGCGGTCGACCTGATCTTCGGCCTGCTCGACGAGGCCGTCGCCGACCCTTCGATCACGCTCGACGTCTTCGCCTACGACCTGAACGAGCCCGACATCGTCGCCCGGCTCGAGCAGCTCGGGCCGCGGCTGCGCATCATTGTCGACGACTCGACCGACAAGTCGAAGACCGGCGTGATCTCCGGGCACGGCACCGCCCAGAGCAACGAGAGCGAGGCGGCGGCGCGGCTGGCGGTCAGCGCTGGCGCCGACCAGGTGCGCCGGACCCACTTCAGCGGCCTGCAGCACCACAAGGTGTTCATCGCCAGCCGCGGCGGCGTGCCGCTCAAGGTGCTCGCCGGCTCCACCAACTTCAGCTTCCGCGGCCTGTACATCCAGTCGAACAACGCCCTGGTCTTCGCCGATCCGGGCATCGCCGCGCTCTACAAGCAGGCGTTCGAGGCCTCGTTCGCCAACCCGGCGGGCTTCAAGCAGCTCGAGCTGGCGAAGAAGTGGCAGCTCGCGCCGGTCAACGCCTCGAACGTGCCGGTGCACGTGTGCTTCTCGCCGCACTCCTCGTCGGCGCTGCCGCTGAACCCGGTGCGCGGCGCGATCGAGCAGGCGAGCTCGTCGGTGTTCTACGCGGTGGCCTTCCTCAACCAGCTCAAGTCGGGGCCGACCAAGGAGGCTTTCGACCGGCTGATCGAGCGGCCGATCTTCAGCTACGGACTCTCCGACAAGGCCGGCGGCCTCGAGATCATCAAGCCCGACGGCAGCGTCGGCCTGGTCGACTTCGCCTACCTGGCGAAGAACGCCCCCGAGCCGTTCAAGTCGGAATGGAGCGGCGGGCAGGGGATCAACGTGCACCACAAGTTCGTGGTCACGGACTTCAACCTGCCGACGGCGAAGGTGTTCACCGGCTCCACGAACCTCGCGCCGAGCGGCGAGAACGGCAACGGCGACCACCTGCTGATGATCGAGGACCCGAAGATCGCCACCGCCTACGCGATCGAGGCGCTGCGCGTCTTCGACCACCTGCATTTTCGCAGCACCATGCAGGCGACGACCGACCTCGCCCCGGCCGCGAAGAAGGCAGCGCTGACGCTGAGGAAGCCCCGGGCGATCAGCGGCAAGGCGGCCTGGTTCGAGAGCTACTACGGGGTCGGCTCGCAGAAGATGAAGGACCGGCAGCTGTTCGCGAGCTGAGGCGCCGCCGGCGCGCCAAGCGGCCGGGGCTGGCTTCACCTAGCTTGCGCGATCTGCTTCGGCCGTCACAAGATCGGGCGCCAAGAAGAAACGCCACCGAGGAGACAGCCAATGAAGACCATCGTTCCATCCGCTCTCGCCACCTTGACGCTGGCCGCCGCCCTGGGCGGATGCGCCAGCATGGCTGGCACGACCACGCTCGTCGACGGGGCCAGGGGCCTCGACAACTTCAACCGCGTCGGCGAAGCGAACTGGAGCGCCGTCGACGGCGCGATCCAGGCGACGCAGGGCGGCAAGGACCCGGCCTACCTCGTCAGCAAGGGCTCGTACAAGGACTTCATGATCAAGGTCGAGTTCTGGGCCAGCGACGACGCCAACAGCGGCGTCTTCCTCCGCTGCCAGAACCCGGCCGTGATCACCGACGAGACCTGCTACGAGGCCAACATCTTCGACCAGCGGCCCGATCCGACCTACGGTACCGGCGCGATCGTCAAGGTCGCCGCGGTGTCGCCCATGCCGAAGGCGGGCGGCAAGTGGAACACCTACGAGATCACGGCCAAGGGCAAGCGGCTGGTGCTGGTGCTGAATGGCGTGAAGACGGTCGAAGTCGAAGACGGCAAGCTCGACAGCGGCCCGATCGCGCTGCAGTGGGGTCGCGGCACCATCAAGTTCCGCAAGGTCGAGATCACGCCGCTCTGAGCGGCGCGGCGGCGGCGCGACGCCGCCGCGACGCCTCCGCGAAGGCGATCAACGCGCGGGCGTGAGCACCGCGCCGAGTTCGTGCAGGCTGCCGTCGCCGCCGGCCGACACGACCACCAGCTCGGCGGTCTCGGGGGTGCGGCCGATCAGGGCACGGATGTTCTCGCCGTGCGTCACCACCAGCAGCGTGCCCGGGCCGCGCCATTGGCGGACGAGTGCGCGCGCCGCGCCGGCGAGCTCGCTGCGCCGCTCGCTCAGGACGAAGGCATTGGCGACCGCCGGCTCGCCGCGAACCGCGCCGACGCCGAGCAGCGTCGCCGTCTCGAGGGTGCGGCACCAGGGCGAGGCGAGCACCTGGGCGACCGGGACCTGCTCGGCCCGAAGGCGCGCGCCGAGCTCGCGCGCCTGCGCCCGGCCGGCCTCGTTCAGGTTGCGCTGCGTGGCGCAGTCGCCGAGCTTCCAGCCGGCCGGATCGCCGACGCCGGGCGCCTCGCCGTGGCGCACCAGGGCGACGGCGCCATCGCGGCGCAGCGCCTCCCAGGCGGCGCCGTCGCCGGCAGGCGCCCGCCCGCAGGCGAGCAGGCAGAGCACGAGGGCGAACCAGCGAGCGGCCATGCCGGCAGCCTAGCGGCGCCGCGCCGGCGCCGTGCTCCAGACGATCAGCGCCAGCAGCGCCACCTGGAGCGGCAGCCGCAGCACCAGCACCCAGTAGGGAATCGTCGGGAACAGGTCGGCACGTTGCAGCATGTAGACGTTGGCCGGCGTCACCGCGAGGGTGAGCGCGAACAGGCCCCAGCCGGCGGCGCGCCGCGTCGGCCGCCAGAGCAGGCCGAGGGCGCCGATCAGCTCGAAGGCGCCGCTCACGAGCACGGTCTCGCGCGGCCAGGGCACCCAGGGCGGCAGGATGCTCATCTCGATCCCGGTGAAGAAGAAATGGGCGAGCCCGCCGATGAAGAACCAGAGGAACACGAACACCAGGCCGGCGCGTCGCAGCATCACCATCCCCAGCCGAGCCGCAGCGGCAGGTACACCGCCAGGCCGGCGAGCAACGGGCCGAGCACGCCGGGCCGCCATGCGTAGACCGCGGTCGCCACCGCCGCCGAGAGCAGCCGGGCGTCGCGCCAGGTTTCGATCAGGTGGCCCTGGCTGAGAAAGATCTCCGGCGCGGTGATGGCGACGATCGCCGCCAGCGGCGCCATCTGCAGCGCGCGCTGCAGCGGCTCGGGAATGCGCACCTCCTGCCGCGACCAGAGAAAGACATTGCGCGAGATCGCCGTCACGGCGCCGAGGCCGAGGATGGTGAGCGCCGTGAGGGCCCAGCCGGGCAGGGCGAAGTCCATCGTCAGTGCCTCGGCCGCAGGGCTGCGCTCGCCTTGCCCGCCTGCGCCATCACCAGCGTCGCCGCGATCGCGGCGGCGATCGCGACCAGGATGTTCAGCTTCAGCGGCAGCGAGAACGCCGCCACCGCGGCGGCGGCGGCGACGATCGCCGCCACCCAGGCGGTGCGGTCGTTGAGCAGCGAGTAGGCGATGCCGAGCATCGAGAGCGTGCCGGCGAAGCCGAGGCCCCACTCGAGCGGCACCAGCGAAGACAGCAGGATGCCGGCGACCGAGGTCGCCTGCCAGATGATCCACACCACGACGGCGCCGCCGGCAGCGTAGCGCGCCTGGCCGAGCTGGTGGCCCTCGCCCTGCCAGTTCTTGAGGAACACCAGCAGGTTGAGGTCGGCGAGCAGGTAGCCGAGCACCAGCCGCCGCCCGCGCGGCAGGTGGCCGAGGTACGGCCGCCACTGCGAGCTGAAGATCGCGAAGCGCAGGTTGACGCAGAGCGCCGAGGCCCAGATCACCCAGATCGGCGCGCCGCCGGCCATCAGCGGCAGCGAGGCGAGCTGGGCGCTGCCGGCGTAGACGGTGAAGGTCATCAGCAGCGAGAGGCCGACGCCGAGGCCGCTCTGCGTCATCGCCACGCCGGTGACCAGGCCCCAGGCCGCCAGTCCCGGACCGAAGTCGAGCATGTCGCGCGCGCCGCGGCGAAAGTGGGCGTCGCGGGGGAGGTCGCGCAGTCGGATCATCGAGCGCAAGGCTAGCAGCCTGGTCGAAAGTCACGCGCGAGCGTCTCCGTCTGTAACGCTGCTTGCAAATGTGCAGTTAGCACATTTATCATCCGCCCCGAGGGTCGACTTCCGGCCCGCTCGACCACGGAGAGCCTGTCATGCGCCTTGCTTCGATCACCTCCCGCCCCGCCCGGGCTCGCCATCTCCTTCTTCAGCTCGCGGCCGCGGCCCTGCTGCTTGCCGGCTGCGGCGGGGGCGGCAGCGCCGGTCCGTCGAGCGGCGGCACCGGCGCCGGGCCGACCTCGTTCGCCGCCGGCCACATCTCCGGCTTCGGCTCGATCATCGTCAACGGCTTGCGTTACGACGACTCGGCCGCGCTCGTGACCGATGCCGACGGCAAGCGCTCGAGCCGCGAGGCCCTGAAGCTCGGCATGGGCGTCGAAGTCCACGGCGGCGCCGTCAGCGACGACGGCAAGGGCCCGCGCGCCCCGGCCACCGAGATCCGCCACGGCGCCGAGCTGCGCGGTCCGGTCTCGGCCGTCGACGCGGTGGCCAAGACCCTGGTCGTGCTCGGCCAGACCGTGCGCGTGCTCGACACCACGGTCATCGACGAGCGCTTCGTCGGCGGCTTCGCCGGCATCGCGGTGGGCGCGGTGCTCGAGGTGCACGGCACGCTCGATGCGGCGACCGGCGCTTACACGGCCACGCGGCTCGAGCCGAGCGGCTCGGGCGACGGCTTCAGAATCCGGGGCATCGTGTCCAACCTCGACAGCGTCGCCAAGACCTTCACCATGGGTCCTGCCCTGATCTCGTACGCCGGCGTCTCGCCGGTGCCGGCCAACCTCGCCAACGGCGCGCTGGTGCGGGTTCGCCTGCAGGCCGTGCAGGTCGCGGGCGCCTGGGTCGCGACCCAGATCGACGGCACCGGCAAGAAGCCCGAAGACGGCGGCGAGGTGGAGCTCGAAGGCACGATCAGCGCCTTCACGTCGCAAACCTCGTTCAGCGTCAACGGCATTCCGGTCGATGCCAGCACCGCCACCTTCGGCGACGGCGCGGCCAGCCTGGCGCTCGGCGTCCGGGTCGAGGTGAAGGGCAGCGCGGTCAACGGCGTGGTCGTCGCCACCCGCGTCTCGGTGGAAGACGAGCAGGAGCATCACGACAAGGGCTTCGAACTGCACGGCGCGATCACGGCGAACGACCCGGTTGCCAAGACCTTCGTGCTGCGCGAGGTGAAGGTGAGCTACGCGGGCGCCGGCATCGAGTACCGCGGCGGCAGCGAAGCGCAGCTCGCGGTTGGCGTGCAGCTCGAAGTCAAGGGCAAGCTGTCGGCCGACGGCACCATGCTGATGGCAGAGCGCATCTCCTTCGGTGACTGACAAGACCCGACCCCGGCCGGCGCCGCCGCCCGACCCGGGCGGCGGCGCTGCGCTTTCCGGCGGAAGCGTCGCGGTGCTCGCCGGCGCCGTGGCCTCGCTGCTCGAGCCGATCGCCGAGCTCGCGGTGGCGCGAGGGCTGCCGTTTGCCGCGGTCGAGGAGCTGTTCAAGGCGGCGTTCGTCGAGGCGGCGCGTCGCGCCCAGCCGGAGTCGGCGGGCGCGCGCATCGTCAGCCGCGTCGCCACGGCGACCGGGCTGACGCGGCGCGAGGTCACCCGCCTGGTCGAGGCGGAGGGGGCAGGCGGCCCGCCGCCGCCGCGGCCGTCGCCGGCGACACAGGTGTTCACGCGCTGGCGTGCCGATCCGGCGCTGCGCGACCGGCGGGGCCAGCCGAGGGCCCTGCCGCGGCAGGGGCCGGCGCCGAGCTTCGAGTCGCTGGCGCGCTCGGTGACGCAGGACGTTCATCCGCGCTCGCTGCTCGACGAGCTCTGCCGGCTGGGCCTCGCCGAGGAAGTGGGCGACGAGGTGCGGCTGGTGCGGGAAAGCGTGGTCGCCGGCCGCGACAGCTCCCGCGCCTTCGGTTTCCTCGGCAGCACCGTCGGCGACCACCTGCGCGCCAGCGTCGCCAACGTCCTCGCCGAAACACCGCCGCATGTCGAGCAGGCGGTGTTCGCCGACGAGCTTTCGGCCGAATCGATCGTCGCCTTCCGCGAGGTCGCCAAGGCACAGTGGCAGGCGCTGCTCGCCGCCGCCGTGCCGAAGCTGCAGGCCCTGATCGACGCCGACGCGGCGGCGGGGCGGCTGCGCGACCGGCGCGTGCGCATCGGCCTCTACACCTACCACGACGCGATGAGCGATCCGCCTTCGGCAGCCGCGCCGGCGGCGGCGCCTGCGCCCGCCGCCAAGCGCCGCCGCCCGGCGCGAAAGGACCGTTGATGTTCGCCAGCCTTCTCTCCGTTCGGATCCGCGGTTTCGCCTCGTGGCTGCTTGCGGGCCTGCTCGCGGCCGGCTGCGGCGGCGGCGTCGACAGCGGCGGCACCGGCGTGCAGCCGACCTCGTTCGCCAGCGGTCCGATCACCGGCTTCGGCTCGGTGATCGTCAACGCGGTCCACTACGACGACAGCAGCGCCACGGTGCGCGACGGCAACGGCGTGCTGCGCAGCCGCAACGACCTGCGCCTGGGCATGACGATCGACGTGCGCGGCTCGGCGATCGGCACCGACGGCAGCGGCAACCCGGCGAGCAAGGCGAACAGCATCGTCTTCTCGAGCGAGATCGTCGGCCCGGTTGCGGCCAGCGACCTCGCCGCCAGGACCCTGACCGTCCTCGGCCAGGGCGTCGACATCGCCGCCAGCACGGTGTTCGGCGAGTCGCTCGCCGGCGGCCAGGCGGCGCTCGTCGTCGGCACGGTGGTCGAGATTTACGCCCGGCTCGACGTCGCCAGCGGGCGCTACACGGCCACCCGTGTCGAGGCCAAGCCCGCCGGCACCCCGTTCTCGCTGCGCGGTGTCGTCTCGGGCCTCGACACCGTGGCCCGGGCCTTCTCGTTCGGCAGCGCCCGGATCTCGTATGCCGGCGTCGCGGCGGTGCCGGCGACGCTCGCCGACGGCCGCTTCATTCGCGCCGCCATCGCACCCGCGCCGGGCGCCGGCGGCGTCTGGACGGCAACGGCACTCTCCGACGGCGCGCCGCCGATCGAGAACCACGACGAAGCCAAGCTCGAAGGTCGGGTCAGCGCCTTCACCTCGATCACTACGTTCAGCGTCAACGGCACGCCGGTCGACGCGCGCGGCGCCACCTTCGACGGCGCCAGCGCCGGCCTGGTGCTCGGCGCAAAGGTCGAAGTCGAAGGCACGATCGTCGGCGGCGTGCTGGTCGCCACCAAGGTCAAGGTCGACGCCGAGGGCGGCGGCGGGAACGAAGAGTTCGAGGTCAGCGGCCCGATCGTCTCGCTCGACACCGCTGGCAAGACCTTCGTCGTGCGCGAGGTGACGGTGAGCTACGCGGGCAGCGTCGACTTCCGCAACGGCACCGCGGCCGATCTCGCCGTCGGGCGCAAGGTCGATGTCAAGGGCGCGCTCACCGCCGACGGCACGCGGGTGCAGGCCGAGCGGATCGAGTTCGACGACTGAAGGAGCGGGGCGATCGCTGGAACTGGACCGGAATTCCGGACAGGTAACGAATCTGCAACATCTTCGCGGCTGCGCTTCGTCAGGATGCGCGGGTCGTCACGGGCCGAGCGGCCAATGACACGCTCTTCAATCTTCGCGAAGGAGTTTTTCATGTCCCTGCTCACCACCATCAGCGGCGCCGCAGGCGCCTGGACCGCGGCCAGCGTCAAGGCCAAGGCGTTCGCCCGGGTCGACGGCAACGGCGACGGCAGCCTCGACAAGGCCGAGCTGCAGACGGCCTTCGACGCCGTCGCGGCGAAGACCGGTCGCGAGGCGCGCGACGCCGAAGCGGTGATCGCCCGCATCGACCAGAACGGCGACGGCGCCATCACCCGGCGCGAGATCCGCGCTCACGTCCACGAGCTGAAGGCCGCTGTCACCTCGACGGTGGAGCTCGCGGCGCGCGAGGGCGCGAGCAGCCGCTGAGCGTTCGGGCAAGGCCTCTTCGGAGGCCTTGTCAATAGCATCTCCAAACATCGGCATCGACCCCGATGAGGAGGGTGGCCGCGGTAGTGCAGACTGACCGCCCCTCCCGGAGTGCACGCCATGGCCAATCCGCACGCGCCCTATCACCCGATCATCTACGTGCGCGGCTTCGCCGGCACCCAGGGCGAGATCGAGGACACGGTCGGCGACCCCTACATGGGGTTCAACATCGGCAGCACCAAGTCGCGCCAGGTGTGGGACGGCAAGATGCGGCGCTACTACTTCGAGTCGCCGCTCGTGCGGCTGAAGGACGAGGCGATCTGGCGCGACCTCGGCGCCGGGCCGGAGTTCAGCAACGACCGCTACGACGACGTCTACGTCAACGGCGAGGACCTGACCGCGCCGCATCCCGACGACCCGTGCCGGCCGCAGCGCTCGGACGTGACGCTGCACTACCAGTCGATCGCGATCCTGCGCTACTACGACGACGCCTCGGCCGACTTCGGCGACGGCAAGTCGCATCCGATCGAGGAGTTCGCCAAGGGCCTGTCGGACCTGATCCTGCGCATGCGCACGCTGATCTGCCGCAAGGGCGGCAAGCACCCGATCCGGCCGGACGAGACGCTCGACAACGGCGTCGCCGAGGCGGAGTTCAAGGTCTACCTGGTGGCGCACTCCATGGGCGGCCTGGTCTGCCGCGCCTTCCTGCAGAACAAGAAGCTCGGCAGCGCCGAGGCGCGCGCCGCCGTCGACAAGCTCTTCACCTACGCCACGCCGCACAACGGCATCGACCTGCGGGTGGTGCGCAACATCCCAGGCTGGAGCGCCCTCGGCGAGGCGACCAACTTCAACCGCGAGCGGATGGCCCTCTACCTCGGCCTGCCGAAGAAGGCCGAGGTGGTGTCCGAGATCGTCGGCTTTCCGGCCGATCGGGTGTTCAACCTGGTCGGCACCAACCCGGCCGACTACCTGGTCGCCAAGGGCCTCTCGTCGTGGGCGGTGGGCGAGTCGAGCGACGGCCTGGTGCGCATGGACAACGCCACCACCTTCTCCCGGGTGGGCGACAAGTGCATCGACTCGCCGCGCGCCTACGCGCACCGCAGCCATTCGGGGCAGTACGGCATCATCAATTCGGAAGAGGGCTTCCAGAACCTGACCCGGTTCCTGTTCGGCTCGGTCCGCGCCGACGGCTGGCTAGACGTGTTCGACGTGAAGCTGCCCGACGAGGTGCAGGCCGCCTACGACCGCGACCAGGACTCGGTGCGCGCCTCCTACCGCTTCGAGATCGTCGCCGCGCTGCGTGCCAGCCAGTGGCAACTGCATCGCCGGGTGGTGCGCGAGAACTCGGCGATCAACCGCACCTACGACGACCTGTTCCCGAAAGACGCGGCCGGCAAGCGCGGGCCGAGCAAGGCGAACAGCCCGCACCTGTTCTCGCTGTTCCTCGATCCGACCAAGAGCCAGAAGCGGCACCAGAGCGTCGCCTTCGCCTTCGACGTCGCCGTCCTGGTGCCCGACTACCAGATCGACGGCGTGCTCTGGCTGAAGAAGCACTTCGAGGGCGGCTACCTGGTCAGGAAGCTCATCGTCGTCGAGGCCTTCCGCGACGAGACCACGCCGTCGGGCTGGCGCCTCGAGTACGGCGTGCAGAGCGAGACGCCGAACGACACCTCGACCAACGCCAACGCCCGTCTCGAGGGCGGCGCCCTCAAGTTCGAGATCCCGATCGCCTCGCCCGAGGGCTCGCGCCCGGGGGTGACGGGGCAGCTGCGGATCGAAATCCGCAACTGGAACTGAACAGAAGCGTTTTCGGCAGAATCGGGCGCATGCCCGCGCCCGCCGTTGCGCCCCTCGTCCAGCTGCTGGCCCGCCGCCGCGGCTGGCTCGCGCTGGCCGCGGTCTCGGCGACCGCGCTTTCGGTCGGCTACGCCAGCCTGGAGACGCAGCAGCGCAAGTGGATCTTCCAGGCCGCGCGGGCTCCTCAGTCCACGTCGGCCGAGCTCGAGCAGGCGGCGCGAGCCGGCGGCATGGAGAGCATCTGGATCGAGCATGTCTCGCCGACCACCGGCGGGCCGATCCGGCTGCACGCGCTCTGGGCCGGCAACGACGACCCGCGCGCGCCGCTGCTGCTCTACCTGCATGGCGCCCGGCGCGACATCGCCCGCAGCTCCTTTCGCGTCGAGCAGTTGCGCGAGCTCGGCTTCTCGGTCCTCGCGGTGGACTACCGCGGCTTCGGCAACAGCACCGACGAGCTGCCCTCGGAGGCTGGCGTCGTCGAGGACGCGCGCGCAGCCTGGCGCTGGCTCGCCGAGCACCGCCCCGGCCGGGCGCGCTACGTGTTCGGCCACTCGCTCGGCGGCGCAATCGCGGTGCAGCTCGCGGCCGGGCTGGCCGAGAGCTCGCCCGCCGAAGCGCCGCAGGGCGTGATCGTCGAGGGCACCTTCACCTCGATCGGCGACATGTTCGCCACCTTCAGATGGGGCTGGCTGCCGGTCTCGATGCTCATCACCGAGCGCTTCGATTCGCTTGCCGCGGTGCCGCGCATCAAGTCGCCGTTGCTGGTCGTGCACGGCAGCGACGACGCGCTCGTGCCCTCGCGCTTCGGCCAGGCGCTCTACGAGCAGGCCACGGTCGCCAAGCGCTTCGTCCTGATCGAGGGCGGCACGCACTCGACCACCACCTGGCGCGGCGCCGAGCAGTACCGGGCGGCCTTGCGCGAGCTCTTCGGCCTCGGCAAGCCCGGCTGAGCGCCGGGCGGCCCTCGACCGCCTCAGCCGGGCATCGCCAGCGCCGGCATCGGCGCGGTCTCGATCCGCCCGCGATTGCGCGCCCGGTGCATCGCCGGCACCAGCCAGCCGATGCACGCGCCTACCGCCACCGCCGTGACCATCATGCGCGGCACCGCATCGCCGAACCGCGCCGCCGCTTCCGGCGAGGCGCCGATCAGGATCTGCAACACGGTCCACTGGATCACGCCGAGCGCGAGCGCCAGCGACGCCGCCTCGATCGCGCGCAGGCGCAGCCGACCGGCGTGATCCGCCGGCTCCATGTCGTCGGCCGCCCAGGCGACGGCGACGGTGATGAAGAAGGTCATCAGCAGCCACGGCCAGCGCTCGAGCGTCGTCGTCCACGCCTCGGGGAAGGCGCCGGGGGTCGACAGCGACTGGAAGATGTTGCCCGACTTGTCGAAGACGAAGCGGAAGACGAGCGAGACCGCGAACGAGGCCGCGGCGGCGACGACCCCCGACATCGCGTAGGCGGCGAACGGCCGCTCGCCGCCGGCCTGGCGGGCGGCGAAGGGCCACACCGACTTCGGGTAGATCGCGGCGACGATCGCGATCGCGTAGACGATGGGCACCGTCACCAGGACGCGCAGGTTCTGCGGCAGCGGCAGCGGGTCGATGAAGCGGCGCATCATCAGCGGCACGAACAGCATCGCCAGGAACACCAGCCCGGCGACGAGCACGATGTCGTGCGAGGTGAGCGGCCCGCGCGTCGCCGGCAGGCCGGAGAAGCCGAGCAGCGCCAGGGCGTCGCGCCGGCTTGCGTGGTTGCGCGCGCCCTCGAGCACGCCGCCGCTGATGAAGTTGCAGAGCGAATCCTGGAGCGCGACCAGCTCGCTGTCGAAGATCTTGCGCGAGTGCGCCACCAGCCGCGAGTCGCCGCTGCCGTCGAGCTCGGCAAGGGTGCGGGCGTCGAGGAACTCGGCGAGCTTCTCGATCCGCTCGCGGATGTCGGGCAGCGCCGTCCGGTGCTGGTCGACGTAACGGCCGAAGCCGCGCGAGGCCTCCCAGCGCTGCACCTGGCCGTAGAGGGCGACGCTGCGCGCCCAGCGGTGCTTGAGCGTGTCGGTCGGCTCGCGCAGCCACGCCTCCTCGACACCGAAGGAACGCAGCACCGAGTGGATCTGCGTCAGTGCCTCGGGCTGCGGCGCATAGCCCGAGTCGGTGAGGAAGCGGCTCAGCTCGCGCACCTCCCAGGGGATGTTGCCCACGTCCTGGAACCAGCGCTTGACGCTCGCGTCGATCTTGCCGAGACCGGGAAAGTGCGGCAGCAGCGAGGTCAGGATCATTGCCGAGAGCAGCGGTCCGGGCAGCGAGCGCGCATCGGCCGGTACCGTGCCGCCGTCCATCAGCATCAGGAAGATGCGCGGGTCGATCGCGCCGATGCCGCCGCCGAGCACGATGAAGAGGCCGAGCATCGCGACCACGTAGCCGCCGCACGCCGACCAGTATCGCCAGAAGGTGGTGGTCGCGCGGGCCGGCCGCGGGTCCTGGCGGGGCTCGTTGAAGCGATGGACCGCGTAGAACACGACGACGAGAGCGCCGAAGAACCATTGCACCATCAAGGCACTGTCTGGCGAACCGCTGTTGCCCATCGCCGACCTCCTGTGGCCATGCGGCCTGTTCCGAGACGATGCCAGACTACGGCGGCGCCCGGCTCGTTCGCAATGGGGAAACATGACAGGGCCACGCCGTCGCGCCCAGGTCGGTGCACAACCACCGGAAGGGAGCCTTTCGCGCTAGCGACGAATCCTGCGCGAAAATGCACTCGCCGGCCGCGTGCCCCCGCGGCCGGTGCTTCCCTTCAGGGGCCATGTCGAGGTCAACCATGTTGAAAAACCTCATCCGCGGCAGCGCGTTGGCGCTGCTCGCGATCCCGGCGCTGGTCGCCCCTTCCTTGCCCGCGCGCGCCGCCGATCCGCCGCTGGTCGTCGGCTTCGTCTACGTCAGCCCGATCGGCGAGGCCGGCTGGACCTGGCAGCACGAGCTCGGCCGGCGCGAGCTCGACCGGGCCCTCGGGCCGCGGGTGAAGACGGTGTTCGTCGAGGCGGTGGCCGAGGGCGCGGATTCGGAGCGGGTGATGCGCGATCTGGTCGCGGCACAAGGCGCGAAGCTGGTGTTCGCCACCAGCTTCGGCTACCTCGACCCGGCGCTGCGCGTCGCCGCCGAGTTTCCGGCGGCGAAGTTCGAGCATGCCGGCGGCTACAAGAGCGCGCCCAACCTCGCCACCTACGACGCCCGCTACTACGAGGCGCGCTGGCTCGCCGGCTGGCTGGCCGGGCAGGCGAGCCGCAGCGGCGTCGCCGGCTACGTGGCCGGCTTTCCGGTGCCCGAGGTGGTGCAGGGCATCAACGCGTTCACGCTCGGCATGCGCGCCGTCAACCCGAAGGCGCAGGTGCGCGTGCTCTGGCTCAACACCTGGTTCGACCCGGCCCGCGAGCGCGAGGCGGCGCAGACGCTGATCGACCAGGGCGCCGACGTGCTCACCCATCACAGCGGTTCGCCCGCGGTGGCGCAGACGGCGCAGGCCAACTTCCGTGCCAGGGGCGTGCGGGTCGTACCGTACCCGAGCGACATGCGCGCCTTCGCGCCCGATGCACAGCTCGCCGCGATCGAGCACCGCTGGGGCGGCTTCTACACGCGGGTCGCCGAAAGCGTGCTGACCGGTTCCTGGAAGAACGAGCCGACCTGGGGCGGCATCGCCAGCGGCATGGTCGACATCGCCGCGCTCGATCCGAAGCTGCCGGCGGCCGCGCGCTCGGGCGTGCAGGCGCGGCGCGCGGCGATCGTCGCCGGCACGCTCAAGCCCTTCGCCGCGCCGCTGGTCGACAACGCCGGCGCCTCGCGGCTGGCGAGCGGCGCGCTCGACGACGCGCAGATCAAGGCGATGGACTGGTTCGTCGAGGGCGTGATCGGCACGGTGCCCAAGGCGCGCTGAGGCGGGCCGGTCGCCCGGCGCAAGCAGGGTTTCGCCCGTTGCCCGTCGGGCCCGTCGGCCCTACCTTCCCGGGCGAGCCGCTACGGCCCCTAGCCAACCCTCGGGAGACATGATGATCACCAAGAGAACCGCCCTGCGGGCGATCGCCGCCTGCGCCATCGTCGCCGGCGCCTTCGCGCCTCTGGGCAGCGCGCAGGCGCAGACCAAGCTCAAGTGGGCGCACGTCTACGAGGTCTCGGAGCCGTACCACAAGTGGTCGGTGTGGGCCGGCGACGAGATCAAGAAGCGCACCAATGGCCGCTACGAGGTGCAGGTGTTCCCTGCCTCCAGCCTGGGCAAGGAATCCGACATCAACCAGGGCCTGACGCTCGGCACGGTCGACATCATCCTCACCGGCGCGAGCTTCGCCG
>JANMCC010000022.1:0-6501 GCA_031360885.1 Burkholderiales bacterium | reverse complement strand
CGCCCCAGCGACGCCGGCCCCTGCCGCCGCGGCCGACGCCGGCGCCGCGCCGGCGCTCTACACGTCGACCTGCATGGTCTGCCACGGCCAGGGCATCGCCGGTGCGCCGAAGGTCGGCGACAAGGCCGCCTGGGCGCCGCGCATCGCCCAGGGCCTCGACGCGCTCGTCGCCAGCGCGATCAAGGGCAAGGGCGCGATGCCGCCGAAGGGCGGCTCGACCGCCAGCGACGCCGAGATCAGGACCGTCGTCGCCTGGATGGTCGGCCAGGCCAAGTAGGGCGCTTCGCCCCGCGAATCGGCCGGCCCTCGTGGCCGGCTTTTTCATGCCCGGGGCGCGTTCGAAGCCCCGCCGGCGCCCGCAGGACTTCGCATCCGGTCGGACCTTTGGCTCGTAGAGGGCCGCAGCGAGTGCGCGCCGGGTCGCGGACCGCTGTCGTCCTTCACCCTGACCAGGAGCGTTCCATGAATCCTTCCCTCGCCGCGATCGCCGTCGCCTCCCTGCTTTCGGCGTGTTCGATGAGCCCGATGACGACCGCGATCAAGGTCGACAACGCCGCCCTTCCCGAAGCGGTGCGCGTGCCGGCCGGGCAGACGATGCGCATGGCCACGACCGGCGTGGGCGAGATCACCTACGAGTGCCGCGAGAAGACGGCCGCCGCCGGCCAGTACGAATGGGCCTTTGTCGGCCCGGTGGCGACGCTCTATTCCGGCGACAAGCGCAGCGTCGGCAAGTACTACGCCGGCCCGACCTGGGAGGCCGCCGACGGCTCGAAGGTCACCGGCAAGCAGGTCGCGGTGGCACCCGCGGCGCCGGGCAACATCCCGCTGCAGCTCGTGAAGACCGAGCCGGCGATGGGCGCCGGCGCGATGACCGGCGTGACCTACATCCAGCGCCTCAACACCAGGGGCGGCGTCGCCCCGAGCACGGCTTGCGACGCCATGAGCAAGGGCAGGCGCCAGCAGGTCGCCTACGAGGCCGACTACGTCTTCTACGGCGGATGAGCGTCCGCCCCGGCGGCGCGCAGGCGGTAGCCGAAGCGCGCCGGCAGGTCGGCGAAGGCGACCGGCTCGGGCGCCCAGAGGCCATGCTCGACCGCGTCGGCCGCGGCCTCGATGTCGAGTGTGTGCACCAGACCGTAGCCGGCGTCGGTGTCGAGAAAGAGCCGCCCGCGCTCGTCGACCTGCGCCGAACGGAATCGCGCTGCGCCGCCGACATGGCTGGTGATCGACGGCGCTGCGGCCGCCGACGCGGCGAGCCGCCACACATAGGGCGCCGCTTCGAGCTCGACGTAGACGCGCTGCGGCCCGTTCTGGAAGAACCAGGCGCCCGACGCGTCGCCGGCGTAGTTGCGGGCGATGAACTCGCGCAGCTTCTCGTGCTCGATGCGGCTGCCCTTGACCTGGGGAAAGGGACCCGCCGCCTGGATCCGGTCGTCGCGCATGTACCAGTCGCCGCGCGCGTCGAGCGCGAGCCAGCCGTAGCAGTGCGGCACGTTGGGCCACTTCTTCAGGGCCGCGGCGACGATGGCGTCCATCTGCCGATTGTGGGCCGGCCCCGGATCAGCTAGCGGTGCTCGGCGAGCCACCCCACGACCTGCTCGGGCAGGGCGCCGAGGTCGCCGGGCCAGCCGCCGCCGGCGAAGCCGACGTGGCCGCCGTGCGCCGGCTGCCAGAGCGTGACCTGCTTGCCGACCTCGCCCGGACGCGGCAGCGCGAAGGCCGGCAGGAACGGGTCGTTCTGCGCGTTGAGCACGAGCGCCGGAATGCGGATCTCGGCGAGGCGCGGCTTCGCCGAGCCGCGCGCGTAGTAGTCGGCAACGTCGCGAAAGCCGTGCAGCGGCGCGGTGAAGACGTCGTCGAAGGCGCGCAGGTCGCGCGCCCTCTGCAGCCGCCCGGCGTCGAACAGTCCCGGATGCTGGCCGAGCTTTCTCAGCGCCTTCGGCTTCATCGAGCGCAGGAACATCCGGGTGTAGACCTGCCGGCCGAAGCCGAGGCCGATCGCGGTGGCGCCGGCATCGAGGTCGAGCGGCGCCGAGATCGCCGCGACCGCACGCACCCGCTCGAACGCGCTCTCGCCGGCCTCCTCGGCGAAGCGCAGCAGGGCGTTGCCGCCGAGCGAGACGCCGACGGCGACGATCGGCCCGCGGTGCAGCGTGCGAAAGCGCCCGAGCAGCCAGCCGACCTCCTCGAAGTCGCCCGAGTGGTAGGCGCGCGGGGCGAGGTTGAGCTCGCCCGAGCAGCCGCGAAAGTGCGGGATCGCGAAGCGCCAGCCGCGCTGCCGCGCCTCGGCGGCGAAGGCTTCGGCGTAATGGCTGGACGACGAGCCTTCGAGGCCGTGGAAGAGGACGAGCAGGGTGGTGTCGGCATCGCTGCCGAGCCAGTCGACATCGACGAAGTCGGCGTCCGGCGTCGCCCATCGCTCGCGCTGAAAGACCGGCCGGGCGCCGGCGTAGCGCCGGCTGAAGAACACCGGCCAGATCGTCTGGGCGTGGCCGCCGGGCAGCCAGCGCGGCGCGCGAAAGTCGTGCATGCGAGGGGGCGCGGCGAGCTGCGCAGCCGGCGCGGCTCAGTGCAGGATGGACGCCGTCTCGGCGATGTCCTGCACCTCGCTCGCCGTGCCCGGGCTGGCGTGATGCGCCACCAGGCGCCAGCCGCGCGTCGCCTTGACGTAGACGTTGGTGGCGACGACGAAGGCGAAGGCTTGGCCCTCCGGGCCGGTGACGCGAACGCGCTCGAGCACGCTGTGCACGGCGGTCGAGTGGGTGTCGAGGCGGCGCACCTTTTCCGGCCGCGCGTCGATCGTGCCGTTGGCGAACATCGCGTCGAACGAGGCCCTGATCGCGACCGCGCCGACCAGCCGCGGCCCGCCGGGATGGACGCAGCTGATCTCGTCGTCGTCGGACCACAGGCTCATCAGCCGATCGATGTCGCCGCGCTGCAGCGATTCGTAGAACTCGACCTCCACGTCGTCGGCGGAACCGGTCGCGGGAGCAGGTGGCTTCGGTCGGCGCATCGAGTTCTTCGGGTAATCTTCAGCGTTGAATTGTAGGAAGGCCTCGCCGGTCGACCGTTTCCGACTCCAAGATCCATGGTCAAACCCTCCGCCGACTGGACCGAGCGCAGCCTCGATCTCTCCCGCCTCCTGGCCCGCGCCGGACTCGGCGATCGTGCGGCTTTTGCCACGCTTTACGAGCGGACCAGCTCGCATCTGTTCGCGGTGGTGTTGCGTATCAACCGGGATCGCGCGCAGGCCGAAGACATCCTCCAGGAGGTCTACGTCAACGTCTGGCGCGCGGCGCAGAGCTTCGATGCTGCCCAGAGCCAGCCCCTCACCTGGCTGACCAGCATCGCCCGCAATCGCGCCATCGACAGCCTGCGCCGCGGGCAGACGCAGCCCAGATTGCAGCCCCAGGGCGCCTCCGCCGGGGGCGCCGACGCCGAGGACGAAGACGTGTACAACACCGTGGCCGATGCAGCGCCCGGCCCGCTCGATCTCCTGAGCCGGGCCGCGGATGCACGCGTCCTCGGCGAATGCATGAACCAGCTCAGCGCGCTGCAGCGGCAGAGCGTTGCGCTCGCGTTCTACCAGGGCCTGAGCCACGCCGAGGTCGCCGACCAGCTGCGCCAGCCGCTCGGCACGGTGAAGTCCTGGGTGCGGCGCGCCCTGCTCACGCTCAAGGGCTGCCTGCAAGGCGCCGTGATCCGCGACGGCGCGGGCGCAGACTGAGATGAACGGCCCCCACGCTCACTTCGTTCGCTGCCCCCCGAGGGGGCGCTCAGCGCCCTTCGGGCGGCCGGGCAGGCGCTGATGGACTACGGCCGCCCCGAGCTCGCCGACCGCCTCGCCGCGGAGTACGCCGCCGGCACGCTGCGCGGACCGGCGCGGCGTCGCTTCGAGAGCCTGCTGCCGGCGCATCCGCTGCTGCGCGAGGCGACCCGCGCCTGGGAGCAGCGGCTGATGCCGCTCACCGCCTCGATCGCGCCGGTGCAGCCTTCGGGCGAAGTCTGGCGCCGCGTCTCCGAGCGGATCGGCGGCGGCCAGGCCCAGGCCTCGGGCGGTACCTGGTCGCGGCTCGCGTTCTGGCGCGGCCTGAGCGCCTTCGCCAGCGTCGCCGCGATCGGCCTGGCGGTGCTGCTCGCCAACCCGGGCCCGGTGCCGCCGCCGATCGTCGTCGTCCTCGCGCCCACCGGCACTGCGCCCGGCAGCACGCCCCCGGCGTCGCTGGTGGCGAGCATCAGCGGCGACGGCTCGACCCTGGTGACGCGGCCGATCGTGCCGGTGTCCCTCCAGGCCGACCGCTCGCTCGAGCTCTGGGCGGTGCCGAAGGAGGGCGCAGCGCGCTCGCTCGGCATCCTTCCCGGCGGCAGCGGCACGGTGGCGCTGCGCGGCAAGGTGCTGGCCGGGGTCGACACGCTCGCGGTCACGATCGAGCCGCTCGGCGGCTCGCCCACCGGCAAGGCGACCGGCCCGATCGTCTACGCCGGCAAGTTCTCGCTCTGAGCCGCCACGGCGTCGCGCAGCGACGCCAGCACCCGCTCCGGCGCGACCTCGGTCAGGCAGCGGTAGTGGCCGAAGCGGCAGGTGCGCTCGAAGCACGGCATGCAGTCGAGCCCGAGCTCGTCTTTCAGCCAGAGCACGCGCGCGTTCGGATTGAGCGGCGGCGTGTGCAGCGGGCTGGTCGAGCCGAACACCGCGACCTGCGGCACGCCGAAGCCGGCCGCCACGTGCATCAGCCCCGAGTCGTTGCTCGCCAGGCCGCGCGAGGCGGCGATCAGCGCCATCGCTTCGAGCAGCGAAGTCTTGCCGGCGATCACCTGGCAGGCGCCCGGAGCGGCGGCGGCGATCGCTTCGCAAAGGCCGGCTTCGCCGGGCGAGCCGAGCAGGGCGACGACCGCGCCGTCGACCGCGTGCAGGGCGCGCGCCAGCGCGGCGTAGTGCGCCACCGGCCAGCGCTTGGCGGGGCCGTACTCGGCGCCGGGCGCGAAAGCCCAGAACGCGGCGCGGCCGAGGCCGGCCTTGGCGAGGGCGGCTTGCAGCACGGCGTCCTCGAGATGCAGGCGCGGCCGCGCGGCCGCGTCGAAGTCGCGGCCGGCGAGCGCACCGTAGAACGCGACCATCGGCGGCCGCTCCTCGGCCCGGTTGGCGAGGCGCCGGTTGAGCAGCAGCCAGCGACCTTCGCCGCGATAGCCGCTGCGCACCGGCACCCCGGCGAGCCAGGGCAGCAGGGCCGACTTGATCGAGTTCGGGAGAACGTAGGCCGCATCGAAGCGGCCGCGCAGGCTCGCCCCCACCCGGCGCCGCGCCGCCCAGTCGAGCCGGCCGTGGGCGAACGGCAGCTCGATGACTTCGGCGACCTGCGGCATCGCCCGCAACGCCGGCGCGACCCACGGCAGCGCCGCGACGGTAAGCGCTTCGCCGCGCCGGGCGAGCGCGGCGAGCAGCGGCTCGGCCATCACCGCGTCGCCGATCCACTGCGGCGCGATGACGAGGGAGCGCGTCATCCGACCGCGCTCAGTGCGAGGAGTGGACCTTCTCGCCCGCCTTCAGCCTGTATTCGGTGCCGCAGTACGGACACTTGCCCGAGCCCGCCGTCGCCACGTCGATGAAGACGCGCGGGTGGTTGCTCCAGAGCGGCATCTTCGGGTTAGGGCAGAACACCACGCCCGGGCCCTGCAGGTCGGCCGCGGCCAGCTCGACCACGGCGCTCTTTTTCGGATCTGCGCTTGCCATCGCCATCACACCTTGGTCAGCCATTCGGCGTATTTCGGATTGCGGCCGTTGACGATGTCGAAGAACGCGCTCTGGATCTTCTCCGTGATCGGCCCGCGGCTTCCTTTGCCGAGCTCGATCCGGTCGAGCTCGCGGATCGGCGTCACCTCCGCGGCGGTGCCGGTGAAGAATGCCTCGTCGCAGATGTAGACCTCGTCGCGCGTGATCCGCTTTTCCACCAGCTTCAGGCCCAGGTCGCCGCAGATCGCGAGGATGGTGTTGCGGGTGATGCCGTCGAGCGCGCCGGCCGAGAGGTCGGGGGTGTAGACCACGCCCTTCTTCACCATGAACAGGTTCTCGCCCGCCCCTTCGCTGACGAAGCCGCTGGCGTCGAGCAGCAGCGCCTCGTCGTAGCCGTCGTCGAGCGCCTCCATGTTGGCGAGGATCGAGTTGGTGTAGTTCGACACCGCCTTGGCCTGCGTCATCGTGATGTTGACGTGGTGCCGGGTGTAGCTCGAGGTCTTGACGCGGATGCCGCGGCGCATGCCTTCCTCGCCGAGGTAGGCGCCCCAGGGCCAGGCGGCGACCATGAGGTGCACGGTGTTGCCCTTCGGCGAGACGCCGAGCTTCTCCGAGCCGATCCAGGTGAGCGGCCTGAGGTAGCAGGACTCCAGCTTGTTCTCGCGCACCACGGTGCGCTGCGCCTCGAACACTTCCTCGAACGAGAACGGGATCTTCATGCGCAGGATCTTGGCGCTGTTGAAGAGCCGCTGGGTGTGCTCCTGGAGGCG
>JANMCC010000373.1:0-15733 GCA_031360885.1 Burkholderiales bacterium | reverse complement strand
GGGGCGCGCTCAGCCGCGGCGCGCGCGGGCGCGCCAGGCCTCGAGACGCTTTTCGCCCGAGACGTGGCCGAGGTAGCGCGGCGCGATCGCCTCGAGCGCCGCCGGCTCGACGCCGAGCCGCTCGAGCCCCGGCAGCTTGCCGCTGGCGACGTTGGCGACGCGCATCGAATCGAGGTTGTCGCGCGACATCAGCGGCGTGCCGGGCAGCCGCTCCATGAAGAAGGCCTGCACCCGGGCCAGCATCGAGGGCAGCGCGAACACGGGACGCTCGGCGCCCGACCAGCGGCCGGCGGCGCGCGCCAGCTCGGCCAGGGTGTAGACGCGCGGGCCGCAGCATTCGATCGTCGTGCCGATCGTCGTCGGGTCGTCGATCGCGGCGACCACCGCGCTCGCCACGTCTTCCACCCACACCGGCTGGAAGCGCGCGTCGGCGCCGGCGAGCGGCAGCAGCGGCAAGATCGACTGGATCCCGGCGAACAGGTTGAGGAAGCGGTCGCGCTCGCCGAAGATGACCGAGGGGCGCAGGATCGTCACAGCCAGCCCTGCCGCCTTCAGCGCTTCTTCGCCGCGCGCCTTCGAGCGCTGGTAGCGGCTCGGCGCGTCGGTCGCGGCGCCGAGGGCGCTGACGTGGATCACGCGCTTCACCCCGGCGGCCTTGCACGCCGCCGCCAGCCGTGCCGGCAGGCGCACGTGGACCCGCTCGAACTCGGCCTCGCTGCCGTGCAGGATCGCCACCAGGTTGATCACCACGTCGGTATCGCGCAGCAGGCGCGCCAGGGTCGCCTCGTCGTGCACGTCGCCGACGGCGACTTCGACCGTGGGCAGGAGCTGCACCGGCTTGGCGTGGGCGGGTCGGCGGGTTGCGATGCGGATCCGGCCGCCCGCGCCGCCGCTGCGCTCGACCAGCTTTTCGGCGACGCTGCGGCCGACGAAGCCGGTGCCGCCGAGGATCAGGAAATTGCGAAGCATGAGGGGCGGGAGATGCATCAGGCGGAGTCGGCGAGCGCCGATTCTCCCCGAGGCGGGCGTTCCCCGCTCAGGGCAGCTCTTTGTCGAGCGGCGGCGCGTTCGGGTCGGGCGGGCCGACCGGGCGGCCGAGGCGCGAACGGATCGTCGTGCCTTTGCCGCCGAGCGCGAGCGCGTAGTAGGCCGAGTTGCTCAGCACCTTCTTCACGTAGTCGCGCGTTTCCGCGAAGGGAATGTTCTCGGCCCAGATCGCCGTTTCGAGCACCGGGCCGTCGCGCCACTTGCGCGGCCGCCCCGGGCCGGCGTTGTAGGCGGCGGCGGCCATCGCCTGCGAACCGCCGACGTCGTCGAGCACCAGCTTCAGGTAGGCGTTGCCGAGGCGCAGGTTGGTGTCGCGGTCGGCGATCAGCGCCGGCGAGTAGGGCAGGCCGATCTTCTTCGCCGTCCACTTGGCGGTGGCCGGCATGAGCTGCATCAGGCCGCTCGCGCCGACGCCGGAGCGCGCGTCCATGATGAAGCGCGACTCCTGGCGGATCAGGCCGTAGACGAAGGCCGGGTCGAGGCCGATCTCCTTCGCGTGGGCGGCGACTTCCCGCCGGTGCGGAGCCGGAAAACGCTGCTCCATGTCGATCTCGGCGCGGGTGCGGTCGCTGGTGTTGATGCAGCGGTCCCAGACCTCGCGGTCGCAGGCGAGCTGGGCCGCGGCCAGCAGCTCGCGGTCGCCCAGGCCGCGGATCGAGAAATTCCACTCGCGCACGCCTTCGCTGCGCAGGCCGATCGCGATCAGCGCCAGCGCGCGGGCAAAGCCCGGGTGGTTGGCGACGGTCTCGCGCTCGGCCGGCGTGAGCGGCGCGGGCTTGGCCGGCAGGGCCTGCGGCTGGCCCAGGTCCTCGGCGGCGAGCTGGCCGTAGAAGTTGAGCTGCGGCGCGATCGCGACCAGCATCTCCCTGCTGCTGGCGCGCAGGCTCTCGCCATCCTGCGAGTCCCTGGCCAGCGCCTGCAGGGCGCGCGCCTTCCAGTAGATCCAGGCGGCGTCCTTCTGCTCGGCCGGCGACATCGCGTCGATCGCCTGCACCACCTGCTGCCAGCGGCCCTTGCCGCCATCGGCGCGCAGCGCGGCGCGCACCTTCCAGGCGAGCAGGTCGTCGGGCAGCTCGATCTCCTTGCCCTTGCGATTGGCCCGCTCGGCGCGCAGGAACTGGTCGGCCGCCTCCGGCTGGAGCTTCTGCGCGGTCTGCCGCGCGAGGCTCGCCCAGGCCCAGGCGGCGAGGTCGGGCGGCAGGGCCTTCTCCCAGCGATCGACGAGCAGGCCGGCGACCGATTCGCTGTCGCTCACCGCCAGGCGGGTGAGGGCGAGGGTGTAGAGCTCGGCGTCGGTGCGCGCCGAGATCGAGGGCTTCTTCGCGAGGAACCGCGCCGGGCTCTCGAACACCTCGCCGACGCTCGCCGCGACGTCGCGGCCGAGCAGGCTCGCCGCCTGGCGCGCCACGCGCGGCTTGTTCGCCTCGCCCGCGAGCCGGATCTTCTTCCAGATGTCGGCCGGCGCGAGCTGCTTCGTGTCGAGCAGCGTGGCGGCAAGCAAGGCGCAGCCGTCGTCCTCTTCCTTCTGCGCCAGCCAGGCGGCGATACCCGCGGCCTTGATGTCGCGGCCGGCGATCAGCTCGGGGACCAGCGAGTAGCAGGTGACCTGGCGGTCGTCGTTCATGCGAAAGCGCGGGAACTCGGCCGTGAAGTTGGCCCAGTCGCGGCGCCGTCCGAGCTCGAGCAGCCAGTCGTTGCGCAGCCGATCCTCGACGTAGCTGCCGCTCCAGCGCTCGGCGAAGGCGGTGAGCTCGGGCTGCTGCGCCTCGCCGAGGCGGTTGCTCAGCTCCCAGTACTCGACCCAGAGGGCCAGCGGGTTGGTTTCGGCGAGCGCCTGCGCGCGCAGCGCAGCGAGGCGGTTGCGATCGCGCTTGCGCAGCGCCTCGCGCGCGTCGAGCACGGTGGTCGCCGGGTCGGCGCTGGCGGCCGGTGCGGCGAGGGCAGGGGCGGGGATCGAAGCGGCGAAGGCCGTGAGCAGGGCGAGCGGCGCCAGCACCTGCCAGCGGCGGGCGCACCCATATACTGATTCGCCCCGTACCGCCGTCTTCGTCACTCGCATCCGCTGCGCCTTTTTTCCGTGACCGAAGCGCCTTCTTCCGCCGACGCCCCCATCGATCCTGCCCGCGCCGCCCGTCGCGCCCTGCGCCAGCGGCTGCTCGCCGAGCGCGAGGCTTTCCTGTCTTCGCCCGCCGCCGCGGCCGCCAGCCTCGCTCTGGCCGTGGCCCTGAGAGAGGTGATCGCCGAGCTCGAGCCGGAGTGCCTGGGCCTGTACTGCGCCTTCCCGTCCGAATTTAACGCAGTCGCCGCGCTTGCCGCCGACCGGCGCTTCGCCGATTTGCCTCTCGCGCTGCCTTATGCACGCCGCGTGCCGAAAGCGATGGAGTTCCGGCGCTGGGACGGCGCGTCGCCGGGCGTGGCCGACGAGTGCGGCATCGGCTCGTGCGCCGGCGCCGTGGTCGTGCCCGACGTCCTGGTCGTGCCCTGCGTCGGTTTCACCGATGCCGGCCACCGGCTCGGCTACGGCGGCGGCTACTACGACCGCTGGCTCGCCGCCCACCCGGACGCCACCGCGATCGGCGTCGCCTGGTCGGCGGGCCGGATCGACGCGGCGACGTTCGCGGCCCGGCCACACGACGTCCCGCTTGCCCTGATCGTCACCGAGCAGGGGCCGCGCTAGGCGGCGCCGGGGCCGCGGCCCGGCCGCCGGTCTCCACCGCGGCCCGGGTGGCCGCCGCCTCGGCCTCGACCCAGGCGCCGAACTCCAGCACCTCCGAGCGGGCACGGCTCGCCGGCGCGACCAGCATCCAGTAGGAAAACGGGCTGCCGACCCGGCCCGCCGCGCCGAAGGGCTCGACCAGCTCGCCGCGCTGCAGCGCCTCGAACACCAGCGGCACCCGTGCCAGGGCGACGCCGTGGCCGGCGAGCGCGGCCTGCACCTGCTGGTAGGTGAAGTTGAGGTAGAGCCAGCGCCGGGGCTGCAGGCCGGGCTGGCCCTGCGCGGCGAGCCAGTGGCGCCAGCTCAGGAACTCGGTGCTCGGCCGGTCGTCGTCTTCCTCGGCGAGGGTGTGCTGCACCAGGTCGGCCGGCCGGGCCAGCGGCGGCGCGTGGCCGAGCCGGATCTGCTCCCAGAGGGCTCGGCTGACCACCGGCGTCAGGGTCTCGTCGAACATGTGCACGCCACCGGCGGGCACCTGGCCGGGGCTCAGGTAGCGCAGCGCCAGGTCGAGCTCGGGATCGTCGAGATCGGCGATCGCGTCGTGCGCCGAGACCCGGATGTCGATGTCGGGATGCTCGCGCTGGAACGCCTCGATCCGCGGCAGCAGCCAGAGCGAGCCGAACGAGGCGAAGGTGGCGACGCTGACCCGCCGGCGGCTGCGCGAGCGGCGGATCTGCTGCACGCTGCTGTCGAGCTTGGCGAGCCAGGGCTCGACGGCGCGCAGCAGCGTCTGGCCGTCGGGCGACATCTGCACCGAGCGCGTGCCGCGGACGAACAGGCTCGCGCCGAGCTCGTCTTCCAGGCTCTTGATCTGCCGGCTGATCGCCGACTGGGTGAGGTACAGCTCGTCGGCCGCGGCGCCGAAGCTGAGCAGCCGGGCCACCGCCTCGAAGGCCCGCAGGTTGGTCAGGGAGAGCGGCCGCCGGGAATGGGTATTCATGCTCTGGAAGCATCAATCGATGCGATGGGTTTCATTGGATTTACCCTGTAGTAGTGACGATGATGACGGCGTCGTCAATGAACAGGTGGCCATGATGAATACGCAACAGTCTTCGACCTTTCTGGGCTCCGTCGGCGCCGACGCCCTGCGCGACCTCCCGGCCGGCCATGTCGTCGCCTTGGGCACCGGCGGCGGCCAGGTGTCGATTCTCTCGGGCAGCGTCTGGCTCACCCACAGCGGCGACCCGAGCGATCACTTTCTCGCCGCCGGAGAGTCGTTCGACGTTCGCGATTCGGGCCAGACCCTGGTCGAGTCGTGGAGCCGCGGCGCGCCGGCGGTGATCGCCTGGCAGCCGCGCACGCTGCAGGAGCGCCTGCGCGACCGCTTCGCCCGCTGCTGGGACCTGGTGAATCCTGTCCAGCGGCTCGGCATCGGCAGCGTCGCCGCGGTGGCCGCGTTGGTCGTTGCCGGGGCGTTGTTCGGGCCGGTCTCCGACGGGCGCGTTCGCACCCTCGCCGTCAAGGCCGGCACGACCGCGGTCTTGCACAATGCCGACCGTGGCGCTGCACGCGCAGCGCGAGGGAACCTGGCCGATGGCAGCGACACCGGAGACAGAACGCCAGGCCTTGCGCCGCAAGCTGGTCGCCGCGCGCCAGTCGCTGCCTGACCGGCTCGAGCGCGCGGTCGAACTGCAGAGCGTGCTTCGCGTCTGGCTGGTCGGCCGGCGCGAGAAGTCGATCGGCGCCTACTGGCCGATCAAGGGCGAGTTCGATCCGCTGCCGGCGCTCTACCGCTGGACCGAAGCGTCGGGCGAGGGCGACATGCGGCGCATCGGCCTGCCGGTCGCCGACCGCGAGACGCAGAGCCTGCGCTTTCGCGTCTGGTACCCGGGCTGCGAGATGGAGCTCGACGCCTACGACATTCCCAAGCCGAAGGACACCGACGAGTTCGTGCCGCAGATGCTGATCGTGCCCTGCCTCGGCTTCGGCCCGGGCGGGGTTCGCCTCGGCTACGGCGGCGGCTTCTTCGACCGGACGCTGAACGCGCTGCAGCCGCGGCCGGTGACGGTGGGCGTGAGCTACACGCATGGCTTCCTGCCGTTCCTGCGCGCCACCGAGGTCGATCGGCCGCTCGACGCGATCCTGACCGAGGACGGCGTCATGTACGAGCACGGGTGAGCCGGGCATGAACATCGTCTACCTGATCAACGGCCTGAACGGCGGCGGCGCGGCGTTCCCGATGATCCGGGTGATCGGCCTGATGCGCGAGCTCGGCCACCACGTCGAGGTCGTGGCCCTGATGCCGCAGGACGGCAAGGCGGGTCCGCGCCTCGCGCAAGCCGGCATCGCCTGCGCGGTGATCGGCCACGGCCGCGGCGACGTGCTGCTGCCGGCGCTGCGCCTGGTCCGGCGCTTGCGCCGCGACCGACCCGATCTGCTGTGGACCTCGCTCACCCGGGCGACGCTCTACGGCCAGCTGGCCGGCCGGCTGCTCGACATTCCGGTGGTCAGCTGGCAGCACAGCGACTACCTCAAGCCGACCAACCTGCGGCTGCTGCGCCGCACGCGGGGCCTGAGCTCGCGCTGGGTTGCCGACTCGCAAGCGGTGCGCCGCTTCACTCAGTCGGCGCTCGGCGTGCCGGCCGAGCGGATCGAGGTCTGGCCGCCGTTCGTCGCCGACCCGGCCGCGCCCTGCGCGACGCCGTGGCCGGGCACCGGCCCGATCCGCCTGGGCAGCCTCGGCCGGCTGCATCACAGCAAGCAGTACGCGGTGCTGCTGCGCGCGTTCGCGCGGGCGCGCGAGATCGACGGCGGGCTCGGCGCGCGCCTCGAGCTGCACCTTGCCGGCGACGGCCCTGAGCAGGCGGCGCTCGAAGCCCTCGCCGCGCAGCTCGGCCTCGGCGCGTCGCTGCGCTTCGCCGGCTTCGTCGCGCCGCCGGCGCCGTTCCTGGCGAGTCTGCACGGTTATGTGCAAACCTCCCTGAAGGAAGGCTTCTGCATCGCCGCGCACGAGGCGATGCAGGCGGCGCTGCCGGTCATCGCCACTCGCGTCGGCGAGCTCGCGCACAGCGTGCGCCCGGGCGAGACGGGGTGGCTGTGCGAGGTCGGCGACGTCGAGGCGCTCGCGCAGGCGATGCTCGCGCTGGCGCGCGATCCTGCCCGCGCCGCGGAGATGGGCGCGAAGGCGCGCGCGCAGATCCTCGAGCGCTACGCGAGTGCGCGCTTTCGCGACGTCGGCGAGCGGCTGCTGGAGCAGGTCGAGCACGAGCTCGCTCTGGCGCGCCCTCACGGCAAGGTCCGGCCCGCGGCCCCGGCGGCGCCGCGCTAGCGATGCCGACCCCCGGCGAGCGCGCAGATCCCGTCGCCGCACCGGCGAACCCGGTGCCGATCCTGACGTACCACAACATCGGCGAGGCGCCTCCCGGGGCGACGCATCGCGGGCTCTATCTCGGCCTCGAGAAGTTCCGCCGTCAGCTCGGGGTCCTGGCACGCCACGGCTACCGCGGCGTCTCGATGGACGAGGGCCTGCCCTTCCTGCGCGGCGAGAAGCGCGGCCGGGTCGCCATCGTCACCTTCGACGACGGCTACCGCGACAACCTCGAGCTCGCCCTGCCGGCGCTGCGCGAGCACGGCTTCAGCGCCACCTGCTATCTCGTCGCCGAGCGAATCGGCGAGTACAACGCCTGGGACAGCGAGCTGCTCGGCGTGCGCAAGCCGCTGATGGACCTGGCCGGCATTCGCGAATGGCTCGCCGCCGGCATGCGCATCGGCTCGCACACCCTCACCCATCCTCACTTGCCGCGAGTCGAGCCGGCGCAAATGCGCCGCGAGGTTGCCGAGTCGAAGGCGGTTCTCGAACAGCGCCTCGGCGTCGCCGTCGAGCACTTCTGCTTTCCTTACGGCGACCACGACGCGGCGTGCGTCGCCACCGCCGCCGAAGCCGGCTACCGGACCGCGGTGACCACCGAGCGTGGCCGGGTGCGCACGGGCCAGAGCCTTTTCGCCCTGCCGCGAGTCGGCAACAACGGCCGGCGAAGCGACGCGGTGTTCCTCGCGCGCACGCTCCTCTGGAGCCTGAGCGGATCGCGTTGAGCAGCACCTCGACGAGCGGTGAAGTCTGGTTGCTCACCGGCAACCGGGCCGGCGAGGTGGCGCAGCAGCGCGCCGTGGCCGCGGCCTTGGGCATGCCGGTGCGCGAGCTGCAGGTCGCCCGCATGGCGCCCACCGGCCGCGCCGTCAGCTTCGATTTCAGCGCCTTGCAGCCGCCCTGGCCGCGCCTCGCGATCTCGTTCGGCAAGACGCTCGCGGCCGCGCTGCGGCTGCGCGAGCTCGGCGCCGGCGCCACCCGCCTCGTGCATCTCGGCTTGCCGCGGCGCCTGGCGGTGGGCGCGCTCGACCTGATCGTGCCGATGCCGACCGACCGCTATGTCGAGGCGGCCAACGTGCTGTCGATCCGCATGCCCTTCAATCCGGCGCCGCCGCTCGCCGCGGACGCGCCCGAGGCGCTGCGCCTGCGCGCCGCCGGGTGGCCGCGGCCCTGGACGGCGCTGATCGTCGGCGGCCCCACCACGCGCTTTCGCCTCGAGCCACGCGAGCTCGCACGCATCGCCGCGCTGGCCAACGCGCGCGCCCTGGCCGGCAACGGCAGCCTGCTGGTGACGACGAGCCCGCGCACCCCCGCCGAAGCGCTGCCGCTGCTGCGCGAGCGGCTCACCGCGCCGGGCGAGCTGCACGTCTTCGGCGCGGCGGGCGCGGTGGCCAATCCCTATGCGGCCTACCTGAGCCTGGCCGACGCGCTGATCGTCACCGGCGACTCGGCGTCGATGATCGCCGAGTGCTGGCGGAGCGCCAAGCCGCTCTGGGTGGCGCGGCCGGTCGCGCCGCCGCACCGCCGCCTGATGCGCCGCTTGCGCCGCGCGGTGCCGCGCGCGCTGATCGCTTCCGGCCGGGTCGCCGGCGACGTCGACACGACACGCTGGATCGACGGCCTCGCTCGCGCCGGGCACATCGGCCTGCTCGGGCGCTCCGATCCGGTCCTGCCCTACGACGCTGCGCTCGACGACGACCTCAGCCGGACCGCGGCGCGGATCCGCGCGCTGCTGGACTCGCCGGCGTGAGACCGGAAGGGCCGCTCCGGCGCGGGCTCAGCCGGGAACCGGCTCGAGCACCGGGGCGCGCTGCGGGAAGGTGCGGCGCACGAAGCTGAGGATCGCCTCGGCGCCGCGCCGCGACGACGGCGTCTCGCGGATGTCGATGCTGTAGGCGAACAGGCTGCGCTGCGCCGCCGCGTAATCGGCATGGCTGGCGAACGCGGCGTCGATCGCCGGCAGCAGGTTGTCGGCGCCCTCGAGCACCGGGCCGCAGTTCCAGTGCTGGTAGTTGCTGTCGCCCTGCCAGGCCGAGGCATGCGAGTCGATGAACGCGCACGGCCGCGGCCGGCGCAGGAATTCGTAGACCTGGCTGCTCACGTCGCCCAGATACAGGTCGGCGGCCTCGGTGTAGGTCATGTCGTTGCTGCGCTCGCTGCCGAGGTCGACCAGGATGTGCGGGCACTCGAGGTATGGCGCGGGGATGCTGCCGGTGCGCGCGACGCGAAACGGCTTGAGCGAGATCTGCATGCGCTTGCGAAACAGCATCACGTGCGGCGCGAAGACGAGGTTGTACTTGCCCGAGTGGCGGAAAGCCTCGAGCACCTTCAGGCCGTCCTCGAACCAGGACGAGAGGCGCGGCGAGCAATGCGGGTTGTAGAGCACTGTCGGACGGTCGTTGTCGAACAGGCGCGGGCGCGTCGCCGCCGCGGCACAGAAGTCGAACTTCGGATAGCCGATGATCGCGTAGCCCCCGGCGCTGATCAGGCCGGCGGACTGCAGGCGGTCGCGGATTTTCTCCCCCGACATCAGCACCAGGTCGAACTTGCCGCTGCTCCTGTCGAAGCCGATCTCCCGGTCGCCCGCCCCGTGCCGGGTGTGCACGAACTTGAGCGACTTCAGGCCGGCACCCGAACGCAGCAGCAGGCTCGTCTTCTCCGGCGCCACGAGCACGTCCATGCGCCGGAACTCGTCGCGATGCGCGAACAGGCTCGCCACGCGCGAGAACGGCACCAGCGGATCGAGCGCGCCGGCAATGCCCGAGAGCCACGCCGGCAGGCGGATCAGGTGCAGGTCGTCCTGGGGCAGGCCGAGCCGGGTGAGCGCCCCCTGCAGGTACTCGAACTGCGGCAGCGTCGTCGCCAGCAGGCTCACCCGGACCGAGGGCGTCATGCGCATCAGCTCGAAGGCGATGGGCGCGCTGTGCGCCATCTGGTGGAGCTGGTCGTGGTTGAAGAGAAAGCCGCAGCGGATCGGCTCGCGCTCGACAGGCCCGGGGCGGCCCCGCTCGTCCACCGCCATCGGGCCGCGCTGCGCGCGGCCGGGCGAGAGATCGGCGTCAGTCGGTCCCGACACCAAAGAATTGCCTCGCCCGATCAGTGAGCGTGGGCCGCGTCGTCCGGTTGCCGCGGTGGTGGCGCTCGGACTTCTTGACCAGGGCGCCGAACGGCGAGGGATTGCTGTAGTCGTCGAGTCGCAATCCGCTGGCGAGGGCTGCGTCGAGGGTGTGGTCGAAGAGGGCGGTGAGGTCGGCGCGCGGATGCGGCAGCACCTCGCCGTCGAACCAGTGCGCCTTGCCTTCGCCTGCCAGCCGGGCGAGCGCGTGCCGGTGCGAGAACTGCGTTCCCATGTCCGAGTAGTGGAGCAGGCGGATGCGATCGAGCGGCAGGCCTTCGCCGTCGATGCAATTGAAGGACGGGTCGATCTCTCCCACGGCCTCGCGATGGCTCGCGAAGTAGCGCGTGCATCGCCCATGGCTTTCGGGGTCGGATTGCAGCGATTCGAGTGCCGGCAGGTGAGCGCGGGCCGCGGCGCAGTCCCAGAGCGAGACGCAGAAGCGCAACGAGCGCGACTCCGTCCGGGCGAGCACGACGGCCGGCCTGGCGAGAGGGGCCCGCCACAGCTCGGCGATGTCGCCGAGGGCGAGGATGTCGGTGTCCATGTAGATCGCCCGGCCTTCGAACCCGCAGGCCGCGGGAACCGCCCAGCGGAAGCCGGAGAAGGGCGTGGCCCAGCGCTCGGTCCGCCAGCCCGCGCCGGCAGCCGGCTCGCTGAACCAGGGGCTCCGCCGATCGGTCGAGAGCCGCATCCAGTGGATCTCGAGCGGCAGGCTTGCATGCTTGCGCAGCGAATACTCGAGCACCATCATCTGCTCGAGATCGCAGTCGTTCGGATCGCAGCCGACGAAGATGCGCACGACGTCGGCGCCGGTGCTCGGGTTCATGCGGCGTGATCATAGGCGCGACCTGGCCGCGTTCGCCGCCCTGCCTTCACCCTATATTCGCTGCCGATGACATCGCCTCCTCCCGCGCCCGTCCTGCCTGCGGTTCCGCTCGCGCTTCGCCTCGAGCGCAGCCGCGCCCGGCTGCAATTCCTCGCCTGTCGAGCGCTGGTGCGCAGCGTTCGCTTCGAGCGGCTGCGCACCCTGGGCGGCTGGCTCGGCGAGCTGCAGTTCCGCCTCGCCTTCGCGCCCCGGCGGCGCATGGTGCGCGAGCTCGCGGCCCTGCTCGGGCGCCCGGCCGGCGACCCGGCGGTGAAGGCGCAGATGCGCGAGGCGTACCGGAGCAACGACGCCGCCGTCCTCGAGGTCCTGAAGATGCTGGACCACCGCCAGGACGAGGCGATGTTGCTCGCGCAGGTCGAGGTCGAGGGCGTCGAGACCTTGCAGCAGGCGCTCGCCGCCGGCCGCGGCGCGATCCTGTTGCCCGGCCACTCGGGCAACGCGGCGCTGATGGTCGTTCGCCTCGCCGCCGCCGGGGTTCCGGTGAGCATGGTCTACCGCGAGTCGCGCATGATGGACGCGGGCCTGTTCCAGCGCGGCCTGGCGTTCTACGGCATCGAAGGGATCCTCGCGACCGACGGCCTCAAGGCCTACGGCAGGATGCTCGACGCGTTGCGCCGCAATCGCGTCGTCTGCGTCATGGCCGACCAGGGCACGAAGAAGGCGCGCGACGGCACCGTGTTCCGCTTCCTCGGCAAGGACATGCCGATGCCGATGGGGCCGGCGCAGCTCGCCCGCCATGCCGATGCGCCGGTGCTGCCGGTGGCCCTGGTCGCGGCGCGGCCGCGTTGGCGCTTCGCGATCGAGCCGCCGATCGCGCGCGAGCGCGGCGCGAGCCTCGAGGCCGATGCCGAGGCCATGCTGCGCGTGTGCGAAGCGCTGATCCTGCGCAACCCGCAGGGCTGGAGCTGGCACCACCGGCGCTGGCGCCGGTTTCCGCTCGCATCCGACGATCGGCGGTAGCCGCAGTGCGCCGCTTCGCCGTCGTCACGACGTGCCACGCCGCCGGCTGGAAAGCCTATGGCCGGGCGATGGTGCAGGGCTTTCTCGCGCACTGGCCCGCGGAGGTGCGCCTCCTCCTGTACCACGAGGGCTTCGAGCCCCCGCCCGACTCGGCGCGCCTCGAAGCGCACGACCTCGAGGCGGTCTCGCCGGGCCTGAAGGGCTTCAAGGCGCGCCACGCCGGCAACGTGCTGGCGCACGGCCGGGCGCGACCCTGGCGGATCGGGCCGTGGACGATGGCGCTTCCGGTCGTGCGCCGCGGCGAGCGCTTCCGCTGGGACGCCGTGCGCTTCGCGCACAAGTGCTACGCGATCTTCGACGCCGCCCGGCGCAGCGACGCCGATGTCCTGATCTGGATCGACGCCGACAGCGTCTTCTTCGCCGACGTCGGCCTCGCCGAGCTCGAGAGCCTGGCGCCGGCCGACAGCGCCCTGGCGTGCCTGCGCCGCCCCGACTTCAGCGAGTGCGGATTCGTCGCCTACAACCTCGCGCGGCCCGAGACGCGCGAGATCCTGTCGGAGTTCGCGGCGATGTACGACCAGGACCTGCTGTTCGCGGAGCCCGAGTACCACGACTCCTGGCTGTTCGACGTGGTGCGCGCGCGCGCCGAGCGGCGCGGCGCCCGCATCCACGACATTGCCGAAGGCGCGGGAACGCGCGGCTCGCACGTCCTCATCAACTCGCGCCTCGGCCGATTCATGGACCACCTGAAGGGCGACCGCAAGGCCGAAGGCGCGAGCCGCGCCGGCGACCTCGTCGCCGAGCGCGACGAGGCCTACTGGAAGCAGCGCCGGCCCTGAGCCGGGGCCGCGGCTGCGATCAGGAGGCCAGCCGGCGGCAGATCTCCAGCGTCAGCGCCGACTGGTTGAGCGTGTAGAAGTGCAGGCCCGGCGCGCCGCCTTCGACGAGGCGCCGGCAGAGGCGCTCGACGACGTCGAGGCCGAAGGCGCGGACCTGTGCCGCGTCGTCGAGGAAGCCTTCCATCTTCAGCGCCACCCAGCGCGGGATCTCGATGCCGTCGCGGGCCGCGAACTGGGCGATCTTCGCGAAGTTGTGGAACGGCATGACGCCGGGAACGATGGGCACCTCGACGCCGAGCGCGCGCACCTCGTCGACGAAGTGGAAGTAGGCGTCGGGGTTGAAGAAGAACTGGGTGATCGCCGAATCGGCGCCGGCCTTCACCTTGGCGGCGAAATGCTGCAGGTCGCGCTTGGCGTACCGTTCCTGCGGGTGGTATTCGGGATAGGCGGCGACCTCGATGTGCCAGTCGCGGCCTTCCTTCTCGCGGATGAAGGCGATCAGCTCGCTCGCGTAGCGGAACTCGCCGGCGGTGGCGGTGCCGCTCGGCAGGTCGCCGCGCAGCGCGACCAGGCGGCGGATCTCCTGCCGGCGATAGGTGGCGAGGATCTCGGCGATGCCCTCGCGGGTGGAGCCGACGCACGAGAGATGCGGCGCGGCGGCATGGCCGAGCGCGGCGATATCGGCCACGGTCGAGAGCGTCTTGTCGCGGGTGGCGCCGCCGGCGCCGTAGGTGACGCTGAAGAACTCGGGCTGGGCGGCGGCGAGCTCCTGCACCACGGTCTTCAGCTTCTCGCTGCCGACCGGCGTGTTCGGCGGGAAGAACTCGAAGCTCACCGGAACGGGCATGTGCAGTGTCGTCATGGAGCTAACCTCGTTGGCCGGCGCGCACGGCGTGGAGAAAGAACTCGCGCGCGCCTTCGCTGCCCGGCGTGGCGCTGTCGAACCAGTCGAGGACCGCGAGCCCGTTCGTCGCCGCGGCCTTGCGCAGGCGCTTCTCGGCATGGCCGTAGCCGGCCTGCGTCTTGACCTGGCCGCCGCTGCCGATGTCGACCGGCTGCAGCTCGAACTGCGGCTTGACGAGGAGCAGCAGGTGCCCCTCGCCGAGCAGCGGCACGAGCGCCGGCAGCACCAGCGTCAGCGAGATGAAGGACAGGTCGCCGACGATCAGGTCGAAGCGCTCGACCGGAAGCTGCGCGGCCTCGAGGTAGCGCGCGTTCACGCCCTCGAGCGCGGTGACGCGCTCGTCGGCGGCGAGCCGCGGATGCAGCTGGCCATGGCCGACGTCGACGCCGACCACGCGCTTGGCGCCGCGCTGCAGCAGCGCGTCGGTGAAGCCGCCGGTGCTCTGGCCGAGGTCGAGGCAGGTCATGCCGGCGACCTCGATGCCGAGCCGGGCGAGCGCGCCGTCGAGCTTGAGCCCGCCGCGCGAGACGAAGCGCAGCTCGGCGTCGTCGGTCACCTCGAGGCGGCAGCCGTCGGGCAGGTCTTCGCCCGCCTTGTGCGGCACCGCCCAGCCGGTGGGGCCCAGCCAGCGCACCGCGCCGGTCGCGATCAGCCGCTGCGCGGCCGATCGCGTCGGCGCCAGTCCGCTCTGCACGATCAGGAGATCGGCGCGCACGGTGGCGTCGTTGTCGCCACGCCGCTCAGTAGCGGTAGGTGTCGGGCTTGTAGGGCCCTTGCTTCGGAACGCCGATGTACGCGGCTTGCTCGTCGGTGAGCTCCGTCAGCATCGCGCCGACCTTCTTCAGGTGCAGGCGCGCGACCTTCTCGTCGAGGTGCTTGGGCAGCACGTAGACCTTGCCCACGTCGTACGAGTCGCTGTGCGAGAACAACTCGATCTGGGCGATGGTCTGGTTGGCGAAGCTCGAGCTCATCACGAAGCTCGGATGGCCGGTGCCGCAGCCGAGGTTCACCAGCCGCCCCTTGGCGAGCAGGATGATCCGCTTGCCGTCGGGGAAGATCACGTGGTCGACCTGCGGCTTGATCTCTTCCCAGGTGCACTTCTCGAGCGAGGCGATGTCGATCTCGTTGTCGAAGTGGCCGATGTTGCAGACGATCGCCTGGTCCTTCATCGCCGCCATGTGCTCGTAGCGGATCACGCCCTTGTTGCCCGAGGCGCTGACGAAGATGTCGGCCTTGTCGGCGGCGTACTCCATGGTCACGACCTTGTAGCCCTCCATCGCCGCCTGCAGGGCGTTGATCGGGTCGATCTCGGTCACCCACACCTGGGCCGACAGCGCGCGAAGCGCCTGCGCCGAGCCCTTGCCGACGTCGCCGTAACCGGCCACGACTGCGACCTTGCCGGCGATCATCACGTCGGTGGCGCGCTTGACGGCGTCGACCAGCGATTCGCGGCAGCCGTAGAGGTTGTCGAACTTGCTCTTGGTGACCGAGTCGTTGACGTTGATGGCGCGGAACAGCAGCGCGCCCTTGGCGCTCATCTCGTTCAGGCGATGCACGCCGGTGGTCGTCTCTTCGGTCACGCCGATGATCTCGGCGGCCTTCCTCGAGTACCAGGTGGGATCGACGGCGAGCTTGGCCTTGATGCTGGCGTAGAGGCAGGTTTCTTCCTCGCTCGTCGGCTTCGCGATCACTGACAGGTCCTTCTCGGCGCGCTTGCCGAGGTGCATCAGCAGGGTGGCGTCGCCGCCGTCGTCGAGGATCATGTTCGGGCCTTCGCCCTTGGCGCCCTTGGCGCCGAACTCGAAGATGCGGTGGGTGTAGTCCCAGTAGTCGGTCAGCGTCTCGCCCTTGTAGGCGAACACCGGCGTGCCCTGCGCGGCGAGCGCGGCGGCGGCATGGTCCTGGGTCGAGAAGATGTTGCACGAGGCCCAGCGCACTTCGGCGCCGAGCGCCTGC
>JANMCC010000360.1:0-2906 GCA_031360885.1 Burkholderiales bacterium | reverse complement strand
GGTCGCAGGTGAGGTCGCCACCGAACGACGCGCCCGCGGCGACGGCGGGGGTTGCCGTCGCCGCGGGCGCCGGCGCGGGTGCGGGTGCAGGCACCGCAGCCTTCGCGACCCCCTCTCCCGCCGGGGCGGGAGAGGGCTGGGGTGAGGGTGCCGGCGACGACGCTCCCTTCGTCGCCGTCGCATCCTCGTCCAGGCTCAGGATCACCGATCCCTGGTTGACCGTGTCGCCGACCTTGACCTTGATCTCCTTCACGATGCCGGCATGCGACGACGGAATCTCCATCGACGCCTTGTCGCTCTCGATCGTGATCAGGCTCTGCTCGACCCGGACGCTGTCGCCCGGCTTGACCAGGACCTCGATGACGCCGACGTCCTTGAAGTCGCCGATGTCCGGAATCTGCACATCGACCGTCATAGCAGCACCCGCCGGAAGTCGCCCAGGATCTGGATCAGATAAGCATTGAAGCGGGCCGCGGACGCGCCGTCGACCACGCGGTGGTCCCAGCTCAGCGAGAGCGGCAGCATCAGTCGCGGCTGGAACGCCTTGCCGTCCCACACCGGCTCGGTGAGGCTGCGGCAGACGCCGAGGATCGCCACCTCTGGCGCATTGATGATCGGCGTGAAGTAGCGCCCGCCGATGCCGCCCAGCGACGAGATCGAGAAGCACCCGCCGCTCATGTCGGCCGGAGAGAGCTTGCCGTCGCGCGCCTTCTTCGCCAGCTCGCCCATCTCGGTCGAGATCTGCAGCACGCCTTTCTTGTCGCAGTCGCGGATCACGGGCACGACCAGGCCGTTCGGCGTGTCGGCGGCGAAGCCGATGTGGAAGTACTGCTTCAGCACCAGGTGGTCGCCTTCCAGGCTGGCGTTGAAGTCGGGGAACTTCTGCAGCGCGGCGACCGAGGCCTTGATCAGGAAGGCCAGCATCGTCACCTTGACGCCCGACTTCTCGTTCTCCTTGTTGGTCGAGACGCGGAAGGCCTCGAGGTCGGTGATGTCGGCATCGTCGTGATTGGTGACGTGCGGGATCGTCACCCAGTTGCGATGAAGCGCGGGGCCGCTGATCCGCTTGATCCGCGACAGCTCCTTCTTCTCGATCGGCCCGAACTTCGCGAAGTCGACCTGCGGCCAGGCGGGCAGGCCGGGAAACGCGCCGCCGCCGGCCGCGGCGCCGGTGCTCGGCGCCTTCGCACCTTGTGCCTTCGTCTGCTGCGTGCCGGCCATCACCGCTTTGACGAAGTCCTGCACGTCTTCCTGCGTGATCCGGCCCTTCGGCCCGCTGCCCTTCACCTCGACCAGCGGCACACCGAGCTCGCGCGCCAGCTTCCTGATGGTCGGCGAGGCATGCGGCAGGGCGCCTTGCGGCGCGGTCGGCTCGTGCGCCGGCAGCGCCGCCGTGGGAACGGACTTTTCGGTCGGCGCAGCGGGCGCAGCGGGCGCAGCGGGCGCAGGCGCCGCCGCCGCCACTGCCGCGGGCGTGGCGACGGGCGCCGAAGGTGCAGCCCCGCTGCCTTGGAGCGTGGCGATCAAGCTGCCCTCGGCCACCTTGTCGCCAACCTTGACCTTGAGCTCCTTCACCACGCCGGCATGCGACGACGGAATCTCCATCGAGGCCTTGTCGCTCTCGACCGTGATCAGGCTCTGCTCGGCGGCGACCTTGTCGCCGGGCTTGACCAGCAGCTCGATCACCGCGACCTCGTCGAAGTCGCCGATGTCGGGGACGACGATGTCGATGGGCCCGGCGGTGGGCGCGGGCCCACCCTCACCCCGGCCCTCTCCCGCCGGGGCGGGAGAGCGAGGAGGAGGCTTGGCCCCCTCTCCCGCGGCAGCGGGAGAGGGCTGGGGTGAGGACGCAGGTGCGCCACCCTCGCTCTCCAGCACCAGCAGCGGCGACCCCTCGCTGATTTTGTCGCCGAGCTTGACGCGCAGCTCCTTCACCACGCCGGCGGCGCTCGACGGAATCTCCATCGACGCCTTGTCGCTCTCGACCGTCACCAGCGACTGCTCGGCCTTGACCCGGTCGCCCGGCTTGACCAGCACCTCGATGATCTCGACGTCCTTGAAATCGCCGATGTCCGGCACCTTCACTTCCACGGTGGCCATCGCGCGGTCCTCAGGCGTCGAGCGGGTTGATCTTGTCGGCGTCGATCGCGTACTTGGCGATCGCCTCGGCCACCTTCGCCGCCGGCACGCTGCCCTCCTCGGCCAGCGCCTTCAGCGCCGCCACGACGACGTAGTGTCGGTCGATCTCGAAGTGCTCTCGCAGCTTGGTGCGGAAGTCGCTCCGGCCGAAGCCGTCGGTGCCGAGCACCTTGTAGGTCCGGCCCTTGGGCAGGTGGGCGCGGATCTGCTCGGCGTAGTTCTTCATGTAGTCGGTGGAGGCGATCACCGGTCCGGCGAACTTCTCGAGCTGCTGGGCGACGAAGGCGGTACGCGGCCGCTCGGTCGGATGCAGCATGTTCCAGCGCTCCACCGCCTGGCCGTCGCGCGCGAGCTGGTTGAAGCTCGGGCAGCTCCAGACGTTGGCGGCGATGCCCCAGTCGCTCTCGAGCAGCTCCCTGGCGGCGATGCTCTCGCGCAGGATCGTGCCGCTGCCGAGCAGGTTGACGCGCGGCGCCTTCTTCGCGCCCTCCTGCAGCAGGTACATGCCCTTGATGATCTCTTCCTCCGAACCCGGACGCAGGCCGGGCTGGGCGTAGTTCTCGTTGAGCAGCGTCAGGTAGAAGTAGACGTTGTCCTGCTTCTCGACCATGCGCACCAGGCCGTGGTGCAGGATCACGCCGACCTCGTGCGCGAAGGTCGGGTCGTAGCTGATGCAGTTCGGGATCGTGCCGGCCAGGATGTGGCTGTGGCCGTCTTCGTGCTGCAGGCCTTCGCCATTCAAGGTCGTGCGTCCCGACGTGCCGCCG
>JANMCC010000298.1:0-1610 GCA_031360885.1 Burkholderiales bacterium | reverse complement strand
AACCTGTCGCCCGAGGGCGCGGTCGCCAAGATCACCGGCCTGAAGAATCCCGCGATCACCGGCCCGGCGCGGGTGTTCGACGACGAGCAGACGGCGATGACCGCGATCCTCGACCGGCGCATCGTCGCCGGCGACGTGATGGTGCTGCGCTACCTGGGGCCCAAGGGCGCCCCCGGCATGCCGGAGATGCTGGCACCCACCGGCGCGCTGATCGGCCAGGGGCTCGGCGAGACGGTCGGCCTGATCACCGACGGGCGCTTCTCGGGCGGCACCTGGGGCATGGTGGTCGGCCACGTCGCGCCCGAGGCCTATGCCGGCGGCACGATCGCGCTGGTGGAAGAAGGCGACTCGATCACGATCGACGCGCACAAGCTGCTGGTGCAGCTCAACGTCGCCGAGGCCGAGATCGAGAAGCGCCGCGCTCGCTGGGTGGCGCCCAAGCCGCGCTACACCCGCGGCGTGCTCGCCAAGTTCGCGAAGAACGCCTCGACGGCGAGCCGCGGAGCGGTGCTCGACGGCGACTAGCCAGCCCGGACGGGCGGCTCACTGCCTAGTGCTTGCGTCCCTTGCGCCGGGCGCGTGCGTCCATGCCCAGCGCCACGAGGTTTTCCTGACGTCGGGCCTTCTTGCGGTCTTCCATCCGCTCGATCTCGCGCCGCTTGTTGAGGCCCGACTTGTCGGAATAGATCCACCAGAGGATGGCGAACACGAACGGCACGCAGAACTTCCAGAGATCGCCGAAGAACTCCCAGTTCCAGCGGCCCATCGGACCGATCTCGGCGATGTTGAGACCGATCATCACGAGCCCGATGAGAACGAACAGCATGAACTTCTCCCGAGGGGACGCGCGCCGGGTTGCCGGGGCCGCCCGGTCAACCAACAGGGCGCGTCGCCGTTATGCTGATGGTATCCGAGCGGATTGCCGCTTGGCCTTCCAGGAACCGCATGAACCGCACCGCTCTCGCCACTATCGTGATCGCCTGCATGGCCGCCGCCCCGGCGTGGGCCAACCCCGAGCTGGCGCAGAAGAAGAACTGCATGGCCTGCCACGCGGTGGCCAGCAAGGTGATCGGGCCTGCCTACAAGGACGTGGCTGCCAAGTACGCCGGCCAGGCCGACGCCGTCGCCAAGCTTTCGCAGAAGGTGATCAAGGGCGGCTCCGGCGTCTGGGGCGCGGTGCCCATGCCGGCCAATCCGCAGGTCAGCGAAGCCGAGGCGAAGCAGCTGGTGCAGTGGATCCTGACGACCAAGTGAGCCCGCACCCGGGCGGCCTGCTCTAGGAAATAGCCTCGCGCACCGCCGGTGCGAGCGTGAAGCGCTCGCCGTAGCGCGCCGCGAGGTCGTGGGCGCGGGCGAAGAAGCGCTCGCGACCCTCGGAAGCGATGAACTGGATCGCGCCGCCGGTCCAGGCCGGAAAGCCGATGCCGAAGATCGAGCCGATATTGGCCTCGTGCGCGCTGGTCAGCACGCCCTCGGCGAGGCAGCGCGCGGTCTCGATCGATTGCCGGTAGAGGAAGCGTCGGCCGAGCAGGCCGATCTCGGCGCCGGCGGCGCCCGTCGGCGTCTCGAACAGGGTCTTCAGCTCCGGCCAGAGTCGTTTCGCCTCGCCC
>JANMCC010000359.1:0-4279 GCA_031360885.1 Burkholderiales bacterium | reverse complement strand
GACCAGGGCATAGACCTTCTCGGGTGGCGCCGCGATTTCGGCGGAGCGGACCACGGTAAAGCCGGCCGGCAGGAAGAGGCAACCGTGTGCAAGGCGACGCTGCAGATCGCCGACATCGATCGCGGCCTCTACGCCGATCATTCCGTGACGCTGGCCCGCCATCCTTCGGAGAACGACGAGCGGATGATGATCCGGCTGCTCGCCTTCGCCCTGTGCGTGCCCGCAGACTCGCGCGACGGCGGGCTCGAGTTCGCCAAGGGGATGTGGGACCCCGACGAGCCCGAGCTCTGGCAGAAGGACCTCACCGGCCGCATCGTCCAGTGGATCGAGGTCGGCCAGCCCGAGGAGCGGCGCATCGCCAAGGCGAGCGGCCGCGCCGACCGGGTCAGCGTGTACGCCTTCGGCACCACCGCGCCTTCGTGGTGGGCCGGCCTCGGCAGCCGGATCGCGCGCGCCGGCAACGTCGAGATCTGGCGGATCGCGCCGGAGCAGAGCCGCGAGCTCGCCGGCCTGGCGAGCCGCGGCATGCAGCTGCAGATCAACCGCCAGGACGGCGCGATCTTCGTTTCCGACGGCGAGCGCTCGGTCCAGGTCGTTCCCGAGCGAATGGGCGCGGCATGAGCCCGGCGGGCAAGGAGGCGGTCGGACCACGGGAGGCTCTCGACTTCTGGTTCGGCGCGCCGGGCAGCGCCGAGCACGGCACGCAGCGCAAGGCCTGGTTCGTCAAGGACGCCGCGTTCGACCGCGCCATTGCCGAGCGATTCGGCGCCACCATGGAGCGCGCCCTGCGCGGCGAGCTCGATGCCTGGGCCGCCAGCGCCGAGGGCGCGCTGGCGCGCATCCTCCTGCTCGACCAGTTCACGCGCAACGTGTTTCGCGGCGAAGCGCGGGCCTTCGCGGGCGACGCACAGGCGCTCGCCGCCGCGAGCGTGCTCGTCGGCTCGCGCCGGGACGAGGAGCTGACGCCGCTGATGCGCGCTTTTGCCTACCTGCCGTTCGAGCATGCCGAGGGCCTGGCGATGCAGGACGAGGCGGTTCGCCTGTTCACCCGGCTGGTGGCGGTGGCGCCCGAGCTCGCACCGATGCTCGACTACGCGCACAAGCATCGCGCGGTGATCGAGCGCTTCGGCCGCTTTCCGCACCGAAACTCCAGCCTCGGCCGTCAGTCGACGGCCGAGGAACTGGCGTGGATCGCGACGCCCGGCACGGGCTTCTAGGCCTGGCCGCGCGGGCCACGATCAGTGCCGCGGAGAAGCCGACCGAGGCAGCCGAGAGCACGCGGAAGCCAAACTGTCGGCAGAATCCCGGGCCTGCGGCATCGGCGCATGCCACCGGATCGCGTCGGCATCGTCCGTCAGGCTGTCGTCCAATGCCGCGGCACGTGCCCGATCGCCCTCCGCTGCACACATTCACTGCTTCCGGAATGAATCCTTTGCGTTTCTTCATCTGCGCGGCCGCCCTGCTGCTGCCGATCGTCACTGCCGCCGAACCCATGACCGACGACCCCTATCTCTGGCTCGAAGACGTGACCGGCGCGCGCGCCCTCGACTGGGCGCGCGCCCGCAATGCCGAAAGCGCGAAGGCGCTGGAGACCCGGCCCGACTACGCCGCGACCTACGCGCGGCTGCTCGCGATCTACAACTCGCGCGACCGCGTTCCCTACGTCGTGCGGCATGGCGACTGGTTCTACAACCTCTGGCAGGACGAGAAGAACAAGCGCGGACTGCTGCGCCGCGCCCGCCTCGCCGACTTTCGCAAGACCGAGGTGCCCTGGGAGACCGTGCTCGACCTCGACGCCCTCGGCGCCGCCGAGAAGGAGAACTGGAGCTGGAAGGGCATGCAGTGCCTCGGCCCGGAAAACCGCCTCTGCCTGGTCTCGCTGGCGCGCGGCGGCGCCGATGCGACGGTGGTGCGCGAGTTCGACACCGTCGCCAAGGCCTTCGTCGAAGGCAGCCGCGCCTTCGTGCTGCCCGAGGCGAAGTCGGAAGTCGTCTGGCTCGACGCCGACACCGTCTACGTCGACACCGATTTCGGCCCGGGCTCGATGACCGACTCGGGCTACCCGCGGATCGTCAAGCGCTGGCGCCGCGGCACGCCGCTCGCCGAGGCGACCGTGGTGTTCGAAGCCACGACCAGGGACGTCGGCGTCGCCGTCGGTGTCGACCGCACGCCCGGCTTCGGGCGGACGGTCATCGAGCGCTACGTCGACACCCGCCGCAGCAAGCGCTACCTGGTGCGCGGCAGCGAGGTCGTGGCGATCGACCTCGCCGACGACGCCAAGCTCGGCTTCGTGCGCGACACGATGCTGATCGAGCCGCGCAGCGACTGGAAGATCGGCGATCGCACCTACGTGGCCGGCTCGCTGCTCGCCACCGACGCCGAGGCCTACCTCGCGGGCAAGCGCGAGATGACGGTGCTGTTCACGCCGACGCCGACGCGCTCGCTGCAGAGCTGGATCCAGACGCGCGACCACGTCGTCCTCGACATCCTCGACAACGTCGCGAGCCGGCTCGAGGAATGGAAGAAGGCCGGCGGCACGTTCGTCCGGCGCGAGGTGAGAGCCCCGTTCCCGGGCACGATCGGCATCACGCCGCTTTACGACGCCGAGATCGACGGCGTGCCGGCCGAGAAGGGCCAGCCCGCGGTCCCCGCCACCTCCGACGGCTCCCTGGCCGAGAGCTACTGGCTCACCTACGTCGACTTCCTGACCGCCGATTCGCTGGCGTTGGCCAGCGCCGGCAGCGACACGCGCGAGACGCTCAAGCGCCGCCCGGCCCTGTTCGACGCGACCGGCATGCGGGTCGAGCAGTTCTTCGCCAGGTCGAAGGACGGCACGCCGGTGCCCTACTTCGTCGTCTGGCCCAAGGGCATGAGCGCGGCCAACCCGGGCGACGGCAATACGCCGACCCTGCTCTACGGGTACGGGGGCTTCGAGGTGTCGGAAGTGCCGTTCTATTCCGGCGCCTTCGGCTCCGAGTGGTATGCGCAGGGCGGCATCTTCGTGCTCGCCAACATCCGCGGCGGCGGCGAGTTCGGGCCGGGCTGGCACCAGGCCGCGATCAAGGCGAACAAGCAGAAGAGCTACGACGACTTCATTGCCGTGGCCGAGAACCTGATCGCGCGCAAGTTCACCAGCCCCAGGCACCTCGGCATCGAGGGCGGCAGCAACGGCGGCCTGCTGGTCGGCGCTGTGATGCTGCAGCGGCCCGAGCTCTTCAACGCGGTTGTCTGCCAGGCGCCGCTGCTCGACATGAAGCGCTACAGCAAGCTGCTCGCCGGCGCCTCGTGGATGGGCGAGTACGGCGATCCCGACATCGCCGCCGACTGGGCGGTGATCTCGCGCTACAGCCCGTACCAGAACCTGAAGGCCGGGCGGAAGTACCCGTCGGTCCTGTTCACCACCTCGACCCGCGACGACCGCGTGCATCCGGGCCACGCGCGCAAGATGGCGGCGGCGATGCTGGCGCGCGGCGACGACGTGCTGTACTACGAGAACATCGAAGGCGGCCATGCCGGCGCCGTCGACAACGAGCAGCGCGCCTATGTCGGCGCCCTGACCTTCACCTATCTGCGAAGGCAGCTGGCGCGGTAGTCGATGCGCCGCGGCGCACGATCAGGAACACGACCACGGCGCTGGCGACCAGCCAGCCGACCACCGGCCACCAGATCAGCGCATCGCTGAAGCCCGGCGCCTTCGGCCAGCCGGCGCTGACGCTGCCCATGCGCACCAGTGTGGCCAGCGCCAGCACCGACGAGATCGCGCCGGCGAAGGCGCCGGCCCGGCCCGCGCCGCCGCGCGCCAGCGCCCAGGCGAAGGCCGAGGCGATGACGCCGGCCCAGGCGGCGCCGGCGACGCACTGCACGGCGATCAGCGCAGGAAGCGTCGGCGCGAGCGTGGCGGCGCCGGCCGCCGCCGCCGCGACCAGCGCGGTGCCGCCCATGACGCGCACCGCCGACCAGCGCCTGGCGGCCAGCGAGAGCGGCACCAGGCCCAGGTTGAAGCCGATCCAGAACACCGGTGAAAGGACCGGCATCTGATCGGGCGTGGCCAGGCGCAGGTACAGCGGCCCGCTGTCGATGAAGACATGGACCTGGAAGGCGAGCGCGGCGAACAGCGCGGCGGCGATCACCACCGGCGCCGGGCCGGCGGCGCTGCCGCTCCCGGCAGCGGACGGCGCGGGCGCCGCCGCCGCGAACGAGACGCCGGCGGCACGCTACCGCGCCAGCAAGCGCACCACCGCCACCAGGCCGTGCGGAACCAGGGCGAGCGCCACGCACG
>JANMCC010000358.1:0-8637 GCA_031360885.1 Burkholderiales bacterium | reverse complement strand
TCGGCGGCCTGGTCAGCTACCCGCTCACCGCGCTCGGCGCGATCGCCGTCGGCGTGGTCGAGAGCTTCGCCTCGTTCTGGAGCGGCGCGCTCAAGGACGTGATCGTCTTCAGCCTGCTGATCCCGGCCCTGCGGCGTCATTCGTCGAGCTCCTCTTCCTCTTCCTCGACATGGGCCGAGAAGAAGGACCTCGCCAGCAGCGCCGGGATCAGCAGGCTGAAGACGATCACGTCCTTCAGCGCGCCGCTCCAGAACGAGGCGAAGCTCTCGACCACGCCGACCGCGATCGCGCCGAGCGCGGTGAGCGGGTAGCTGACCAGGCCGCCGATGATCGCGGCGACGAACGCCTTCAGGCCGATCAGGAAGCCCGAGTCGTAGTACATCGTCGTCGAGGGCGCGACCAGGATGCCGATCAGCCCGGCGAGCAGCGACGCGCACACGTAGGCGAGCAGCGCGGTGCGCGCCGGGCGGATGCCGACCAGCCGCGCGCCGATGCGGTTGACCGCGGTCGCGCGCAGCGCCTTGCCGGCGACCGTGCGCTCGAAGGCGAGGAAGAAGAGCGCGCTCAGCACCGCCGCCGCGCCGACCATCAGCAGCACCTGGCCGCTGACGGTGAAGCCGACGACCGATATCGCCCCGCCCACCAGCGGCGCGGTGCGCGAGCCCTCGGGGCCGAAGAACAGCAGGCCCAGGCCGGAGAGCAGGAAGTGCAGAGCCAGCGAGGCGATGAGCAGCACCAGCACCGACGCGTCGGCGATCGGCTGCAGGGCGATGCGCGCGACCAGCGGAATGATCGGCACCACCAGGGCAACGGCCACCGCGACCTGCAGCAGCGCCGGGGCGGCGCGCCCGGCGATCGCCCACGCCGCGAGGCAGGGCAGCGCCGGCAGCACGCCCCAGCCGAGGAGCGCGCGCGGAATGCGCCGCGCCTCGCCGCGAATCACGAGGCTGCGGATCTCGACCGCGAGCGCGAGCACCGCGAGCGTCGCCACCAGCCCCACGGTCGCCGGCATCCTGCCCGTCTCGAACGCCGCGAGGCTGAGCGCGGCGAACGCGGCGACGTCGCCGAACGGCACGAAGACGACCCGCGTCACCGAGAAGATCAGCACCAGCCCCAGCCCGGCGAGCAGGTAGACGGCGCCGTTGGCGAGGCCGTCGATGCCGAGGATGAGGGCGACCTCGGGCGTCATCCCTTGCCCCGGCGAGCGAGTCTCAGGGCACGTACTTCCAGGTGCCGGCGTCCACCCGCACGACCACCCGCGCCCGCTCGTCGACGCCGTAGACGTTGCCGGTCTTGAAGTTGTAGACGCCGTGCGTGCCGACCACTTCCCTGGTGTTGGCGATGGCGTCCCGCAGCGCCACGCGGAACGCCGGCGTGCCCGGCTCGACCTTGTTGGCGATCACCCGCGCCGCCGCGTCGGCGAAGACCAGGTAGCCGTCGAACGAGTAGGCCGAGAAGGCGTCGGTCGAGGGCGTGCCGTTGACCTTGAGGAAGGCGGCGCGGAACTCGTCGGAGATCTTGCGCGTCGGGTAGTTGGCGGGGAGCTGGTCGGCGACGATCACCGGGCCGGTGGGCAGGAAGGCGCCGGTCGCGGCCGAGCCGGCGACGCGCAGGAAATCGGGGTTGATCATGCCGTGGTTGCCGTACACGCCGCCCTTGAAGCCGCGCTCCTGCAGGGCGAGGAAGGGCAGCGCGCCGGGCGTGCCGGCGCCGCCCGTCATCACCGCATCGGGCCGCAGCGCCACGATCTTCAGCACCTGCCCGGTCACGGAAGGGTCGGGCCGCGCGTAGCGCTCGTTGGCCACGACCTTGATGCCCGCCGGCTCCGCCGCCTTCAGCAGCGCGTCGTAGACCAGGTCGCCCCAGGCGTCGGTGAAGCCGATGTAGGCCACCGTCTTCACGCCGTTGGCCTTCATCTTCTCGACCACGGCGTTGACCATCAGCGGCGTCGGCTGGGCGACGGTGAAGATCCATTCCGCATCGGCCGGCGCCAGCAGGATCGGCGTGAGGCCGATCATCGGCGTCTTCGTCTCGCGGCCCACCTGCGCCATCGCGATCGCCGCGGGCACGCCCGAGGTGCCCATGATGATGTCGACCTTCTCCTCCTCGATCAGCTTTCTCGCATTGCGGCCGGCGGTGGTCGGATCGGACGCGTCGTCGAGCACGGTGAGCACGACCTTGCGGCCCCCGATCTCCGGCCGGTACGCGATCGCCGCCTGCATGCCCTTGGCGTAGGGCACGCCGAGCGAGGCGTTCGGGCCGGAGAGCGAGACGCTCAGGCCCACCTTCAGGTCGGCGGCGAGCGCGGTGGCGGCAAGGGCGCAGCCGGCGACGACGCCGAGTGCGTTGCGGACGAAGCTCTTCATCATGGACGGACCTCCTGGAAATTGGGGCGGACGAAACCGACAAGCATAGGCGGGGCCAGGCGCCGCGCTAATCAGGCATATCCAGCGTCATGAACCGGACCCAGGCGCGGAACTGGTTGCGCATCAGCATCTCGTTCGTCCCGTTGACGTCTCGGGTCGGCGTGGCCAGCTCGCCGGCGCTGAAGCCGCGGTGCAGGCTGATCCACTCGTTGCCGTCGGCGCGCAGGCTCTTCTGGATGCCCTGGAACAGGTGCACGTCGTCGTGCGCCACCACCGACATCGGCGAGAACGCGAGCCGGTTGTAGGTGACCGAGCGCTCGAACAGCAGGTCGGGCGCGCCCTCGACCCGAAAGCTCCAGGCCTCGACCACGGTGCGGTCTGCCGCGAGCGGGCGGATCACGCGGATCGCCTGCGGCGAGCCCTTCAGCGCCAGGCTCGGGTAGCAGAGCGCGTTCTGCGGCGAGCGCTGCAGGATCTCGGCGGCGCGCTCGTCGCCGTGCGCCGCGCGCATGGCGGCCTCGTACTCGGGCACCTGGCCATAGCCCGAGTGGATGCTGAACCGGGTGCCGAGCACGCTGTGCCCGTTCGGCAGGACGCGGCCGCCCATGCGGTCGAAGAAGTCGTGGCCGGCGCCGAAGGGCAGGATCTGCTCGATCGCCATCGGCTTGGGCTCGTCTGCGGCGTGGCCCGCCCACAGCTTGGCCGCGGCGCCGCTCGCCGACTCGTGGGTCGAGAGCGGATGCAGCGTGTCGTTGATGTTCTCGAGGTAGGTCTTCCAGTTGCAGCGGATCAGGGTGCGCAGGCACCCGCCCTCGATCCGGATGCGGCCCACGGGCGAGCGGTCGACGAGGTTGTCGATCGAGGCGAGCGCCTCGCCGAAGTAGCTCGCGAAGTCGGGGCCTGCAGCGTTGATCTTCGCGAACACGAACTCGCGATGGACCGCCACGCCGGCCGGCGCCTGCATGCCGCGCGCGGCCTCGCTCGCCGCGTGTCCGGTGCCTTCGTAGCCGCCGGCCAGCGGCACGGCGCGCAGCGTCCCGTCGAGGCGATAGGTCCAGGCGTGGTACGGGCAGCGGAAGAACCGGCCGGTGTTGCCCGAGCGGTCGCTGACCAGCGGCGTGCCCTTGTGCGCGCATCGGTTGTAGAGCACGCGCACCGAGCCGTCGTCGTGGCGCACCATCACCAGCGGCCGGCCGGCCAGCTCGACGGTGACGTAGTCGCCGGCGTTCGGCACCTGGCTGGCGTGGCCGACGTAGTTCCAGGTGTTGGCGAAGAAGTGCTTCTGCTCGAGCGCGAACAGCTCCTCGCTCAGGTAGAGGTCGCGGTGGACGCGCTCGTCCTCGACCAGCGCGGCGACTGCGGACCGATCCATCACACCTTCAGGCTGCTGACGCTGCTGCCGCCGCAGACGAAGAGCGTCTGCCCGGTGACGAAGCCGTTGGCCGGCGCGGCGAAGAAGGCCACCGCGCGGGCGACGTCGCCGGCCTCGCCGATGCGGCCGACCGGAATCGAGGCGGCGAGGCGCAGGTCCTGCTCGCTGCCTTCGGGAACGATCGCGTGGAACATGTCGGTGCGGATCGGCCCCGGCGCGACGACGTTGACGGTGATGCCGTCTGCCGCGAGCTCGAGCGCCCAGGTGCGCGCCATGCCGATCAGCGCCGCCTTGGTGGCAGAGTAGGCGGTGCGCGTCGCCGCGCCGAGCGCGGCGCGCGAAGAGATCAGGACGACGCGGCCGAATCTTTGCTCGCGCATGCCGGGCAGCATCGCCTGCACCAGCTGGATCGCAGCGCCCAGATGCAGCTCGACGAGCGCGTCGAGATCGCCGAGCTTCACCTCGGCGAGCAGCGCCGGGCGGATGACGCCGGCGTTGTGCACGAGGGTTGTCGGCGCGTGCAGCGCCGCGACCTCGGCGGCGATCCTTTGCGTGGCCTCGCGATCGGCGAGGTCGACCGCGATCGACGTGAGCTGCCGATGGGCGAAGGTCGCGGGCGCGCGGTCGAGCGAGACGACGTGCCGGCCTTGCGCCAGCAGCGTCTCGCAGATCGCCCGGCCGATGCCCGCGCTGCCGCCGGTGACGACGGCGCAATCGCTCACGGGGAATCTTCCACCAGCGCCAGCACGCGCAGCGGGCTGCCGCTGCCTTTCTCGATCTTCAGCGGCGGGCAGATCAGCATCGCGCCGGTCGGCGGCAGCAGGTCGAGGTTCGAGAGGCACTGCAGGCCGTAACGCCCTGCGCCGTGCATGTAGTAGTGGCAAGGGTACGGCGGCCTGAGGTGGTAGCCCTGGCCGGCGTCGGTGCCGATCGCTTCGGAGCCGAAGCCCAGCACGCCGCGCTGCTCCACCAGGAACTGCACCGCCTCCGAGCTCGGCCCGGGCGTGTGCTGGCCGGTCTCGTCGAAGTTCTGGTACGCCTCGGGGTCCTTGCGCTTGGACCAGTCGGTGCGCATCAGGAACCACGCGCCTTCGGGCAGGCGGCCGTGCGCCGCCTCGAAGCGCTCGATGTCCTCGACCGTGAGCAGGTAGTCGGGATCGGCGGTCGCCGCCGCCGAGCAGTCGATCACGCACGCCGGGGCGACGAAGTGCTGCACCGGAATCGTGTCGACCGAGTTGTTCGCCAGGTCGCGGCCGGAGATCCAGTGGATCGGCGCGTCGAAATGGGTGCCGGTGTGCTCGCCGCAGGAGAAGTTGTTCCAGTACCAGCCCGGGCCGCGCGCGTCGTAGGCCGAGACCTCCTCGATCCGGAACGGCCAGCACTGGCCCATCTCCGGCGGCAGCGCGATCTGCGGAAAATCGGGCGTCAGCGTCTGCGTCAGGTCGACGACGCGGATGCGCTGGCTGGCGAGCGCCTGCGCGAGCTGGCCGAGGAGCGAGGGCGAGGCGGATGTCATGGGGCAAATCGTCGCACGACTCCGGGGTCGCCAAAAATGCTTGACGACTAAATCTTTTCTCTAGAGACCCTCGTACGCCGGGGTCGCGATCCGTCGCGGCCCCGAGCCCGGGCTCAGCCGGCGTCTCTCTGTTGCGGCTCGCGGCCGGCCATGGACATCCACTGAGCCGGCGCGGTGCCGACAACGCGCGTGAAGGCACGGGTCAGCGCACTCGCGCTGGCATACCCGACTGCCTCTGCCACCGACTTGAGCCGGTCGCCCTGACGCAACAGCTGCTGCGCCTTGGCAACGCGGCAGGCGGCGAGGTGCTCGCCGGGCGTGGCCTGCACGGCCTCGCGAAACCGGGTCGCGAAACGCGCCCGCGACATGCCGGAGAGGCCTGCCAGCTCGTCGAGCGACCACTCCCGCTCGGGACGCAGATACATCGCCTCGAGCGCCTTCGACAGTCTGGCATCGGCCAGGCCGGCGAGCGCGCCGCCCGAGGCCAGGCCATGGTCGAGGCAGAAGCGCAGCACGGTCACGACGGAGAGTTCGCAGAGACGGTTCAGCGCCGCCTGACGGCCGGGCTGCTCGGACCGCATCTCGACGGTGATGAGCCCGCTGAGCGCGGCCAGCAGCGGCGAGTCCGCCAGCCTGACGATCACCAGCGGCGGCAATGCGCCTACCACCGGGCTCGCGCCGGCGATGCCGAAGCGTACGGTGGCGCACACAAGGTCGACTTCCGAGTCGGTCACCAATCGATGCGTCTGCGCGTCCGGCATGAAGACGACGCTCGGCTCGTCGATCCAGCGCGTGGCTTCGCCCGCGTCGATCAGCTGGGCACGGCCCGAGCGTACGAGGTGAAAGTGGCCGGGCTTCACGTCGCGGTCGAATTCGAATCGACCGCAGGCGAGCCCGGTGTGGAACACCCCTGCACGCAAGGGAAAGCGCTCGAGCAGCGCGGACAGGTGGTCTTCGGTCAGGGTCACGCCTCATGCGGGCAAGGCGCGTGCCGTCTCGATTCCATGACCCGGCGTTCCCGATCCCGCGACGGGGCACAGCGGTTGCCGTTGCAGTCGGCCACTCAAGGACATCCGATGACCCCTCTCTCCCTCGCCTCGGCAAATCGGCGCCGGCCCCGTCGCCGAGCTCTTTCGGCCGCGCTCTCTGTCGCGGCGGTTCTCGCGGCGACCGTTGCCGGCGTCGCGACGGCACAGACCTCGAAGCCCTCGAAGGCCTCTGCCCCTGAATCGCGGACCGGCACGAAATTCCACGCCGACGCCGACATGCAGAAGGTGCTGGACGCACTGGCGGCTCTCGGCCCGAAGCCGATCGAGACGCTCGACGCCGCCGAAGCGCGCAAGCAGCCGAATCCGGCCGACGCGGTGATGGCCGTGCTGAAGCAGGAGGGCCGGGACACGTCGCCCACCACGCTCGTGCCCGGCGTCACCAGCGTCGACAAGACCATTCCCGGGCCCGCCGGCTCCCTGCCCGTGCGCATCTACACGCCGAGCGGCAGCGGGCCGTTTCCGGTCGTCGTCTACTTCCACGGCGGCGGCTGGGTGCTTGCCGACAAGAACGTATACGACGGAGGATCGCGGGGCCTCGCCAAGCAGGCCGACGCGATCGTGGTCTCGGTCGACTACCGGCTCGCGCCCGAGGCGAAGTTCCCGGCGCAGCACGACGACGCGCTGGCGACGTACAAGTGGGCGGCGGCGAACGCTGAGTCGATCAACGGCGACCCGAAGCGGCTGGCGATCGCCGGCGAGAGCGCGGGCGGCAACCTCGCCGTCGCCACCGCGATGGCAGCGAGAGACCAGCGCCTGCCGCTGCCGCTGCATGTGGTCGCGGTGTATCCCATCGCCCAAGCCAGCGACATGGCGACGCCCTCGTACCGCGACAGCGCCACGGCCAAGCCGCTCAACAAGGCCATGATGGCCTGGTTCGCCGACAAGACCTTCTCCAGGCCTACCGAAAAGGCCGATCCGCGCATCGACCTCGTGCATGCCGATCTGAAAGGGCTGCCCCCGGTCACGCTGATCAACGCCCGCATCGACCCGCTGCGCAGCGACGGCGACATGCTCGCCGCCGCGCTGAGGAAGGCCGGCGTGACCGTCGACCACCGGATCTACGAAGGCGTCACGCACGAGTTCTTCGGCATGGCCGCCGTGGTGGCCAAGGCGCGCGACGCGCAGGCGCACGCGGGACAGGAACTGAAGAAATCGTTGGGCGCTGCCGCTTCTCGATAGCCCGCCGGCGCCTGGGGCGCCGACTCACTTTCACTTCACACATCAAATGGAGCAAGACATGCAGAAACAAATCTCGTCGGTCGCCTTCCGCCTCGCGCCGATCGCGGCCGCGGCCCTGCTGTGCGGATCGATCTCGTTGCCCGCCGCGGCCTCGAGCCACCGCGAGGCACCGAACATCGCCATGAACCCTTCGGTCGACGCGGCCGACCTCTACATGTTCCGCAGCTACGAGACCGGCCGTGCCGGCTACGTGACGATCCTGGCGAACTACAACCCGTTCCAGGATCCGCAGGGCGGGCCGAACTTCTACATGTTCAACCCGAACGCGCTGTACGAGATCCACATCGACAACACCGGCGCCGGCAGCGAGGCGTTGAGCTTCCAGTTCCGCTTCACCAACACCTCCAAGGCGCAGGCGCTCACGGTCGGCGGCAAGGCGGTGAAGATTCCCCTGATCGACAGCGGCCCGTTCAACGGCGCGGTCAATCCGCCGACGCTGAACGTGCGCGAGACCTACACCCTCGACATCGTGCGCGGCGACCGCCGCACCGGCACCAAGGCGAGCGTCACCAACGCCAGCGGCGGCTCGGCGACCTTCGACAAGCCGGTCGACAACATCGGCGACAAGACCTTCGGCAGCTCCACCGCCTACGACACCTACGCCAACCAGCACATCTACACCGTCAACGTCCCGGGCTGCAGCACCCCGGCCAAGGTGTTCGTCGGCCAGCGCAAGGAGCCGTTCTACATCGCCGTCGGCAAGGCCTTCGATCTGTTCAACCTCAATCCGCTCGGGCCGGAGGTGGGCGGCAACAACAACGACCTCGAAGCCAAGAGCGTGAGCACGCTCGCGCTCGAGTTGCCGATCTCCTGCCTGACCGCCGGCGCCGACCCGGTGATCGGCGCCTGGACCACGGCCAGCCTGCGCCAGGGACGATTGCTGAGCAACGCACCGGCGACCGGCCTGAACAAGGTCGGCCTCAACGGCGGCGCCTGGACCCAGGTCTCGCGCCTCGGCAACCCGCTGGTCAACGAGCTCGTGATCGGCCTCGACGACAAGGACAAATTCAACTCGTCCAAGCCGAAGAACGACGCCACGAACTTCGCGGACTACGTCACCAACCCGACGCTGCCGGCGCTGATCCAGACGCTGTT
>JANMCC010000315.1:0-47837 GCA_031360885.1 Burkholderiales bacterium | reverse complement strand
CCCGGATTGCCGCTGGCGCCGACCACCGAGGTGATGTTGACGATCCGGCCGTAGCGCTGCTTCATCATCGGCCGGATCGCGGCGCGGCTGGCGCGGAACACGGCGGTGAGGTTGGTCGCGAGCACCGCGTCCCAGTCCTCGTCCTTCATGCGCATCGAGAGCATGTCGCGGGTGATGCCGGCGTTGTTGACGAGCACGTGCAGGGCGCCGTGCTCCTTCACCACCGCATCGATCGCCGCGCCGACCGCGGCGCCGTCGGTCACATCGAGAACGACGCCGCGGCTGCCCGGAAAGGCCGCCAGCGCTTCGCCGATCGCCGCCGCGCCGCCCTCGGTGGTCGCAGTGCCGACGACGCGAAATCCCTTGTGCGCCAGCGTGCTGGCGATCGCCCGGCCGATGCCGCGCGAGGCGCCGGTGACGAAGGCCACCTGAGCGGCGGCGGGAGCGGCGGCGTCGCTCATCCGAGCAGCGCCCGGGCGGCGGCGAGCGACGCCGGATCGTGCACCGCTACCGATTCGGCGGCGGCGTCGATCCGCCGCGTCAGGTTGGAGAGCACCTTGCCCGGGCCGCACTCGAAGATGTCGGTGACGCCGCGGGCGCGGATCGCGCGGATCGTCTCTTCCCAGCGCACCGGGCCGTAGGCCTGGCGATAGAGCGCGTCGCGGATCGCCGCGGGATCGCTCTCGCTGCGCACGTCGATGTTGTTGATGACCGGGATCTTCGGCGCGACGAACGCGACACCCGCGAGCTTCTCGCGCAGGCGATCGGCGGCCGGCTTCATCAGCGGCGAATGGAACGGCGCCGAGACCGAAAGCGGCAGGGTCCGCTTCGCGCCCGCTGCCTTGAGCAGCTCGCAGGCCTTGTCGACGCCGGCCTTGCTGCCGGCGATCACGGTCTGCCGCGGGTCGTTGTAGTTGGCTGCGCAGACCACCTCGCCGGTCGCCTCGCGCGCGGCGTCGCAGCCGGCGCGCACCGCGGCCGCATCGAGCCCGAGCACGGCCGCCATCGCACCGGCGCCGACCGGCACCGCGTCCTGCATCGCCTCGGCGCGAAAGCGCACCAGCGGCAGCGCCTCGGCAAGCGAGATGGCGCCGGCGGCGACCAGTGCGGCGTACTCGCCGAGCGAATGCCCGGCCACGACTTCCGGCGCCAGGTTCGTCTCCGCGAACCAGGCGCGGTAGCAGGCGATGCCGGCGGTGAGCATCGCCGGCTGGGTCTGGGCGGTGAGGTCGAGCTGCTCTTTCGGTCCCTCGCGGATCAGGCGGCCCATGTCTTCGCCGAGCGCCGTCGACGCCTCCTCGAGCGTCTGCCGGACCGCGGCATGGTCGCCCCAGACGTCGAGCATGCCGACGGCCTGCGAGCCCTGGCCAGGGAAGATGAATGCGAAAGGTTTCATGGCTTGGGTTGTCTCCCGCCGTGCCCTCTGCGGGGCAGCAGCTTCTCTAGAAATCGAACAGGGTCGCGCCCCAGGTGAAGCCGCCGCCGACGCCTTCGAGCATTACCGTGTCGCCGCGCTTGATCTTGCCTGAACGCACGGCATCGTCGAGCGCCAGCGGAATCGATGCGGCCGAGGTGTTGCCGTGCCGGTCGACCGTGACGATCAGCTTCTCCGGCGCGAGCTTCAGCTTCTTCGCCGTGCTCTGCATGATGCGGATGTTGGCCTGGTGCGGGATCAGCCAGTCGATGTCGGCCTCGGTGCGGCCGGCCTTGGCGAGCACCGAGCGGGCGACGCTGTCGAGCACCGAGACCGCGAGCTTGAACACCGCCGGCCCGTCCATCTTCAGCAGCGGATCGCCCAGCACCTTGCCGCCCGACACCGTTCCCGGCACGCACAGGATGCCGACGTGTCGACCGTCGGCGTGCAGCTCGGTGCCGAGGATGCCGGGCGCCTCGCTCGCCTCCATGACGACGGCGCCGGCGCCGTCGCCGAACAGGACGCAGGTGGTGCGGTCCGAGAAATCGAGGATGCGCGAGAACACTTCCGCGCCGATCACCAGCGCCTTCGAGGCGAGGCCGGTCTTGATCATCGAGTCGGCGACCGAGAGCGCGTAGACGAAGCCCGAGCACACCGCCTGCACGTCGAACGCGGCGCAGCCGTGGATGCCGAGCTTTTCCTGGACCATGCAGGCGGCCGAGGGGAACACCATGTCGGGCGTCGAGGTGGCGACGATGATCAGGTCGATCGCCTGCGGATCGCAGTCGGCAGCGGCGAGCGCGCGCCTTGCCGATTCCGCGCCGAGATCGCTGCTGGTCACGTGACTTTCGGCGAAGTGGCGAAAGCGGATGCCGGTGCGCTCGACGATCCACTCGTCGGAAGTCTCGATGCCATCGGCCGCCAGGCGCGCGGCGAGCTGCGCGTTGCTCACGCGGTCGGGCGGCAGGAAGCTGCCGGTGCCGACGATGCGCGAGAAGCGGGCGGCTGCGGCGCTCATGCCGACTGGACCGCGGCGAGCACCGGGCGCGGAGCCGCTTCTGGATCGATCGCCCCGACCGGCGCGGCGGCGGCAACGCTCTCCGCGGCGGCGGGCATCGCCGCGAGAGTTGCGCGGATCCGCCGCTCGACGCGATCGAGCAGATCGTTGCGCGCGGCGTCGTGGGCGCGGTTCAGCGCCTGCTCGAAGGCATAGGCGTCGGCCGAGCCGTGGCTCTTGAACACCAATCCGCGCAGGCCGAGCAGCGCGGCGCCGTTGTAGCGGCGATGGTCGACGCGATGCTTCAAGCGGTTGAGCACCGGCAGCGCCGCCAGCGCCGCCAGTTTGGTCAGCGCGTTGCGCTTGAATTCCTGCTTGATGAAGCTGGTGAGCATGGTCGCCAGCCCTTCGGCCGTCTTCAGGGCGACGTTGCCGACGAAGCCGTCGCAGACGACGATGTCGCAGGTGCCCTTGAAGATGTCGTTGCCTTCGACGTTGCCGTGAAAGTTCACCAGCCCGGCGGCGGCGGCGGCGCGCAGCAGCTCGCCCGCCTGCTTGATCGTCTCGCTGCCCTTGATCGCCTCTTCGCCGATGTTGAGCAGGCCCACCGTCGGCTCGTTCTTGCCTTCGACCGCGGCGACCAGGGCGCTGCCCATCACCGCGAACTGGAGCAGGTTCTCCGCCGTGCAATCGACGTTGGCGCCGAGATCGAGCACCGTGGTGTAGCCGTCGAGCTCGTTCGGCATCACCGTCGCGATCGCCGGCCGGTCGATGCCGTCGACCGTCTTCAGCACGTAGCGCGAGACGGCCATCAGCGCGCCGGTGTTGCCGGCGGAGACGCAGGCCTGCGCCAGCGAAGGCCGGTCGCCGAGCGGCTTGACCTGGCTGACGGCAACCCGCAGCGACGAGTCTTTCTTGCGTCGCAGGGCGACCTCGACCGAGTCGCTCATCTCGACGACCTCGCTCGCCGCGACGCGCGTGCAGCGCTCCCAGCCCTCGGTCGCCTTCAGCGCCTCGGCCCGGCCGACGAGCACGAGCTCGGCCTGCGGATGGGCAGTGAGGAACGCGCGGCAAGCCGGCAGCGTGACCGACGGGCCGTGGTCACCGCCCATGCAGTCGACGGCCAGACGGATCGTGGGGGCGGAAGTTGCCGCCATGGACAGGTGCGCGATCGGCAAGGCCTTCTCGGCAGCCGGGGTCACGCCAGCGGAAGGATCAGGCGTCCGCTTTGGTCTTCAGCACCTTGCGGCCTCGGTAGTAGCCGGTGGCGCTCAGGTGGTGGCGCAGATGCGTTTCGCCCGTGGTCGGCTCGATCGCGATGCCGGGCTTGGCGAGCGCGTTGTGCGCACGATGCATGCCGCGCTTGGAAGGCGACTTCTTGTTCTGTTGGACAGCCATGAAAATTCTCCGAAGGGCCCGCGTGGCGCGGGCGGCGCGGGCTGGCCGGCACAGGAGTCCGGTGGTCCGCGAAAAGCCGGGAATTGTAGCAGCGAGCGCTTGGCCGGGCCGTCATGGCGGGCGGCGGCTCAGGACGCGCCCGAACCGCGCTTGAGCGCGGCCAGGGCGGCGAACGGATGCTCGGAGGCGGGCGGCTCGGGCTCCGCCTCGAACGGCAGCGGCTCGGGGCAGACCTCGTGCCGCGGCACCAGCGGCAGGGCCAGCAGCAGCTCGTCCTCGACCAGGCTGCGCAGGTCGAGCGCGGGCTCCAGCGTCAGGACATCGTCCTCGCTCTCGGTGTCGAGGCTGGCGGCGGCGTCCTCGCCCGCGACGAAGAAGAGTCGCCGGTCGACCTTCACCGCCACGACCATGCGCTGCAGGCAGCGCTGGCATTCGAGCCCGACCGACGCATCGGCAGCGAGCCGAAGCGCCGGCTGCATGCCCGCCCCGAGCAGCGGGGCGGGCGCGCCCTCGGCCCGCCAGGCGACCGGATCCTCGCCGCCGTCGGCCAGCGGCACGGTCGCCGAGGTGAGACGAGGCAGGCTGCGCAAGGGCCAGCTGCCGGCGATGGCGCCGTGGGCGGCCGAGAAGGCCGCGACGTCGAGCCGGGCCGGATCGAACGCGGGACGGGAGCTCATCGCACGAGTGTAGAGGCGGGCCCGGCGCCCGGCCGCACGAGGCGCCGATGGGAGAATCGGCCGATGCCTTCCCGGCGCCTCGTTCTCGCCTCGACCTCGCGCTACCGGAGCGAGCTGCTGCAGCGCCTGCGCCTCTCGTTCACGGTGCGCGCGCCCGAGGTCGAGGAGACCGCGCTGCCCGGCGAAACGCCGCCCGATCTGGCGCTGCGCCTCGCGCTGGCCAAGGCCGACGCGATCGCCGACCTCGACCGCGACGCGGTCGTGATCGGTTCCGACCAGGTCGCCGAGCTCGACGGCACGGCGATCGGCAAGCCCGGCGACCATGTCCGGGCAACGGCGCAGTTGCGTTCGATGCGCGGCCGCACGGTGCTCTTTCATACCGCCGTGGCGGTCGCCTGCCGCGAGAGTGGGTTTCGCGCAGTGGCGCTGGCCTCGGTGACGGTGCGCTTTCGCGACCTGTCCGACGCCGAGATCGAGCACTACCTGCGCACCGAGCAGCCCTACGACTGCGCCGGCAGCGCCAAGGCCGAGACGCTCGGCATCGCCCTGCTCGCGGCGATCGAGTCCGACGATCCGACGGCGCTGATCGGCCTGCCGCTGATCCGCACCTGCGAGCTGTTGCGCCGGGCCGGCATCGATCCGCTGGCCGCGCCGGCAAAAGCGGCGACGGGCGGCCGCGGGCGATGAGCGAACCCGGCGCCCTGCACCTGATTCCGAACACGCTCGACTTCGGTACGGCCGGCGCGCCCGCGCCGCTCGACGAGCTGCTGCCGCTCGGCGCGATCCGTACCGCGTCGCGGCTCGGCCACTGGGTGTGCGAGAACGCGAAGACGACGCGCGCGTTCCTGAAGCGGGTGGATGCGGTCTGCCCGCTCGCCCGGCCCCTGCAGGAGATCGCCATCGTCGAGCTGCCGCGGCCGAACAAGGGGCGCGACGCCGCGCCCGGGCCGGGCGCCGTCGATGCCCTGCTCGCCCCGGCCCGCGCCGGCCACGATCTCGGCCTGCTCTCGGAAGCCGGGCTGCCGGCGCTCGCCGACCCGGGCGCGGCGCTCGTCGCCGCCGCACACGCCGCCGGGATCGCGGTCGTTGCCCACCCCGGCGCAAGCTCGATCGCCCTCGCGCTCGCGGCGAGCGGATTGAACGGCCAGAGCTTTACCTTCGTCGGCTACATCCCGGTGCCCGCCGACGAGCGGGCGACGCGCATCCGCGCGCTCGAAGCGGCATCGCGGCGCGATGCGCAGACGCAGATCCTGATCGAGACGCCGTATCGCAACGTCGCCCTGCTCGAGGCGCTGCTCGCGCATCTGCAGCCGGCGACGAGCCTCTCGGTGAGCGTCGGCCTGACGCTGCCGGGCGGCTTCACCCGAAGCGGCAGCGTCGCGCAATGGCGGCAGCGGCGAACGGCGCTTGCGGGCGACGTGCCCGCGGTGTTCGCCCTGCTCGCGGCGCGCTGAGCCTTACGAGGCCGTTTCCGGAACCTTGCCGCCGAACAGCGCGGCGACCTTCTTCTTCGGCTTGATGTTGGGCGAGAGACCGCGCGCCGCCGGCGCGGCGCGCTGTTCCCAGGCCGGCTCGGCCGTAGTGGCGCTGGCTTCGTAGGGCTTGTCGAAGAACGGGTCGCTCGCCGGGCGCGGTGTAGCTGGCCGCGGCATGTCGATCTCCCGACCCGGCGTGCGCGCCGAATACGGCGAGGCGACGGCCTTGGGCGGCGGGCGGAAGTCCTCGTCGTCGCGCGAGCGCTCGCGCGGCGCGCGCCGCGGCGACGCGTCGTCATCGAGCTCGAGCGGCTCGATCTCGATCTTCTTCTTGATCAGCTTCTCGATGTCGTCGACCAGGCGGGTGTCGTCGCGCGAGACCAGGGTGATCGCCAGGCCCGAGGCGCCGGCGCGGCCGGTGCGGCCGATCCGGTGGATGTAGTCCTCGGCGTTGTACGGCACGTCGAAATTGAAGACCGCCGGCAGGTCGACGATGTCGAGGCCGCGCGCCGCCACGTCGGTGGCGACGAGCACGTCGACCGAACCCGCCTTGAACGCCTCGAGCGCCTTCAGCCGCTCGTCTTGCGACTTGTCGCCGTGCAGGGCGTTGGTGCGCAGGCCATCGCGCTCGAACGAGCGGGCCAGTCGGGCGCAGCCGAGCTTCGAGTTGACGAAGATCAGCGCCTGCGTGATCGAGCGCTCCTTCAGGATCTTGAGCACCGCGCGCCGCTTGTCGTCGGTGGCGACACTGTAGAAATGCTGCTCGACGTTGGTGGCGGTGGCGTTCGGCCGCGCCACCTCGACCATCAGCGGGTTCTGCAGGTAGCTCTCGGCCAGGCGGCGGATCTCGGGCGAGAAGGTGGCCGAGAACAGCAGCGTCTGCCGCTGCTTGGGCAGGTAGGAGAGGATGCGCTGCAGGTCGGGCAGGAAGCCGATGTCCAGCATGCGGTCGGCCTCGTCGAGCACCACGTACTCCACCTGGTTGAGAACGCAGTTCTTCGCCTCGATGTGATCGAGCAGCCGCCCCGGCGTTGCCACCAGCACCTCGACGCCCTGCTTCAGCTCGAGCGTCTGCGGCTTCATGTCGATGCCGCCGAAGACGACGGCGCAGCGCAGCTTGGAGTGCGCCGCGTAGCCCTTGATGTTGTCGGCCACCTGGTCGGCGAGCTCGCGGGTCGGCGCGATCACCAGCGCGCGCACCGGATGCCGCGCCGGCGACATGCTCGCGTTCTCGTGCGGCAGCATCTTGTGCAGCAGCGGCAGCGAGAACGCGGCGGTCTTGCCGGTGCCGGTCTGGGCGGCGCCCATGATGTCGCGGCCGGCGAGCACGAGCGGGATGGCCTTGGCCTGGATCGGCGTCATCGTCGTGTAGCCCTGATCGGCGACGGCGCGCTGCAGGATCGGCGAGAGGCCGACGGCGGAGAACTTGAGGGAGGCCTCGCTGGGCGGCGGGCTGCTCGGGGATTCGGGATCGATGCTTGCCGGCAATTCGGCGACGCTGGAGTTTTCTGTCATAACCGCAATTATCGCGCCTGCCCGGCAAGGGTGTTCCCGGGAGGGGGATGAGCGCGAAAAACGACCGCCGGAGCGCTGATTCTGCGCTTGTAGAATCCCGCGTTCAACGGTTGAACAGACTTCCCGCTTGGACGCCTCTCCCCCCGAACCCAGCAGCGCATCGCTCGAGCTGATGCGCCTGCTCGAAGAGCATCCCGACTGCTCGCAGCGCGAGCTGTCGCGCCGCATGGGCGTGAGCCTGGGCAAGACCCACTACCTGCTGCGGGCCCTGCTGGAAAAGGGCTGGGTGAAGGCGCAGAACTTCAGCCGCAGCGACAAGAAGCTCCGCTACGCCTACGTGCTCACGCCCAACGGCGTGAGCGAACGCGTCAAGCTGACCCGCGCTTTCCTCGCGCGCAAGGAAAGCGAGTACCTGGCGCTGAAGACGCAGATCTCGATGCTGCGCAGCGAGCTCGCCGAACACGAAGGAGACGCCCGATGACCGCGGCCGGACCGATAGACGTCGCGCCGATCATTCTCGCCGGCGGCAGCGGCACGCGCCTCTGGCCGCTGAGCCGGGCGCAGCATCCGAAGCAGTACCTTGCCATCGCCGGCAAGGAGACGCTGTTCCAGCAGGCCGCGCTGCGCCTGGCCGCCGTCGAGGGGCCGGGCCTGCGGGTGACGACGCCGACGATCGTCGCCAACGAGGAGCATCGCTTCACCGTCGTCGAGCAGCTCCGCGCGGCGGGCTTCGCCAGGGAATCGGTGCTGCTCGAGCCGACGGGGCGCAACACCGCGCCGGCGCTCACGCTGGCGGCGCTCGAGGCGACGCGGCACGGCACGGATCCGGTGCTTGTCGTCACGCCTGCCGATCACGCGATTCCCGACGCCGCCGCCTGCACCGCCGCCCTGCGCCAGGCGATCGCCGGCGCCGCCGCGGGCAGCGTCGTCGTCCTCGGCATCCGGCCGCAGCGCCCGGAAACCGGCTACGGCTACATCCGGGTCGAGGGCTCGGCCGCGGCAGGCGGCGAGCCCGTGGCCGTCGCCGCCTTCGTCGAAAAGCCCGACCTCGCCACCGCGGAGCGCTATGTCGCCGACGGCGGCTACTTCTGGAACAGCGGCATGTTCGTGCTGCGCGCCAGCGTCTGGCTCGCCGCGCTCGGGCGCTTCCGGCCCGACATCCTGGCGGCTTCGCGCGACGCCTGGTCGAAGGCCGCCACCGACGGCGCCTTCGTGCGCTTCGACGCCGCCGCGTTCGCCGCGATCCCCTCCGAGAGCATCGACTACGCGGTGATGGAGCCGGCGAGCCGTGCCGGTTCGGGCGTGCCGGTCGCGATGGTCGTGCTCGACGCTGGCTGGAGCGACCTCGGCGCCTGGGACGCGGTCTGGCAGATCGCCGAGCACGACGCTGCCGGCAACGCGAGCCAGGGCGACGCGATCCTCGCCGATTCGCGCAACACGCTGGTCCATGCCACCAGCCGGCTCGTGAGCGTGATCGGCCTCGACGACCTCACCGTGGTCGAGACCGCCGACGCGGTGCTGGTCGCGCACCGCTCGAAAAGCCCGGCCATCAAGGACCTAGTCGCCGGCCTCGCCCGCGCCGGCCGCTCCGAAGCGAGCACGCATGTGCGCGTGCATCGCCCCTGGGGCTGGTACGAATCGATCGACCAGGGTCCGCGCTTCCAGGTCAAGCGCATCCTGGTCAAGCCCGGCGCCCGCCTCAGCCTGCAGATGCACCACCACCGCGCCGAGCACTGGATCGTCGTCTCCGGCACCGCCGAGGTGACCAACGGCGACGCGGTGACCATGCTCACCGAGAACCAGAGCACCTACATCCCCCTCGGCCAGAAGCATCGGCTCGCCAATCCGGGCAAGGTGCCGCTCGAGATCATCGAGGTGCAGTCGGGGTCGTACCTCGGCGAGGACGACATCGTGCGCTTCGAGGACAACTACGGTCGCTCATGAAGATCACCGTCATCGGCTGCGGCTACGTCGGCCTCGTCACCGCCGCCTGCCTCGCGGAAATGGGCAACCAGGTCGTCTGCGTCGACGTCGACGCGGCGAAGATCCGCACCCTCAACGGCGGCGGCATCCCGATCCACGAGCCCGGCCTGCTCGACATGGTGAGCCGCAACCGCGCCTCCGGCCGGCTCTCGTTCACCGACGACACGGTCGCCGCGGTCGAGCACGGCATGCTGCAGTTCATCGGCGTCGGCACGCCGCCCGACGCCGACGGCTCGGCCGACGTGCAGTACGTGCTCGCCGCCGCACGCAACATCGGCCGACACATGCGCGACTACAAGGTCGTGATCGACAAGAGCACCGTCCCGGTCGGCACCGCCGAGCGGGTGCGAGCAGTTATCGCCGAGGAGCTGGGCAAGCGCGAGCTGAAGCTCGACTTCGCCGTCGTCTCGAATCCCGAGTTCCTGAAGGAAGGCGCGGCGATCGACGATTTCATGCGGCCCGACCGCATCGTCGTCGGCGCCGAGGACGCGCGCGCGATCGAGCTGATGCGCGCGCTCTACTCGCCGTTCGTGCGCAACAACGACCGCCTGCTGGTCATGGACCTGAAGAGCGCCGAGTTCACCAAGTACGCGGCCAACGCGATGCTGGCGACGCGGATCAGCTTCATGAACGAGCTGGCGCTCGTTGCCGACAAGGTCGGCGCCGACATCGAGCTGGTGCGAAAGGGCATCGGCAGCGACCCGCGCATCGGCTACAAGTTTCTCTACGCCGGCGCCGGCTACGGCGGCTCGTGCTTTCCCAAGGACGTGAAGGCGATCGTCAAGACGGCGCGCGACGTCGGCGTCGAGCTCGGCGTTCTCGAGGCGGTGGAAGCCGCGAACGAAAGGCAGAAGCGGGTGCTCGTCGACAAGGTCGTGGCGCGCTTCGGCGAGGACCTCGCCGGGCGCCAGTTCGCCGTCTGGGGCCTGGCCTTCAAGCCCGAGACCGACGACATGCGCGAGGCGCCGAGCCGGATCGTCATCGCCGAGCTGTGCCGGCGCGGCGCCCGGATCAAGGCCTACGACCCGGTGGCGATGAACGAGGCGCGGCGCGTGCTCGAAGGCGTGGGCGACATCGATTTCGTCGCCAGCCAGGGCGAGGCGCTCGAAGGCTCGGACGCGCTCGTCATCGTCACCGAATGGAAGGAATTCCGCAGCCCCGACTTCGAGGCGATCAAGCGCCAGCTCAAGCAGCCGGTCGTCATCGACGGCCGCAACCTCTACGAGCCGCGCCTGATGCGCTCGCTCGGCATCGAATACGTCGGCATCGGCCGCTCCTGACCTCCGCCCGCCCCATGCGCAAGTACAGCCAATCCAAACGCATCCTCGTCACCGGCGGCGCCGGCTTCCTCGGCAGCCACCTCTGCGAGCGGCTCATCGCGCAGGGGCACGACGTGCTCTGCGTCGACAACTTCTACACCGGCACGAAGGACAACCTCGCGAGCCTGCACGGTCACCCGTCGTTCGAGCTGGTGCGCCACGACGTGACCTTTCCGCTCTACGTCGAGGTCGACGAGATCTACAACCTCGCCTGCCCGGCCTCGCCGGTGCACTACCAGCACGACCCGGTGCAGACGACCAAGACCAGCGTGCACGGCGCGATCAACATGCTCGGCTTGGCCAAGCGGCTGCGCGCGAAGATCCTGCAGGCCTCGACCAGCGAGGTCTACGGCGACCCCGAGGTGCATCCGCAGCCCGAGTCGTACTGGGGCCGCGTCAACCCGATCGGCTCGCGCAGCTGCTACGACGAGGGCAAGCGCTGCGCCGAGACGCTGTTCTTCGACTACCGGCGGCAGCACGACCTGCGCATCAAGGTCGTGCGCATCTTCAACACCTACGGCCCGCGCATGCACCCGAACGACGGCCGGGTGGTCTCGAACTTCATCATGCAGGCGCTGCGCGGCGAGCCGATCACGATCTACGGCACCGGCAGCCAGACGCGCAGCTTCTGCTACGTCGACGACCTGGTCGAGGCGATGCTCAGGGCGATGGACACGCCCGACGACTTCACCGGCCCCGTCAACATCGGCAACCCCGGCGAGTTCTCGATGCTCGAGCTGGCCGAGAAGGTGATCAACCTCACCAACTCGAAGAGCGAGCTGGTGTTCATGCCGTTGCCCGCCGACGACCCGGTGCAGCGCAAGCCCGACATCTCGCTCGCCCGGCAGGCGCTCGGCGGCTGGGAACCGACGATCGCGCTCGACGAAGGCCTGAAGCGCTCGATCGCCTACTTCGCGGCGCTGCCGAAGTGACGCTGCGGTGAGCATCCTCGCCATCATTCCGGCGCGCGGCGGCTCCAAGGGCGTGCCGGGCAAGAACATCCGGAACATCGCCGGGCTGCCGCTGATCGCCTGGAGCATCCGCCAGGCCAAGGACGTGGCCGCCATAGGGCATGTCGTCGTCTCTACCGACAGCGAAGAGATCGCCGCAGTGGCCCGCGAGCACGGCGCCGAGGTGCCGTTCCTGCGTCCGGCGCGGCTCGCCGAGGACACCACGCCGACCGAACCGGTGATGCGCCACGCGCTCGACTGGTACACCGAGCAGGGCAGCGACATCTCGGCCGTCGTGCTGCTGCAGCCCACCTCGCCGCTGCGCCTGCCCGGCTCGCTTGCCGCTGCGCTCGGCCGCTTCGAGAGCGAAGGTGCCGATTCGCTGCTCGGCGTCTGCGAGAACCACCATTTCTTCTGGCGCAACCTCGCCGCGCCAGAAGCGCTCTACGACTACAAGAACCGCCCGCGCCGGCAGGACATCGCCGCCGATGCGCGCTGGTACCGCGAAAACGGCTCGATCTACGTCACCCGCGCAGCGGCGTTTCGCGCCGCGAACAACCGCCTCTGCGGACGGATCGCGATGCACACGATGAACGAAGAGGAAGGCTGGGAAATCGACAGCCTGGCCGACTTCCTGGTCGTCGAAGCCCTGATGAGGGAGTTCCTCCTGAAATGATCCTGACCCGAAACGTCGCCAAGTTCATCGTCTTCTCCGAAGACTCGCTGCACAACGCGCTGCGCAAGATCAACGACAACAAGGCGCGGGTGGTGCTCTGCGTCTCGGCCTCGGGCGAGATGGAGGGCATCCTCACCGACGGTGACGTGCGCCGCTGGATCACCTCGAGCCCCTCGTTCGACACCGACAGCGCGGCGATCGAGGTCGCGAACAAGAACTTCTTCTTCCTGCCGCACGACGCGCCGCACGAGGAGATCGAACGCGGCTTCTCCGACCGCATCAGCCTGATCCCGCTGCTCGACCGGCACCGCCACCTGATCGCGATCGCACAGCGTGGCGACGCCGAGATCCACATCGGCAGCTTCACGATCGGCGCCGATTCGCCGGCGTTCGTGATCGCCGAGATCGGCAACAACCACAACGGCAGCCTCGAGCTGGCGAAGAAGCTGATCGACGAGGCGGTCGCCGCCGGCGCCGACTGCGCCAAGTTCCAGATGCGCAGCATGGCGCAGCTCTATCGCAACTCGGGCGACGCCAGCGACGTGAGCGAGGACCTGGGCGCACAGTACACGCTCGACCTGCTGGCGAAGTTCCAGCTCTCGACCGAGGACATGTTCGCCGCCTTCGACCACTGCAAGGCGCGCGGCATCCTGCCCCTGTGCACCCCGTGGGACAAGGAAAGCGTGGAGGCGCTCGACCGCTACGGCATGCCGGCGTTCAAGCTCGCCTCGGCCGACCTCACCAACCACGACCTGCTCGAGGTGCTGGCGCGGATCGGCAAGCCCCTGATCTGCTCCACCGGCATGTCTAACGAGGCCGAGATCGTCGACGCGGTGCGCATCCTGAAGCGCCACAGCGCGCCCTACGTGCTGCTGCACGTGAACTCGACCTATCCGGCGCCCTTCAAGGACATCCACCTCGCCTACATGGATCGCCTGCGCCAGATCGGCGACTGCCCGGTAGGCTACTCGGGGCACGAGCGCGGCATCTCGGTGCCGATCGCGGCGGTGGCGCGCGGCGCCAAGGTGATCGAGAAGCACTTCACCCTCGACCGCAGCATGGAAGGCAACGATCACCGCGTGAGCCTCCTGCCCGACGAGTTCAAGGCGATGGTGCAGGGCATCCGCGAGGTCGAGCAGTCGCTCGGCTCGGGCGAGGCGCGCCGCGTCACGCAGGGCGAGCTGATGAACCGCGAGGTGCTCGCCAAGAGCCTGGTCGTCAACCGCGACCTGCGGGCCGGCGAGATCATCGGCGCCGAGATGGTCGAGGTGCGCAGCCCCGGGAAGGGCCTCTCGCCTTACCGCAAGGTCGACCTGGTCGGCAAGGCAGCACGGCGCGACATGGCGGCGGGCGAATTCTTCTATCCGTCGGATGTCGACGAGGCCGGCGTCGCCGCGCGGCCGTTCCGCTTTCGCCGGCCGTTCGGCGTCCCGGTGCGCTACCACGACCTGAAGAAGATGGCGGCGCTGTCGAACTTCGACGTCCTCGAGTTCCACCTCAGCTACAAGGACATGGACGAGTCGCCCGCCCGGCACATCGGCGACACCGTGTTCGACATGGGCCTGGTGGTGCACGCGCCCGAGCTCTTCGCCGGCGACCACGTGATGGACCTGTGCTCGCCCGACCCGGCCTACCGGCGCCGCTCGATCGAGGAACTGCAGCGGGTGATCGACCTCACCCGCAAGCTCAAGCCCTACTTCACCCGGGCGCCGCGGCCGCCGATCATCATCAACGCCGGCGGCTTCAGCGCCGACGGCGCGCTGCCGATCTCGGCCCGGGCGCCGCTCTACGAAGCCATCGCCTCGGCGCTGGTCGAGCTCGACAGCGAAGGCGTCGAGATCATCCCGCAGACGATGCCGCCCTTCCCCTGGCACTTCGGCGGCCAGCGCTATCACAACCTGTTCATGACGGCCGACGAGATCGTCGCCTTCTGCCGGAAGACGGGGCACCGCGTCTGCCTCGACATCTCGCACTCGCAGCTAGCCTGCACCCACGAGTCGCGCTCGTTCAAGGAGTTCCTCGAGCAGGTCGGGCCGTACTCGGCGCACCTGCACATCGTCGACGCCGAAGGCATCGACGGCGAAGGCCTGCAGATCGGCGACGGCACGGTCGACTTCGCCATGGTCGCCGAGGTGCTGGACCGGCGGGCGCCGAAGGCCTCGTTCATTCCCGAGATCTGGCAGGGACACAAGAACGACGGGGCGGGGTTCTGGATGGCGCTGGACCGGCTGGAGAGATGGTTCTGAGCGCAGCCGCCGGCGCCGCGCGCATCCTGGTCGCCGGCACCGGCTCGATCGGGCGCCGGCACATCGGCAACCTGCGCCGCCTTCTCCCCGACGCGGGCTACGCCTTGCTGCGCGCCGACGGCCGGCACGATGCGCTCAGCGCCGAGCTCGGCGCCGAGGTGCTGACCGATACTGCCGAGGCGCTGGCCTGGGCGCCGACGCTCGCCGTCGTCGCCACGCCCTCGGATCGACATGCCGAGCTGCTGCTTCCGCTGCTGCGCGCCGGCGTTGCCACCTTCATCGAGAAGCCGGTCGTGATCGCCGCCGGCGATGCGGAAGCGCTGCAGCGATTGCCCGCGAGCGAGCTGCCGGCGACGCAGGTCGGCTGCGTCCTCCGATTTCTGCCCTCGCTCGGCGTACTCCACTCGTGGCTCGCCGACGGGCGGCTCGGAACGATCGTGCGCGCCTCGTTCGAGGTCGGCCAGTGGCTCCCCGACTGGCGACCGCAGCGGGACTACCGCCAGGGCTACGGCGCGAGCCGCGAGCGCGGCGGCGGCGTCGTGCTCGACCTCGTCCACGAGCTCGACCTCGCCTGCTGGCTGTTCGGCGACGTGCACCTCCTCGGCGCCTGGGGGGACAAGCGCTCGCGCCTCGAGATCGATGCCGAAGACGTTGCTGCGCTGACCCTGCGCGGCGCCGCCGGCGAGCTGCTCTCGGTGCAGCTCGACTACGTGTCGCGCACGCCGGTGCGCCGCATCCACATCGTCGGCGACGAGGCTTCGGCCACCTGGGATCTGCCGGCCCGCTCGCTCGCCCTTCACGGCCCCGCCGGCCGCAGCGAACGCCATGACGAAGGCTTCGCCGTCGACGCGGCCTACCTCGAGGCGATGGCCGAGCTCATCGCCGCGGCGCGCGGCGGCAAGCCGACCCGGTTGCCGCTGCACGAAGGGTTGCGCGCGACCCGGCTGGCGATCGCCGCCAACGCGGCGATCCGCGAGGAGCGGGCCGCGTGACGACGATCGCCACCATCTGCGCCCGCGGCGGCTCGACCGGCCTGCCCGGCAAGAACATCCGCGCGCTGCACGGCAAGCCGCTGATAGCCTGGACGATCGAGCAGGCGCTCGCCTGCCCGGCGATCGAGCGCGTGTTCGTCTCCACCGACGACGCGGCCATCGCCGAGCTGGCGCGACGGCACGGCGCCGAGGTGCCGTTCATGCGTCCGGCCCAGCTGGCCACGTCAACGGCGGCGAAGCTGCCTGTCATTCGCCACCTCGTGGCGGGGGTCGAGGCCATGGGCGTCGCGGTCGATCGCATCGTCGATCTCGATCCGACGTCGCCGCTGCGCTCGGCGGATGACATCGTCGCGTGCATCGCACTGCTCGACGCGGAAACCGACGTCGTCATCACCGGCTATCCGGCGGAGAAGAACCCGTACTTCAACATGGTCGAGCTCGATGCCGCGGGGCACGCCGCGCTCGTCAAGACGCTGCCTGGCGCGGTGACCTCGCGGCAGCAGGCGCCCGCGGTCTATTCGATGAATGCCTCGGTCTACGTCTGGTGGCGGCGCACCCTCGAGCGCGGACTCTGGGACGGCGCGGCGCGCCTGCACGTCATGCCGCGCGAGCGCTCGATCGACGTCGACACCCTGCTCGACTTCAGGCTCGTGGAGCTGCTGATGGCAGAGCGCCTGCCGCACACCGATGCCGGCCCGGCCGGCGCAGAGGAGACCTGCGTTGTTTGACCTGAACGGCAAGGTCGTCGTCATCACCGGCGGCGCCGGCATCCTCGGCAGCCGCATGTCGCGCGCCCTCGCCGACCAGCAGGCCAGCGTCGCCATCGTCGACCGCGCCGGCGCCGGCGCGGAGGCGCTGGCCGCGGCGATCGGCCAGCCCGCCCGGGTGCGCGGCTACGCCGGCGACGTCACCGACCGCAGCGCCCTTGCGGCGCTCGCGGCGCGGGTGGAGACGGAGCTCGGGCCGGTCGACGTGCTCGTCAACAACGTCGCCACCAAGAGCGAGAACTTCTTCGAGCCCTTCGAGACCTTTCCGCTGGCCGACTGGAACGAGGTGATGAACGTCAACACGACGGGCGTCATGCTCAGCTGCCAAGTATTCGGCGCGGCGATGGCGAAGCGCGGCCGCGGCTCGATCGTCACGACACTTTCGATCTACGGCATCGCCGCGCCCGACCAGCGCATCTACGAAGGCTCGATGTACGAAGGCCGGGCGATCAACACGCCTGCGGTCTATTCGGCGAGCAAGGCGGCATTGCTCGGGCTCACCCGCTACCTCGCCGCCTACTGGGGCCATCGCGGCGTGCGCGTCAACGCGATCACGCCCGGCGGTGTAGCCAGCGGACAGAACGAGGAGTTCAGCCGCCGCTACAGCGCCCGCGTGCCGCTCGGCCGGATGGCCAAGGTCGACGAGATGAGCGGCGCCGTCGTCTACCTCGCTTCCGACGCCTCGTCGTACGTCACCGGCCACAACCTCGTGGTCGACGGCGGCCTGACGGTGTGGTGAACAGGCCCGCGCCCGGGAACATGTCATGAGCTGCTTCATCATCGCCGAGGCTGGCGTCAACCACAACGGCTCGCTCGAAACCGCGCTGCAGCTCGTGGACACCGCCGCCTACGCCGGCGCCGACGCCGTCAAGTTCCAGACCTTCCGCGCCGACGACATCGTCGTGCCGGGCACGGAGAAGGCCAGCTACCAGAAGGCGAACACCGATTCCGGCGACCAGCACGCCATGATCCGCGCGCTCGAGCTCTCGGAAGCCGATCACGAGGCGATCGCCGCGCGCTGCGCCGAGCGTGGCATCGAGTTCATGTCGACGCCGTTCGACACCTGGGCCGTCGAGCTCCTGCTTCGCCTGGGCATGCGGCGAATCAAGATCGCCTCCGGCGAGTTGACGAACCGTCCCTTCCTCGAGGTCCTGGCGCGGACCGGGCGGCCGTTGATCCTTTCGACGGGGATGGCGACCCTTGACGAAACGGCGCGTGCCGTCGAATGGCTTCGCGCCAGCCGGGGCGAAGCCGATGCGTCTGGGTCTCCGGGCGAATGGCTGACCGTGCTGCACTGCACCTCCAACTACCCGGCCGAGCCGGCCGACGTCAACCTGCGGGCGATGAGCAGCATGCAGGCCGCGCTTGCGGTCCCCGTCGGCTATTCGGACCACACCCTGGGCATCGAGGTCAGCCTGGCGGCGGTGGCGATGGGCGCGTGCGTGCTGGAGAAGCACTTCACGCTCGACCGCACGATGCCTGGCCCCGACCACCAGGCCTCGCTCGATCCGACCCAGCTCGCCGCGCTGGTTCGAGGCGTGCGCGCGATCGAGCAGGCCCTCGGCGACGGCGTCAAAGCGCCGCGGGCGAGCGAGCTGCCCGTCCGTGCGCTGGTGCGCCGCAGCGCCTTCGTCGGCCGCGACCTCGCCGCCGGCGCGGTGCTCGCGGCCGCGGACCTGCGCTTCCTGCGTCCCGGGCACGGCATCGGCGCGGAGCACAGCCGCGAGCTGCTCGGGCGCCGCACCGCCCGCGCCCTGCCCACGGGCACGTTGCTGCGCTGGGAGGACCTGGCGTGACCCGCAAGGTCCTCTACCTGAGCGGAACGCGGGCCGACTTCGGCCTGATGCTGCCTACCCTGCAGCGCCTGCGCGCAACTCCGACGATCGCCCTTGAGCTCGCCGTCACCGGCATGCACCTGTCGCCGCGCTTCGGGCTCACGGTGCGGGAAGTCGAGGCGAGCGGCCTCGCGATCTCGGCCCGGATCACGGCCGAGATCGACGACGACGGCGTCGGCATGGGGCGCGGTGCGGCGCAGGTCATGGCGGGCATGGTTGCGCTGCTCGCCGAGCGCCGGCCGAACGTCCTGCTCCTGCTCGGTGACCGTGCCGAGATGCTCGCCGGCGCGTTCGCCGCCGTGCTGGCCGGCGTTCCCGTGGTCCATCTCTGCGGCGGCGAGCGCTCGGGCACGATCGACGACGCGATGCGCCATGCGATCTCGAAGCTGGCGCATGTGCACCTGGTCGCGACCGAAGGCTCGCGCCAGCGGCTGCTGCGCATGGGCGAGGAGGACGCGCGCATCCACGTCGTCGGCACGCCCGGCCTTGTGGGGCTGGAGGCGATGGCGCAATGGACGCGCGAGGAGGCCGCGCGCCGTTTCGAGCTCGACGCCGCCCGGCCGATCGCCGCAGTCCTGTTCCACCCTGTGGTCCAGGACGCGGACCTGGCCGGCACGCAGTGCGGGGCCTTGCTGCAGGCGGTCCGAGCCGAGGGCATGCAGGCGATCTGCCTGCTGCCCAATGCTGATACCGGTAACTCGCGCATCCGCGCCGAGATCGACCGCGTCTGCGCCGACAGGGAGGGTTTTCGCGCCGTGACGCACCTGAGCCGTGGCGACTACGTCTCGCTCCTCGCCGCCGCCGACCTGCTGATCGGCAACTCGAGCAGCGGCATCATCGAAGCGGCGTCCTTCGGCACGCCGGTCGTCAACGTCGGCGACCGACAGCTCGACCGCGAACGCAACGGCAACGTCATCGACGCGCCGGCGGAGGAGGCGGCGATCCGCGCCGCCATCCGCCTTGCGCGCGAGCTGCCCCGCGAACTGCGCGAGAACGTGTACGGCGACGGCGAGACCGACGTGCGCGTCGCCGCCCTCATGGCGAGCATCGCCCTGGACGGTGCCCTGCTCAAGAAGTCGAACACCTACTGAAACCCATGTCCGCGTCCGCACCTCGCCTCGTCATCGTCGGAGCTGGTGGCCATGCCCGCGAAGCGGCCTGGCTGGCAGGCGCCTGCGAGGCGCCCTGGACCGTGCTCGGACACCTCGACGACCGCGCCGAGCTGCAGGGCACCCAGGTCGGCAGCCTGCCCGTGATCGGTCGCATCGACGACTGGACTCGCTGCGAAGGCGAGCCCTGGTTCTTCGTCGCCCTCGGCTCCCCGCGCCAGCGTCGTACCGTCGTGGAGCGAATGAAGGCGCTCGGCCAGCCGCGCTTCGCTATTCTCGTGCATCGCGGCGCGGTTCGTTCGGGGCGCGACACGATCGGTGAAGGCAGCATGGTCGCCGCCGGCTGCGTCGTCTCCACCGACGTCGCGATCGGCAGCCACGTCATCCTGAACATCGGCTGCACCGTCAGCCACGACAGCGTGCTCGACGACTACGCGACGCTGGCCCCCGGCGTCGCCGTGCCGGGCGCGGTGCGGGTCGAGGCCGGCGTCGAGCTGGCCATCGGCTGCAGCCTGCGCCAGGGCTTGCGTGTCGGCCGCGGCGCGATGGTCGGCATGGGCGCGGTGGTGACGAAGGACGTCGGCGCGGGCGACCTCGTCATCGGCTGTCCGGCCCGCACGATCCGAACGCTTGACGAGTTCTGACGAAAGAGGCGGGTTCCGACCCGCAATGAGGCAACCATGGCAACGATCAACGACTTCTTCGTCTTCGCATCCGACAGTCTGCGCAACGCCCTCGAGCGTCTGCAGGTCACGGCCAAGGGCATCGTTCTGCTAGTTGATGGCGACCGCAAGCTCGTTCGCACGATCACCGACGGCGACATTCGACGGCGCCTGCTCGACAGCTCGTCTCTCGACGAGCCGCTTTCCGTGCTGCAACCCCAGGCCCCGATCGTTCGCCTTCATCCGTGCTCGAACACCGAGGCGTTGCGGGAAATGAATGCGCATCAGGTCAACCAGCTGCCGCTGATCGATGCTCACGGCCGCCCGGTCGACATCCTGCTCCGCCGCGACCTCGACGCGCATATCCTGCTTTCGACCCCGCACCTCGGCGAGGAAGAGATGCGCTACGTCGAAGAGGCGTTCCGGACCAACTGGATTGCGCCGCTCGGGCCGAACGTCGACGCGTTCGAGTCCGAAATGGCGCAGCGGATCGGCGTGGCGCACGCGGCGGCGCTCTCCTCGGGAACGGCGGCGATCCACCTTGCGCTCAGGCTTCTCAACGTGGGGCCTGGCGACGAAGTCTTCTGCTCGAGCCTCACCTTCGTCGCTAGCGCGAACCCGATCCTCTACGAGAAGGCGACCCCGGTTTTCATCGATTCCGACCCGGCCACCTGGAACATGTCGGTCGCCGCTCTCGGGCAAGCATTGAAAGACCGTCTCTCGAAGGGCCGGCTGCCGAAAGCCGTCGTCGTCGTCAACCTCTACGGCCAGAGCGCGGACATGGCGGCCCTCACCGACCTATGTGACGGGTTCGACGTTCCGATTGTCGAAGACGCCGCCGAGTCGCTCGGCGCCACTTACCGGGGCCGCGCCAGCGGCTCCCTGGGACGGCTGGGCGTGTTCTCGTTCAACGGCAACAAGATCATCACGACGTCCGGCGGTGGGATGCTTGTCTCCGACGACAAGGCCCTCATCGCCCGGGCGCGCTACCTCTCGACTCAGGCGAGAGAAAACGCGCCGTACTACGAGCACACCGAGGTTGGCTACAACTACCGCATGAGCAACGTGCTGGCCGGCATCGGCCGCGGCCAGCTCAAGGTGCTCGACGAGCGCGTCACGGCGCGGCGCCAGGTGTTCGAGACTTACGAACGGCTGCTCAAGGGCGTAACTGCGATCGAGTGGATGCCCGAGGCGCCCTACGGCCGCTCGACGCGCTGGCTTTCCGCCTGCGCTCTGCGCGAGAACCATCATCCGGAAGACCTGATCCGTGCACTGGCTGCAGAGAAGATCGAAGCGCGCCGGGTGTGGAAACCTATGCATCTGCAACCCCTGTTCGCCGGCTGCGATTTCTTCCCGCACGCACCAAGCCACGACATCGCGGCCAACTTGTTCGAGCGCGGCGTCTGCCTGCCGTCGGGATCGAATATGGCCGAGGCGCAGGTCGAGCGCATCGCCGACGTCATCCGCCGGTCCTTGCGGAGTCGACTGATTGCCGCCTGATGCTGGGTCCGCTCTTCCGCAACGTCGCCCTCTCGGCGGCGGCGTTCTTCGTCGTCAGCGTCGTCGGCCTGCTGCTGGTGCCGGTGCTGATCGCGAAGTACGGCCTGGCCGGCTTCGGCCACGTCGCCGTCGCTCGTCTGTTCGTGCCGGTGGCCGCACTCGCCGTCCTGGACTTCGGCTTCGGCGAGATCGCGACCCAGGCGGTCGCGAGGGCCCGCGCGAACGGCGACTGGCAACGCTGTGCCCGCCTGCTCACGCTCGCGAGCGTTGGATCGGTCGGCGTCGGCGCGGCGGCGGGCATCGGTCTGTTCGTCGCGTCGCCGTGGATTCCGGGCTGGATGTCGATCGCTGCGGCCGATCGGCCCGGACTGACGGGCGTCCTGGTCGCCACGAGCGTGGCGATGCCGCTGCTGTTTCTTTCCCTGGTTTGCGAGGGCATCGTCAAGGGCTTCGAGAGCTACCTCGCCCAGCGTGGCATCGAGGTACTCAGCGCGCTCAGCTACGCAGGGCTGACTCTCGGCGCGATCTGGACCGACCGGGACGTCAACGTGGTCTGCTACGCGCTGCTGATTTCGCTAGTTCTGCGCGCTCTAGTAGCTGGCGCGGTGGCGGTCCATTCGCTGAACCTGCGGGGCATACGGCCTGCACGATCTCTGTCGGACGATCGTTCGCACTTCTACGCTCTCTCGCGCGTGATGGCCGCGAACAAGGTGCTTGGCGCGACGCAGTCGCAGTCGCCCCCGCTGCTCATCGGCGTCTTCTTCGGACCTCTGGCCGTCGGTACGTACGATGCGCTCAACCGCTTACCGCGATTCGCGAAAGGCGTACTCGGCACCCTGAGCTCCACGGTCCTGCCGGTCGCGACCCGGCTCGACAGCGTTGCCGACAACAAAGGCCTGCGACGACTCGGCCAGACGGGCGTTCTCGTGATCGGCCTGGTCAGTCTGCCGCCTCTCGCGGCGGCAATCACGTTCTCGGAACCGATCCTGCGGCTGTGGATCGGCGCCAGCCTCTCGACCATGTGGCAGTGGCAGGCAGCGCTGTTTCTGGTCCCGGCGGCGAGCGTCCTGGTCGGCTTCGGCGCGACGGCGCTGCTCGGCAGGCCGCACGTGGTCTCGATGATGAACCGGCTCGTGGCACTGCAGATCGCGCTCCAGTTGACAATCTCGGTGGTCGCCGGGGCGTGGCTGCGCGAACTCGGATTCGTCCTCGGTCAGGTCACCGCGGTCCTGCTGACGTTCGTGCTGCAGATGCGCCAGGTCAACACGGAGCTGGGCGTGCCGGGGGCTGCGAACTGGCGGCTGCTGCGCATGCTCGGCGTGACAATCGCACTCGGCGTGCCCGGGGCGCTGCTCGCGGGCAGGATTCACTCCTGGAGTTCGCTCGCGCTCGGATCGGTCGGCTGGCTCATCGCCTGCTGGGCCGCATGCTACTTCGTGGTCATGAGCGCCGAGCAGCGTCGCAAGCTGCGCGAAGCCGTGAAGGCGAGACTTTCCAGATGACGAGGAGGGACAACTAGACTATGGCCAACGGTGCGAACTTCTTGCGGCGGACGCTCTGGCGTTTGAACCGAACCCCCCTGTCGCCCCTGATTAAACATGCGCTGCGGGCCAGAGTACGAGGCGATATCGAGCATCGCCGCCAGCTCGCGCGAACGATCGTTCCATCCGCGGCCGAAGCCCGGCTGGCCGAAGAGCTGGACCGGCAGGGCTACTGCATCGTCAGCGATGCGGTCGATGGGGTGTTGCTGGGCCGGCTCGCGGAAGCGGCTGCGGCGAAGTACCTGCGGGGAAAGACAGAGGTTCTGAAGCAGGACGCGACGCACAAGGACTTCTGGACACGGCTGCTCGACGAGGACAAGATCGGCGGAACGCTGCCGAGCGACAACCCGTTCGTCGCCTTTGCGCTCCAACCCGTCGTCCTGTCGATCCTCTCGAAGGCGTACGGCGAGATTCCGTACCTCGACGACGTCCTGCTCGTCCTGTCGCAATCGACCGGGAAGGCACTCTCGCAATCGCAGCTCTGGCATCTGGACTACGACGACTCGCGCACGATCAAGCTCTATGTTTACCTGACCGAAGTGCGGGATGCGGACGACGGCCCATTCACATTCCTGCCCGGTCCGGTCTCGGACCGATTCGGTTATTCCCTTCGCAGTCGGCGGCCCGATGCCGTGGTCGAGGCCAGGCTGCGCCCGGGAGAGAAGAAGGCGATGGTGGCGCCGCGGCTGTCGGTGTTCATGGTCGAGACCAGTCGCTGTCTCCACATGGGCAGCCGTGTCGCGCCCGGCCACGACCGCCTGATGTACATGGCCACCTACATCTCTGTTCCACGCGTCTATCCCGAGCCTCCGCCGCGCTTCCGGCTGACCGGCTCGGAGACCGAGGTCGTGCGCCGCGTGCTGCTTCCGCCCGGATCGGCATGAGGATCGGCTACGTCGTCGATCATCCGAAGCGCGACCTTCCCGGCGGGGTGATGGTCGCCCACGCGCTCGCGATGCGCGGCGTGGAGAGCGTCCTGATTCCCCTGTACGAGCAAGCCATCGATATCCCGCTGCTCGCGCTCGATGGGCTGGTGGTCAACTTCGCCCGGCCGGCGAATCTCGAGCTGGTTCGCGCCTACACGGCGATGGGCGTACCGGTGTGGGTGCTCGACACCGAGGGCGGCGTGCTCGCCGATGACGGCGCCAACACGCCCGACCGACTGGCGGCCTACGTCCGTGACAGCGGCTTCGCCGGCGTGCTGGCCGGCTACTTCTTCTGGGGCAGCACCCTTCACGACGCCTTCGCCGAGAGCAGCGGCATGCCGAAGGACCGGCTCCACCTGACCGGCTGTCCGCGATTCGACTATGCGGCGCCGCGGTGGCGCCCCTTGCTCGATTACCACCGGGACGGCTACGTCTTGGTGAACGCCAACTTTCCGCTGGTGAATCCTCTGTTCGCGAAGTCCCCTGAAGCCGAAGTAGCGAGCCTCGTGGCCGCGGGCTGGGACAAGACCTACGTCGAGAAGCTGCTGGGCGAGTCGCGGCAGATTCTGCGCAAATACCTCGACGCCGTGCTGCGCCTCGCGCTTCGCTTTCCGCGCACGCCGTTCCTGGTGAGGCCGCATCCGTTCGAGAACGACGCGCTCTACCGGCGCGAGTTCGCCGTCGCGCCGAACGTCGTCGTCGACGGTCAGGGCAGCGTCCTCAACGTCATCCACCATGCCAGTTGCGTGGTGCACCTGAACTGCGGCACTGCGATCGAATCGCTCCTCCTCGACAAACTGCCGCTGTCGATGGACTTCCTCAACACCGAATTCATGAGCCGCCATAGCTCGCTGCCTTCCAGAGTCAGCCAGAGCGTGGTGTCGGAGCCCGAGCTAGAACGTGTTCTCGGTGACCTCCCCGCGGCGACCGGCAGCTTCGACTTCGAGGGCCGGCATCGTGCTCTTGTACGCCCCTGGTTCCATGCCAATGACGGCGCCGCCGCCGACAGGATCGCCGAAGTGCTCGTCGCGGCGCTCGTCTCTCGCAAGGGCCGCTTGCCCAGCGGCGCTGTGCTGCGCTCGCTTGCGAGTTCCAGGACGCGTTCCCGACCCGCGCAGAGGTTCCAGGCGCTAGCCGCGAACGTCGCAGGCTCGCGCTGGACCGCCTCGTTGCGCGACCGACTGCAGCCGAAACGTCGGGCCAAGCGGCTCGAGTTGGATCTCGTGCGCCAACTGCTAGGTGCGATCTGTCGACATCAGCGCATGGACTGCTGGTCCGTCCGCCACGCAGGCCACCCCATCACGCATCTTCCCTTGGCCTCGATCCACATCGGCCCGCATCGACCGGCGCGCGGCAACCCGCCACATACCGGCACAGGCGACCGCGACACCGACGGCCCCCCCTCCAGCCTCCGACCCCTATGAGCCCGAACCCGCCCAACGCCGTACCGGTCCCCGCTTCGCTCGCAGCCATGCTCTACGTGCGCAGCATCCTGTCCGACCTCGGCCACAAGCTCGTGCGCCGGCGCAGGCGCACCAGCAGCCAGGTGCAGTCCGACTACGACGGCGGTGAGTGGAAGGACTTCCTGCAGGCTCGCTCCTGGGAAACGGCCCGCGACCTCGAAGACTACGTGTACACGCGCAATCGGCGTCTCCTTCGTGCCCAGGTCAACGGCTGCCTGCAATCAATACTGGCCTGCGACTACTACCGCTATCGAACTCACCGACTGATCGCACTGCTCGAAGAATTCGACCTCGGTGTCGACCGGCTGATCGAGGTCGGCAGCGGCGCCGGGCGCAACCTGTTCGCGGCGGCGACGTCCAACCGCTGGCGGGAGCTGCGCGGCCTCGAGCTTTCGCCGACAGGCATCGAAGTGGTTAGCACCGTCGCCCGCCACTTTTCGCTCAACTCGGTGTCGGCCAGCTCGATCGACCTTCTCGACCGCAACTCGCCTGGGTTCGCCGAGCTTCGGGGAGCGGTGGTGTTCACGAACTTCTGCCTCGAGCAGTTGCCTTCACACACCGAAAAGGTGCTGCGCAATCTCATCGACGCGGGCGTCCGCCGTGTCATCCACATCGAGCCGACGCTCGAGCTGTTCAGCCGCCGATCGCTCCGTGATCTCGCTTCCATCGCCTACATCCGGCGCCAGAACTACCTCGCCGACCTGGTGACGGCGGCCCGTCGCCTGGAGCAGCGTGGCCTGCTTCGCATCGTCGCAGTCCGCCGCCTCGACTTCGCGCCCACACTTCGCAACACCCCGACCCTGCTGGTCTGGGATCCCGTCGTCCTCTCCGGGTCGGGCGGCGACACCTTGTGATGCGCTTCCTGATCACGACACTCGCCGAATACCAGACGGCGTTCTGGCTGAAGGTGGGGGCCGCCGTCCGCGCGGCCGGCCATGAGATGGCGTTCCTATCGTTCGACGATCGCAGCTCGGAGATGCTGACCGCGGCAGGCCTGCGCGTCTTTTCGGCGACGGAGAGTCGAGTCGTTCCGAAGACGACCGAAGAAGCGATGTCCGCGCAGTTGGAGCAATTTGGACTTCGCGACCTCAACTACTGGTTCGGCCACGAACGCTACGCCTTCGGTATTCGAGATTCCGGAATCATGCGCCGCAAACTGCTTCGCTCCCTCGCCGCCGCCGACGAGGCGTGCAAGGCCCTCGCAGCCGAAGGTCCGGTGACGATGGTGCAGGAGCTGGGGGGATTCCTGTCGGTGGTCGGCAGCTACTTCGCGGCGCGCAGAAACGGGATCGACAACTGGTTCATCGAACCGAGCTTCTTCCGCGGCCGGCTGTTCTTCATCCGCAATGATTTCTCCGCCGTGCAGATTTCCGAAGGAACGGACGCTGCCGTACCGGACGAGGTCGCTCGCTACCTGCACGAGACAGTCAGCAAAGGCGCGATTGTCGTTCCTCAGAAGGATCGACATCAGTACACGACTGCGTGGAAGAAGATCGTCAACCTTCGCAACGCCGTGCGCCTGGTCCAGAAACTTGCAGACAAGTATGTGCATGGCAAGAGCCAGGAATTCAGCCACATCGGCCAGTATGTGGCTACCCACGCCCGCATGATCTGGAGCAGCCTCCGGCTGCGCGGCCACTATGTCGCGCTCGACGACTGCAAGCCTTTCGTCTACTACCCCCTGCACGTGCCTGGGGACATGGCTCTGACCCTTCGCTCCCCGCAGTTCCTTGATCAGCTGGCACTGGTCGACTTCATCTGCCGCTCCGTCCCACCCACGCATCAGGTCGCCGTCAAGGAACACCCGGCGATGGTCGGCGCAATCGATGCGGATCGCGTCCTCGCACTGCTGCGACGCCACGACAATCTCGTCCTGCTGCCGCCTTCGACGAACAACTACAAGGTCCTGGCGCGGGCGGATCTTGTGGTCTCGGTGAACTCCAAGAGCGGCGCCGAAGCGGCGCTGATCGGCAAGCCCGTGCTCGTCCTTGGCGATGCGTTCTATCGACGCTCTCCCCTGGTCACCGCGATAGACCGCCTCCAGGACCTCCCGGCCGCCATGGCGGGCTCACTGAGCAGGCGCGGCCGAGCGAGCACCGACGACGACGTGCTCCGATACTTCGCAGCCGTCTGGGCAGCGTGCCATCCCGGGGAGCTCTACGTCTCCGACAATGTCAACGTCGACGTGTTCTCCCGATCCATGGTTTCGGCGACAAGCCAGGGCGCGCCATGATCACGCTGCTTTTCGCCGCAGCGGTGCTGGCCATGCTCTGGTGGATGGCGCGGCATCGTCGCGCGGCGGCTCTGGCTGGAGCCTTCCTTCTCTTTTCCCTCGTCACAAGGACGCTGGCGCTGGTCTACCTGGACCTCGCGGGTCCGGTCTACTCGTCCGAGTTGGGCGAGGACGTCGGCGGCGGCCCGTCGATGCCGCTATTCGCCTTGAGTGTCCTTGCGTTCATGGTTCCCCTGGCCTATGCCTTCCGGCCGGCCGCACTGCAGACGTGGCTGGCGGACTCGGCGGCAAGACCTCGTGCCCGGCGGCTGGCCAATGTCGTGTTCGTCGCCATCTCCGCCTTCCTGGCCGCTCTCTATCTCGACATGGCGTTTCGCGGTCCGATACCCCTCTTCAGCGCCATCGACCGGCTGGACTACAACTCCACCCTGGCCGGGCCGCTCCATCCGCTCGCGCTCGAGCACGCCTTCCTATTCGCGGGAACCGTCGGCTGCATGTTCGTTTACCCCAGACTTCACGGACGGGACTTCGACTTCCGCTTCCTCGGGCTCGTGGTCGCGTTCTTCGTCTACTACGCATTGACGGGCAACCGGTTCTCGGCGTTCTTCGGATTCGCGGGTTATTTCGTCATTCCCCTCGCGGCTCTTCCGGCCGCGAGCGCCGTTCGAGCCTTGGGGCCGACTCCGCGCGGGCGCAGCCCGTTCAAGCGATTCCTCTGCTCCCGCCACGCAGCCCTCGCCGCGGCGGCGTGCGTCGCCTTCGGGTTGACGGGACTGCTGGTCAACAACATCGTCAACGTCCGCGGCTACGACGACCCGGGGGAATTGTTCGCGCAGCGCACACTGGTGCAGCCGGTCCAGTTGTGGTTCAACACCTGGACGGGGCTCGGCGATCGCGTCGACGACTCGTTCAACCCGTGGAGCGCCGCCTTCGTCAATCCGGTGGACGCCACCCGGAACACCTCCATCCAGGTGCTGATGATCAAGAACCTGGGCGACGCACGTGCCGAAGAGCTGATCGAACAAGGCACCCAGTTCGCCGGCGGCTACCCCGAGATCCTGTTCGAGCTGTTCGGTCCCTGGCTCGCATTACCCATCGCCCTCGTCTTCGGCTGCATCACCGCACTGCTGATGCAGACGGTTGTCTCGTCGGTGTATCTGGGCAGGTTCTTGACCGCTTTCTTCGGTATCTATGTCTGCTTCGGTTTCAATCTGCTCTACATCGGCGGCATGCTGAACTTCCTGGTCGTCTGGACATTCGGCGCGAAGATCCTGGCCTTCGTCGCCGCGTACTACCTGGAGCGCCGCATGCATCGACGCCGGCGGCGATCGGCTCGGTCTCTCGTGCGGCCATTTGCCCGGGCCGCTTCATGACGCAAGAGCGGGAATGCCGGCCGCTCATTCAATTCGACATCGGTCAGGCATGACACACGACCTCGTCTCCATCATCACCCCCGCCTACCGCGCCGCCGCGGTCATCGGCGAGACCGTCCGCTCCGTGCTCGCGCAGACGCACGAGAACTGGGAGATGCTGATCGCCGAGGACTGCTCGCCCGACGACACCCGGGAGGTGGTGCGCCAGTGGGCCTCCAGCGACCCGCGCATCCGCCTGATCGCGCTCGAGAAGAACGGCGGCCCGGCCGCCGCGCGCAACGCGGCGCTGGAGCAGGCGAAAGGCCGCTGGCTCGCCTTCCTCGACAGCGACGACACCTGGCTTGCGGCCAAGCTCGAGAAGACGATCGCCTTCGCCAAGGCGAAGGACGCCGCTTTCGCCTTCACCGGATTTCGCCGCATGTCGTCCGACGGGGCGACGGTCGGCCGCTACATCGAGGCGCCGCCGCGCCTGAGCTACCGGCAGCTCCTCGGCAACACCGCGATCGCCACCTCCACCGTCGTGCTCGACGCCACGCGGGTCGGCACGGTCCGCATGAAGAAAACTTACTACGACGACTTCGATTGCTGGCTGCAGGTGACGAAGAAGGGTCTTGACGCGCACGGCCTCGACAAGGACCTGATGCGCTACCGCGTGCTGGACAAGTCGGTCTCGCGCAACAAGCGACGCTCGGCCGGCAAGGTGTGGCAGGCCTACCGGCACGTCGAGCGGCTGAGCTGGCCCGAATCGGCCTGGTACTTCAGCCAGTACGCCGTGCGCGCCCTCATCAAGTACCGGAGCTTCTGAAGCGGTCGCGATGCGCTCCCGGCACATCCTCGTCACCGGCGCGAGCGGATTCGTCGGCGGCCATCTGCTCAGCCGTCTCGCGGCCGAGGGCCGGAAGGTTCGGTCGGCCAGCCGCGGCGCGCCGAGCACGGCCGACGGGACGCGGGTCTCGATCGCCGACTACCGCGACCCGGTCCTGCTTGCGCAGGCCTGCGCAGGCATCGACACGATCTGCCACCTCGGTGGCCGGGCTCACGTCGTCGACAAGCCACCCGTCGACTCGCGCGCCCTGTTCCGCGAAGCCAACGTCGAGGCGACACGCCGCCTCGCCGAAGCGGCATTCGCCACCGGGGTGCGACGCTTCGTGTTGGTCAGCTCGATCGGCGCGGTCGCGGCGGCGAGCGAGCCCGGCCGGCCCCTCGACGAAACGACGCCACCGGCACCGGTCACGCCCTACGGCGAGTCGAAGCTCGAGGCCGAGGCGGTGCTGCGCACCCTCGCCGAGCGCGCCGGCGCCGAATGGGTGGTCGTGCGGCCGCCGCTGGTGCACGGCCCCGGCGCGCCGGGCAACATGCGGCGGCTCGCGCGCTGGGTCGAGGCCGGCCTGCCGCTGCCCCTGGCCAGCCTGGCCAACCGGCGCAGCCTGGTCCACGTCGATAACCTGACCCGGCTGCTCTCGCTCTGCTGCCACCACCCGGGCGCCGCGAACCTCGCCTTCCACGTCCGCGACCGCCACGACTACACCACGCCGGACATCGTGCGCGGCATCGGCGTCGCCCGCGGCCGGCCGGCGCGCCTCTGGCCGTTTCCGCCGGCCCTGGTAGCCAGCGTGGCCGCGCTGGCCGGCCAGCGCGCCCCCTTCGCCCAGCTCGCCGGCTGGCTGCAGGTCGACGACGCCCGGGCCCGCTCGGTCCTGGGCTACGTCGCGGACGACCTGGCCATCGCCGCCTGACCCATTTCGGGGCGCCCCGCGCACCAGCGACAATCGCCCCCGAATGACTCTGCCTGGTCTGTTGATCCTGCTGCTGCTCGGCGGCGCCGCCTCGTGGGCGCTGACCTCGTCGGTGCGACGCTATGCGCTGCACGCCGACCTGCTCGACCGGCCGAACGAACGCAGCTCGCACACCGTGCCCACGCCGCGCGGCGGCGGCGTCGCCATCGTCGTGTCCTTCCTCGCGCTGGTGATCGTGTTCGCGCTCGCCGATCCGGGCAACGTCCGGCTCGCCGCGGCGCTGCTTGGCGGCGGCGGCCTCGTCGCCCTGCTCGGCTTCATCGATGACCGGCGGCCGGTGCCGGCGCGCTGGCGCTTCGGTGGCCACCTCGTCGCCGCGGCCTGGGTGATCGCCTGGTTCGGCCCGGTGCCGCCGGCGCCGATCTTCGGCCCGGTGATCGATCTCGGACCCGGTGCGTACTTCGTGTCCGCGCTGTACGTCGTCTGGTCGATCAACCAGTTCAACTTCATGGACGGCATCGACGGCATCGCCAGCCTCGAGGCAATTGCCGTCGCCCTCGGCGGCGCCTTCGTCTGGTGGCTGACGCAGCCGCAGGGCGCGTGGCCGCTGGCGATCGCGTTCGCGGCCTGCGTCGCCGGGTTCCTGGTCTGGAACTTCCCCAAGGCGCGCATCTTCATGGGCGACGCGGGCAGCGGCTTCCTCGGCTGCGTCATCGCCACGCTCGCGCTCTGGAGCTGCAGCACCCTGCCGCATCTCTTCTGGAGCTGGATCGTCCTCGGCGGCGCCTTCATGGTCGACTCGACCGTGACGCTGGTGCGCCGCGTCTCCCTCGGCGAGCGCTTCAACCAGGCGCACCGCAGCCACGCCTACCAGTACGCCGCGCGCCGCCACGGCTCGCATCCCTTGGTCTCGATCGCCTTCTTCGCCCTGACCGCGCTCTGGCTGCTGCCGCTGGCCACGCTGGTGGCGCTCGGCCGCCTCGACGGCGCCTGGGGCGTGGTGATCGGCTACACGCCGCTCATGGTCCTGGCCTTTCGCTACAAGGCCGGCAACCGGGCCGCCCAGGAACTCTGACCGCCATGTTCATCGATCCCTCCTCGCCGCTCAGCAAGTCCGCCTCGCGCCTGGCAGCCCTCTCGCCGCAGGCCAAGGTCGCGATCATGATCGGCAGCGATGCGCTGCTGCTGCCGGCGGCAATGATCGTCGCCATGGCGCTGCGCCTCGGCTCGCTCGAGGCAGCGCTCGACGCGGCGCCGTTGCTGCAGATCGGGGTCGCGCTCCTCACCCTGCCCGCCCTCGGCATCGTCGGGCTGTACCGCACCGTCGTCCGCTACATCGACCTGCGCGTGCTCGTCGCCTCGAGCGCCGCGCTCGCGGCGGTGGTGCTCGTGGTCAGCGGCCTGGCCTGGGCGTTCGAGGTGCGCTCCCTGCCGCGCTCGGTGCTGCCGATCTTCTGGTTCATCGCCTTCGCCTACGTCGTCACCTCGCGCTTCATCGCCCGCTCGCTCCTGCGCCGCGGCATGAAGCAGCCGGGCCGGCACCGCCTGCGCACCGCGATCTACGGCGCCGGCGGCGCCGGCGCCCAGCTCGCCCAGGCAATGCAGATCAGCCCCGACCATTCGGCGGTCTGCTTCCTCGACGACCGGTCCGACCTGCAGCGAAAGATCGTCGCCGGACTCCCCGTCTACCCTCCCTCCGAGCTCGACGCCGCGATCGCCCGCCACGAGGTCGAGCAGATCGTGCTCGCGATCCCCTCGGCGAGCTCGTCGCAAAAGCGCCGGCTGATCGAGCGGGTCGAAGCCGCGGGCCTGCCCGTGAAGATCCTGCCGGGCCTGTTCGACCTGGTCGACGGCAAGGCGAGCGTCGGCGACATTCGCGAAGTCAACGTCGCCGACCTGCTCGGTCGCGATCCCGTGCCGCCCGATCCGGCCCTGTTCGCGCGCAACATCGTCGGCAAGGTGGTGCTCGTCACAGGCGCCGGCGGCTCGATCGGCAGCGAGCTGTGCCGGCAGATCGCGACCCAGCGGCCGAGCAAGCTGGTGCTGCTCGACCACTCGGAGTTCGCGCTCTACACCATCGACCACGAGCTTCGCGAAAGTCACGCCGACGTGCCGCTAGCGCCCTGCCTCGGCTCGGCCAACGACGAAGGCCTGATGCGGGCGCTGCTGCGCACGCAGAAGGTGCAGACGATCTACCACGCCGCCGCCTACAAGCACGTGCCGCTGGTCGAATCGAACATGCAGCAGGGGCTGCGCAACAACGTCTTCGGCTCGCTCACCGTCGCCCGCCTGGCGCTCGAGACCGGCGCCGAGACCTGCGTGCTGATCTCGACCGACAAGGCGGTGCGCCCGACCAACGTGATGGGCGCCTCGAAGCGGGCGGCCGAGCTGATCTTCCAGGCCGCGGCGCTCAGAAGCAGCGGCCGGACCGTGTTCTCGATGGTCCGCTTCGGCAACGTCCTCGGCTCGTCGGGGTCCGTGGTGCCGCTGTTCAAGAAGCAGATCGAGCAGGGCGGGCCGGTGACGATCACCCACCCCGACATCATTCGCTACTTCATGCTCATCCCCGAGGCGGCGCAGCTCGTGCTGCAGGCCGGGGCGATGGCGCGCGGCGGCGACGTGTTCGTGCTCGACATGGGCGAGCCGGTGCGCATCGCCGAGCTGGCGCGCTCGATGATCCACCTCTCGGGCCTCAGCGAGCGCACCGCCGAAGACGCCGACGGCGACATCGCGATCGAGTACATCGGCCTGCGCGCCGGCGAGAAGCTGTACGAGGAGCTGCTGATCGGCGAGAGCGTGATCCCGAGCGGCCACCCGCGGATCATGTGCGCGCGCGAGCGGCACGTGGAGCCGGCCCTGCTCGACAAGATGCTCGAATCGCTGCGCGCGGCCTGCGACGCCAACGATCCGCCGGCGATGCTGCGCCAGCTGCGCAACCTCGTGCCCGAGTACCGCTCGGCCGACGAGGTGAATGCCGAGGCCTCGGCCTCGCTCGCGGCACGGTAGTCATTGCTCCCTCTCCCGCAAGCGGGAGAGGGAGAAAGACATCAAGGCACGGGCTGGGCGTGGGCTTCGCTCTTGCCGGGCACCGTCAGCACCGGCAGGCGCGACTGCCGCGCCATCTCCAGGGTGCGTTCGCGCAGCGCGTCGGGCGCATCGGGCATGGCGATGATGACGTGGGTGGCGCCGGCCAGCACGTGCGGCTGCAGCAGGTCGGGCAAGGTGCCGCTCACGGTCACGCCGCCGATGCGCAGGCCCTGCTTGGCCGGGTCGTCGTCGAGCAGGGCGAGCACGATCCAGCCGTCGCGGCGGTGAATGCCGGAGACCAGGCGCCGCCCCGCCTCGCCGGCGCCGAGCACGATCGCCCGCCGCGGCTCGCCCTCGGCGCCCTCGACCTGCGCTCGCGCCTGCTCGGCGATCAACCGGTAGATCATCCGCGAGAGGCTCAGGCCGACGATGCAGAACAGCGGATGCAGCAGCAGCACCGCCCGCGCCACGCCGGCGAGCTGCGCGAGCAGGATGGCGGTGGCGCAGGTCAGGCCGGCGAGCACGCAGGCGATGGCGATGCGGCGGAAATCGTCGAAGCCGAAGAAGCGCCAGAGGCCGCGCGGCACGCCGGTGAGCGCGAGGAACACGAGGTAGACCGCGACCACGCCGAACGAGACGTAGTCGTCGTACCAGGGCCGGCCCGGCTGCCAGCGCTCGAAGCCGAGGCGGAACAGGTAGGTGATGTGCCAGCAGACGAGGATCACGAGCCCGTCGGCCACCGTGGCGACGGTGCGGTTGCGCGGATGCACGGCCGACATGAGCTGATCGAGCCGGCTCCACAGCTTGCTGTCGTTCATGAAGAGTCTCCTCGGGGAAGGAACGGTCGGGGCGAAGACCGTGCGCAGGGTCAGCCCCAGGACGCGCAGGTCGGTGCCCATCGTCGGGTTGTCGACGTAGTCGAGCGCGTACTGCAGCTTGGCCGGCAGCACCACCTCGATGTATTCGCGCTCCGGATCGGCGGCGGCGGCGAGCAGCTCGCCCTCGTCGCGGTAGCGGACCGAGGCGAAGTCGGTGATGCCGGGGCGCACGCTCAGCAGCCGCTCGCGCCACTCGGGCGGATAGTGCTCGACGTAGCGCGGCACCTCGGGCCGCGGGCCCACGAGGCTCATCGTGCCGCGCAGCACGTCGATGAGCTGCGCCAGCTCGTCGAGCTTGAAGCGGCGCAGCCAGGCGCCAACCACGGTGACGCGGCTGTCGCCGGCGGCGGTGACCTGCGGGCCGCTCGCCGCGGCGGCCGTGGCCATCGTCCTGAACTTGAAGATCCGGAACGGCCGGCCATGCCGCCCCACCCGCTCCTGGCGGAAGAACACCGGACCCGGCGACTCCAGCTTGATCGCCGCGGCGATGACGAGGAAGAGGGGCAGCAGCAGCAGCAGGCCCAGCGCCGCCGCAACGACGTCGAGCAGTCGCTTGGCCATGGGGCCGGCGCGGCCTCAGCCGCCGAGCGCCGCGCCGGCGGCCGCGGCGACGCGCGCCACGTCGGCCTCGCTCATGCTCGTGTAGATCGGCAGGCTGACGAGGCGCTCGAAAGCGCGCTGGCTGTGCGGAAACTGCTCGGCGGCGAGGCCGTAGCGGTCGCGCCAGTAGGGCTGCAGGTGCAGCGGGATGTAGTGCACCGAGCAGCCGATGCCGGCCGCGAACAGCGCCTCGATGAAGGCGTCGCGCGACAGCGCAGCCTCGTCGGCCAGGCGCACCGCATACAGATGCCAGGAGTGCAGGTCGCCCGCCCGCGGCCCGGGCGGCAACAGGAGAGGCAGGGAGGCCAGGGCGTAGGCATAGGCGTCGGCGATCGCCTGGCGCTTCTTCTGGAAGTCGACGGCGCGCTTGAGCTGGTGGATGCCGATCGCCGCCGCGATGTCGGTCAGGTTGTACTTGAAGCCCGGCGCGACGATCTCGTAGTACCAGCTCGGCACGGTCGCGGTGAAGCGGTCGAAGGCGTCGCGGCTCATGCCGTGCAGGCGCATCGTCTTCATCCGCTTGACGAGCTTCTCGTCGTGGCTGACGACCATGCCGCCTTCGCCGGTGGTGATGGTCTTGTTGGCGTAGAAGCTGAACACGGTCACGTCCGAGCCGAGCGTGCCGACGAGCTTGCCGCCGCAGGTGGACGGCAGCGCGTGCGCCGCGTCCTCGACCACGCCCAGCCCGTGGCGGCGCGCGATCTCGAGGATCGCCGCCATGTCGGCAGCGAGGCCGCCGTAGTGCACCGGAATGATCGCCTTCGTCTTCGGCCCGATCGCGCTCTCCACCGCGTTCGGATCGATGCACAGCGTCTTTGGGTCGATGTCGACGAGCTTCACGTCGGCGCCGAGGTAGCGCACCACCTCCGCGGTGGCGGTGAAGGTGTGGGTGGTGGTGATGACCTCGTCGCCCGGGCCGATGCCCAGCGCCTCGAGCGCGAGGTGCAGGCCCGCGGTCGCCGAGTTGACGGCCAGCGAGTGCAGCCGCGGGTCGCCGAGGAAGGCGCTGAAGTCGTCTTCGAAGCGCTTGGCCTTGGGCCCGGTGGTCAGCCAGCCGGAACGCAACGTGTCGACCACCTCGGCGATCTCGGCGTCGCCGATCTCCGGGCGGGCGAAGGGGAGGAAGGGAAGGCTGCTTGCGACCAAGCTAGATTCCCTCGGATGCACGTCGTGCATCGACCTCTTCATTCGAGACCGATAAGGTCGCGTTCCTGGCAGTCGGCATCAGGCTTGGTTTGGCTTTCATGAGGACAATTCTATTGAGGGGTACGCAGAGCCTGACTCAACTCAAGAGCGCCGTCGCTTCTGCCAGCGGGACCACCTCGACCCCTTCGGCCAACGGGTAGCGGCGTGCGACCGGCGCCACGACGTAGGCGCGGTCGATCTGCAGATCATTTAGCGCCTGCCAGAAACCCCGGGTCGGTTTGGGGGCGGACGAGAACTTGATCTCGATGCCGATCTTGCGCGCACCCCGCTCGACGACCAGGTCGAGCTCCGCACCCGCTGCGGTGCGATAGAAGCTCAGCTGGGCGTCGGCCGGCAGCGCCGCAGCAACCTGCTCCACCACGAAGCCTTCCCAGGATGCGCCGGCGATGGGATGGCCTTGAAGGTCTTGCAGAGTCGCGATGCGAAGCAAGGCGTGCAGCATGCCGCTGTCGCGCAGATAGATCTTGGGCGACTTGACCAGCCGCTTGCCGATGTTTACCAAGTGCGGCGGAAGCTTGCGCACCATCATCGCGTCGACGAGCACGTCGAGGTACCTCGTTGCCGTGCTGTGTGAAGCGCCTCCGAGCGACATTCCGAGCTGCGAGGCGTTGAACAAGGCACCCTGGAGGTGGGCCAGCATCTGCCAGAACCGGCGCAGCGTCTCGGCCGGCACGCGCACGCCCAGACCCGGCAGATCGCGTTGCAGGAAGGTGCGAATGAAGTCCTGTCGCCAGGTGTAGGAAGCCTCTTCGTTGCGGGCCAGATAGCTGAGCGGGAAGCCGCCGCGCAGCCACAGCGACTGCAGGCCCGCCGGTCCAGGAAGGAGCAGTTCCGCCGCGAGCAGGGGCGTGAGCTCCAGGTAAGACACCCTGCCGGCGAGCGATTCGCCGGTCTGCCGCAAGAGGTCGCCGGAGGCCGAACCCAGCAGCAAGAACCGCCCGGCTCGACGGTCGGCATCGATCTCGGGCCGCAGCGCAGAGAAGAGTTCGGGAACCAGCTGTATTTCGTCGAGAACCAGAAACCGGTCCCGGTTCGCCGCGAAGAAGAGCTCGGGCTGCTGTAGCGCCGCGCGATCCGATGGCCGCTCGAGGTCCAGCAGCACGGCATTGGCATGGCCGGCAGCCACGGCTTTGGCCAGCGTGGTCTTGCCTACCTGGCGCGGACCCAGCAGCGCGACGGCCGGTGAATCCTGCAGGCGTCGCTCGACGTCGGCTTGCAGTCTTCGGTAAATCATCCTTGCATTTTGATCGTCTACCGATCAATATGCAAGGTCATAGTTGATTCGTTCCAGCTCGACTTGCCGAGCCAGCAAAGGACGTGGGTTCGCAACATGGGAAACGCGTTCGCAAGCGAATAGATAGACGGGTGAATGCGGCACACCGCGCGGGCGATCGGCGGCGCGAGGGTCACCCGACGATGCTCGAGCCGGCCCTCCGGGAAGAGCGCGCGAATCCGCGCCAGCGGCACGCCGCGAACGTCCGCGTTGCGCGGGTTGTCGACGGTGAAGTCGTACCAGAGCACGCCGCCGCCCGGCTTGACCACGCGCCAGATCGCCGCCGCGAGCCGCTCCTGGAAGGCGTTGTCGAGCAGCGACGAGAACACGGTCGAGACCAGGACGATGTCGACGCTCGCCGCGGCCAGCGGCTCGGCGCTGGCGTCGCCGCAGCGCAGCCGCACCGCCTCGGGCAGGCGCGCCCGCGCGGCGGCGTGGCGCTCGGGCAGGAGCTCGATGCCTTCGAGATGCTCGGGCAGGAAGCCGAGCTGCAGCAGCTCGAGCAGGTTGCCGCCGCCGCCGCTGCCGACCTCGAGCACGCTCAGGCTCGGCAGGTCGGCGAAGCCGCGCCGGGCGAGCAGGCGAACGATCGCCCGCTGCCGCTCCTGCATCGCCATCAGCGCCGCCGGATTGGTGAGGCGGTAGCGCTCGTCGGCGGGCGCGCGGCGAGCGTAGCGGTCGCGCACCGCGTCGGTTTCGGCGGCGTTCGGGCCTGGGCCGTTCGGCGTGTCGCTCATCGGCTCAGCTTCGCGAAGCGCTCGCGGCCGCGACCGTGCACCAGCGCGTCGAAAGCGCCGAGGATCGTGCCGATGCCGTAGGCGACGTGATAGGCGACGATGACCGCGGGCACGCGCAGCGCCACCGTGGCCGGCTGCGGCGCCGCGAGCAGCACCGCCGCGCTCATCGCGCCCACGGCGGCGGCATAGGCGGAGAGCAGCGCCGCCAGCGGCCAGGCGCCGACCCCCGGCGTCGCGAGCAGGAGCAGCACGACCGCCGCGACGAACAGCGCCGGCACCAGATGGCGCAGCCGCGCCGGCTGGCCGTGCTTTCTCATCACGAACGGCTTCCAGTAGCCGTACTGCAGGTACTGGCGAAACACCTGGCCGAACGTCGCCCGCGGCCGGTAGCTGCTGCGGATGCGCGAGGCCTGCCAGATCCGCCCGCCGCCCTTGACGATGCGCAGGTTGTGCTCGTCGTCCTGGTTGCGCACCAGGCTTTCGTCGAAGCCGCCGAAGCGCTCGAAGCTATTGCGCGGCCAGGCGCCGAGGTAGACGGTGTCGGCCCAGCCGTCGTAGTCGAGCCGGCGCGAGAGCGCGCCGCCTGCAACCCAGCGCGACTGGAAGGTCGCGGCAGCCGCCGCCTGGGTCGCCCCGCCGGCCGGATCGGCGACCGCATGCCACGGTCCGCCGACGTTGTCGGCGGCGGTGGCGTGCAGGGCCGAGAGGCACTCGGCGACGTAGTCGGGCGCGTACTCGGTGTGCACGTCCATGCGCACCACGACCTCGCCGCTCGCAGCGCCGAGGGCGCGGTTGAGCCCGGAGGACACGATGCGCTCGGGGTTGTCGACGAACGACACACGCGGATCGCTTGCCGCGAGCACGGCCAGCGCCTCGCGCGTGCCGTCGTCGCTCATCCCGTCGGCAACGACGATCTCGAGCGTCCAGCCCTCGGGCAAGGCCTGCGCCAGCGCGCTCTGCGCGAACGCGCCGAGATGGCGACGCTCGTTGCGGCAGGGAACGATGATGCTGACGCGCGGCATGCTGGCCTCAGCGCGTCGCGGCGGGCGTGCCGGCCGCGGTCGCCACCTCGTCGATCAGCGCCGCCCAGGCGCCGACCTGGCGCGCGCGGCTGAAGACGGCGCGGTCGCGGGCGATCGCCGCCTCGGCCATGCGCGCGCGCAAGGCCGGATCGCCGAGCAGGCGCAGCAGCGCCTCGGCGAGCGCCCCCACGTCTTCGGCGGGGACGACGATGCCCGTCTCCTCGCTCAGGATCTCGCGCGGCCCGGTCGGGCAGTCGAACGCCACCGCAGGCACGCCGAGCGCCTGCGCCTCGAGGAGCGCCAGCGGCATGCCTTCGTAGCGCGACGAGAGCACGAACACCGCGGCCTCGCGATAGAACGGCTCGATCCGGTCGGTGGGCGCGGTCCACTCCACGCTCGCTTCGATCGCCAAGGCCTTCGCCTGCGCGCGGAGCTCGCCGCCGAGCGGCCCGCCGCCGAGGATGCGCAGGCGCGCCTCCGGCAAGCGCCGAACCACTTCCTGCCAGGCGCGCAGCAGCAGGTCGAAGCCCTTCTGCGCCTGCAGCCGGCCGACCGCGATCACGCGCGGCGCCGCCGGCAGGGCGGGCGCGTCGGCATGCAGCGACGAGGTGTTGAGGATGACCTGCGTGTTGCGGTTGAGCGCGGCGAACTTGGGCCGGTCGGCCTCGGTCAGGCTGACCACCGCGGCCACCTGCGGATAGAGCCGGGCCCGCAGCCGCTGCCAGAGCGCCGAGCGGGCGCCGAAGTGGTTGTGGTCGCAGCAGATGCTGCGCGCCCGCGCGGCCTTCTTCCACATCAGCACCGAGCAGGCGGTGACCAGGCCGTTGAGGACGATCGCGTCGGCGCCGGCTTCGTCGATCACCCGGCCGAGCGCGCGGCCCGCACGGCGGCGCTCGCCCAGGATCGCGAGCCTCTTGCCGAGGCCGGAGCGCGAATCGCCGGCCGGCCGCGGCGCCTCCCCCGAGAGCACGCGAACGCGCGCGTCGACCGGATAGACGAGCCGCTCGCGCGGCGTGTCGACGCTGCCGAGCGTCACCTGCAGGCCGCGCCCGAGCAGCGCGTCGGCGAGCTCGCAGACGAAGCGCTCGACGCCGCCGGCCAGCGCCAGGTTCTCGCACAGCAGCAGCACGTGGGTCGGCCGCCGGATCGCCGCGCCCGCGCTCATGACCTCGAGGATCTCTTCAGCAGCTCGGCGACGCCGACCCGCTGGTAGTCGGGCGGAGGCAGCGCCAGGCCGCTCTCGCGCAGCGCCCGCAGGCGGGCGCGGGCCACGCGCGCGAGGTCGAGCAGGCCGAACGCCGCGACCGCGCGCGCCGCGCCGCTGCGGCCGGCACGGGGTTCGCCTTCGGCAGCCGCGCCGGACTTCAGCCACTCGCTCTGCGCGTAGTCCGACTGCTGCGGCGGCGGCAGCGGCCCGGTCTCGGCGAGCTTCTTCGCCAGCACCAGCATGTAGACCTCGTGCGCGTTGCGCAGGGTGACGCGGCGGCGCACCGCCGCCGGATCGGCGACCTTCCACCAGTGCTTCGGATCGGCCTTCAGCGCGAACCAGACGCCGAGCAGCTCGAAGCCGTTCTTCCGCTGGTAGAGATTGAAGAACAGCTCGGGCGAGAACTGGTAGAAGCCGTGGCCGCTCAGGTTGTTCGCCGGCAGCGAGTGCAGCACGTGCCCGCCGATGCGGCAGAGCGCGACGCAGTTGCGCCAGGCCACGGGAAAGTCGAACACGTGCTCGAGGCAGCCGAAGTCGAGCACCGCGTCGTAGCTGCCGAGGTCCGGCTGGCCTTCGCGCCAGGGCAGGTTCATGTCGTGCAGCACGGTCGCGTGCTCGTAGGCCGAGGCGTCGACCGAATCGACCCTCTGCGCGCCGAACCACTCCTGCATCAGCGGCTCGAAGTAGCGCGGCGCGCCCGCCGCAGGCGCCGGCTCGCGCAGCGCCGCCAGGCCGCGCAGGAGGCGATGCTGCTCGAGCTCGGGCGGATCGACGAACAACGCCTGGCGGCCGATGCCGACCGTGCGCGCGAACGACACGCCGCGGTCCTGCGCATGCGCGAGCAGGCCGAGGTTGTGCAGGTCGATGCCCATGGCTCAGTCAGCCCGCGCGCGCAGCCGGCTCGCCCCCATCGCCGCGACCGCCACCAGGATCACCAGCAACTCGACGCCGATCGAGGTCCATGCCAGTCCCAGGGCGCCGTGCGCGCCGCCGACGGTCGCCGCGGCGGCGACGCCGACGATGCCGCCGGTGACGACGCAGGTGCGATAGGCGGTGTCGTGCCGGCCGCTGCCGAGCATCCAGTAGCCGAAGAACTTCCAGCCGAGCAGCAGGGGCCAGAGCCAGGCGAGGACGAGGGCGACGGCATGGACCTGCTGCACGTCGATGCCGCCGGCGCGCGCCGCGAGATGCGGCTCGAGCCCCGGCCAGAACGACTGCACCAGCAGGAACAGCACCGCCCCGGCGACGCTGCCGAGCGCCGCCCAGCGCGCCGCGTACCAGAGGGCGGCGCGCGCGCTGCGCGTGAACAGGGCGACGATGCGCGGATAGACGAGGGAGTACACCGGGTCGGCGGCGGCGAGCACGGCGCGCACGATCCGGTCGGCCATGAAGTAGACGCCGAGATCGGCCTTGCCGAGCTGCGCCGACGCCGCCGCCGGCAAGGCGACCGAGTAGGCGGCGCCGGCGATCGAGACCGGCAGCATCTTCCAGCCGAGGCGAAGGCCTGGACGCAGTGCCGCCCGGTCGAACAGCGCCGCGCCCTGCGCGACTTCGGCGAGGTCGGCGCGCAGCCAGCGCCAGCCGAGCACGGCGAGCAGCGCCGAGGCCGCGAGCTGGAGCACGACGAAGGCGAGCACGCTTTTCGCGAACGCCCAGCAGGCGGCGATCAGCGCCGCGTAGACGATCACCTCGACCCGCGACCAGCGGTTGAGCTGCTGCGTCGCCTGCAGGTACCAGGTCGCCGGCCAGCCGAGGGCGCAGGCCAGCGCGGCGATCGCGACCGCGTCGCCGAGCGCGGGCGCGGCGCCGGGCGCGGCCCAGCGCACCGCGACGAAGGCGAGCAGCACCGCCGGCAGCGAAAGCGCCAGGCGCGCCGTGAACACCTGCTGCGCCAGCCGCCAGCGCGCCGGCGCGTCGGCGGCGACCGCGAGCCGCGTCGCCGCGGCGAGGAAGCCGCCTTCGACCAGCATCGCCAGGAGGCCCGCCCAGACGAGGATGAAGCCGAGCCGGCCGAACTCATCCGCGCCGACGCGCGAGGCGACCAGCGGCAGCACCAGCAGCGGCAGGGCGAGCCGGACCGCCGCCGCCGCGTAGACCTGCGGCAGGGCGGTCAGCAACCTCGGAGCCACCGCGGCGGTCATGCCCCGTCTTGCTTGACCACGAGCCGCGCGGTGTAGTCGACGCGATGCAGGTACACCGGCGACGCCTGCGCCGCGAAGTACTCGTCGACCGCCTGCCGCGCGCCTTGCCAGTGGCCGTAGTCGTCGATCACGAGGATGCCGTGGCGCGAGAGCAGCGGGTAGAGGTGGAGCAGCTCGTGCCGCGTCGACTCGTACCAGTCGGTGTCGAGCCGGAGCAGCGCGATCCGCGCGGGCAGCGTGGCCGGAATGGTGTCCTCGACCTTGCCTTCGACGAAGTGGATGCGCTCGCGCGGATAGCCTGTGGACTCGAGGTTAGCGCGCACGTCGGCAAGGCCGGCCTCGCACCACACGCCCTCGCCGCGCGGCGTGCGCGCGAGCTGCGCCGCCGCCGTCTCGCCGCTCGCGCTCTTGTCCTCCGCGCCCGGCTCGCTCATGCCCTCGAAGGTGTCGTAGAGCCAGAGATCGCGGGCGGTGTCGCCGCGCGCCATCAGCGCCAGCGCCGCCAGCATCATGCTGCCGCCGCGCCAGACGCCGCACTCGACGATGTCGCCGGCGATGCGGTGGCGCACGAGGTGCTCGATCCCGCCGAGCAGGCTGGCGCGCCGGTCGAGGCTGGTCATGGTGAACGGCTCGACCCGGGCGACGAGCTCGCGGTCGGCGGGCGCGAGATCGGCGAGCGCGGCGCTCTGCCGGTCGGCGGTGCGCGCCAGCTCCAGGCCGGCACGGGCCAGGGCGCTCTTGAGGATCTGCTTCATGGGCTGTTCGGCGGCTCGGGTCGGGTCCGGCTCGGTTCAGGGCCGGCCCGGGGCAGCGCCGCAGGGCGCGCGCCCGGCCACGCCCGGCCGGCAACGCCGCCCGATTGTGGCATCGCCGTCAGCGCTCGCCGGAGTAGACGGCCACGATCCCGGCGCTGGTCGTCTCCCACCCCGAGGCGTCCTGCGCCGCCTGCAGGGCCGCGGCGATCGCCGCCGGTTCGTGCCGCAGCCGCTCCAGCGCACCGACGACCGCTTCCGCGCTGCGCTCCTTCAGCAGCAGCGCCTCGAGGCCGAAGCGGCGCAGGAAGTCGCCGAGGTCGCCGACGTCGCTGCAGAGAAAGATCCGGCCGTGGTGCAGCAGCGAGAACATCGCCCCCGACTGCGTCGCCTCGCGGTACGGCAGGAGGAAGACGACGTTGCGCGCCAGGAGCCGCAGCAGCCGCGGCGGGTCGAGGAAGGTGTCGTCGATGCGCACGCCGAGGGCGGCGAGCTCGTCCTTCAGCCCGCCCAGCCCGGGCGCCCAGGTGCCGTGGATCTCGAGGCCGAGACCGGCACTGCGGATAGCGGGGGAACGCGCCAGCTCGGCGAAAAGCTCGACACCCTTGTACGGCTTGACGGTGCTCCAGTACACCAGCGCCTCGGGCGGATCGGCGGGCCGGTAGGGCACCGGCGGCAGCCCGGGCACGACCGGCGTGCGGCCGAGGCCCAGCACCCTGGACTTGGCGCGGAACACCTCGCCGTAGCGGGCGAGGAAGTCCTCGTGCGAGAACCGGCTGACGAAGACCAGCGTGCGCGCCAGCCGGGCGATGCGCTCGGTCGGCGCATGCCGCCGGCCGGCGAAGTCGTGCGGCACCGCGTTGTGCACCGTGAACACGAGGCGCTTCCGCAGTGCCCAGAGGAACGGCAGCTCGAGCGGCCAGCTCGCGCTGAACTGCAGGTTGAAGACGTCGAAGCGCGCGCGCCGCAGCCAGAGCCCGCACCACAGCGCCAGGTAGCCGAGCGCGCCCTTCCAGCGCGGCGCGACCGTGCGCGACAGGTCCCGGTCGTGCACCGTGACCCCCGGCAGCCGCTGCATCGCCTCGAGGAACTCGCCGTTGTAGCGGGTGCGCGAGCCGTGGAACTCGACCGCGACGCCCTGCGCGGCGAGTGTCTCGGCGAGCTGGTAGTCGTAGGTGAGGACGAACGAGCCGCCGTCGATGAGGGCGACTCTCACGACCGACCGCCGAGCCGGGTGCCGCTCACGCGCCGCCGCTCAGTGCGCGAACCAGTAGCGGCGTCCGAGCGTGTAGGCCGGCTCGCCCTGGCGCGGACCGATGTCGGCCGCCGGGTTGCCGCCGACCATGCGCATCGGCGGCACGCTCTTCGTCACCACCGAGCCGGCCATCACCACCGCGCCGCGGCCGAGGGTCACGCCCGGCATCAGCATCGCGCCGGCGAACAGCACCGCGTAGTCCTCGATCACGACCGGCTGGCCGAGCGCGGCGAAGCCGGCGGCGTCGTGGACGTCGTGGCCGAGCGTGTAGATGCGCGCGTCGTGGGCGATCGAGACGTTCTCGCCGATCGTGATGCCGGCCCGGTTGTCGAGGTAGACGCCGCGGTTGACGAGCGAGCCCGGGCCGATCTTCAGCCGGCCGATGTGGAAGAAGCGCACGCCGCCCTGCAGGGTCGCCGAGCGCGCGATCTCGAAGCCGCACAGTCGGTACAGCAGCGGCCGCAAGGCGAACGGCAGGCAGCGGTGGACGAGATTGAGCGCCGCGAGTCCGAGGAAGTAGATCTGCGAGCGCATCCGGTCGTGAAAGGGAGGAGTCGATTCTAGAAGATGGCTTCCGCGCCACAGCTCGGGTTCGAGGCCGCCGTGCGGCCCTAGAATTTCGCCCCAACAGGGAGCGCTGATGTCCAGTGACGACTCCGTCGGCGCAGGTCCTGCCGACGAAAACCATCTGATCGCCGAACGCCGCGCCAAGCTCGCGGAGATCCGCTCGCGCGGCGTCGCCTTTCCCAACGACTTCAAGCCGCAGGACCGCGCCGCCGAGCTGGCGAGGAAGCACGGCCACCTCGAGAACGAGGCGCTCGAGCCGCTGCACGTCGCCGTGAGCGTGGCCGGCCGGATGATGCTCAAGCGCCTCATGGGCAAGGCGAGCTTCGCTACCCTGCAGGACGCGAGCGGCCGGATCCAGCTCTTCGTCACGAAAGATGCCCTCGGCGACGAAGGCTACGAGCGCTTCAAGCACCTCGACCTCGGCGACATCGTCGGCGCCGAAGGCACGCTCTTCAAGACCCGGACCGGCGAGCTCTCGGTGCGGGTCGCCGCGCTGCGCCTGCTGACCAAGAGCCTGCGGCCGTTGCCCGACAAGTTCCACGGCATCGCCGACCCGGAGCAGAAGTACCGGCACCGCTACATCGACCTGATCACCGACGACGACGCCCGCGCCCGCTTCGTGGCGCGCAGCAAGACGCTCTCGTCGATTCGCCGCTTCATGGTCGAGCACGGCTTCATGGAAGTCGAGACGCCGATGCTGCATCCGATTCCCGGCGGCGCGAACGCCAAGCCGTTCGTCACGCACCACAACGCGCTCGACCAGCAGATGTTCCTGCGGATCGCGCCCGAGCTCTACCTCAAGCGCCTGATCGTCGGCGGCTTCGAGCGGGTGTTCGAGATCAACCGGAGCTTTCGCAACGAAGGCATCTCGGTCCGGCACAACCCCGAATTCACGATGATGGAGTTCTACGCCGCCTACTGGAACCACCACGACCTGATGGACTTCACCGAGGAGGTGCTGCGCCATGCGGCGCGCGAGGCAGCGGGCTCGGCGAAGCTGCAGTACGCCGGCCGCGAGGTCGACCTCGACACGAAGTTCGAGCGCATGACGGTGCGCGAATCGCTGGTCCGCCACGCCGGGCTGGGCGACGCCGAGGCGGGCGACGCCGCCGTGCTGCGGGCGAAGCTCGACGCGCTGCACGAGCCGGCGCCGGCGCACTGGAAGCTGCCGGAGCTGCAGTTCGGCCTGTTCGAGGCGGCGGTCGAGGCCGAGCTCTGGCAGCCGACCTTCATCGTCGACTACCCGGTCGAGGTCTCGCCGCTCGCCCGCGCCTCCGACGCCGACCCCTCGGTCACCGAGCGCTTCGAGCTCTTCATCACCGGCCGCGAATACGCCAACGGCTTCTCCGAGCTGAACGACGCCGAGGACCAGGCGGCACGCTTCCAGGCGCAGGCGGCGAACAAGGAAGCGGGCGACGAGGAGGCGATGTACTACGACGCCGACTTCATCCACGCCCTCGAGATCGGCATGCCGCCGACCGGAGGCTGCGGCATCGGCATCGACCGGCTGGTGATGCTGCTCACCGATTCGCCGAGCATCCGCGACGTGATCCTGTTCCCGTCGCTGCGCAACGAAACGCCGTCATCCTGAACGCAGTGAAGGATCCCGGAGCGGCGAGATCCTTCGCTTCGCTCAGGATGACATTCAGCGGTTCTTGAAGACGGGCTTGCGCTTGGCGAGAAAGGCCTCCATGCCTTCGTTCTTGTCCTCGGTGCCGAACAGCGAGTGGAACAGCCGCCGCTCGTAGGCGATGCCGTCCGACAAAGGCGTCTCGTAGGCGCGGTTGATCGCCTCCTTGGCCATCATCAGGCTCGGTCCGCTGAAAGCGCAGATGGTCGCCGCGGCGGCGAGCGCGGTGTCGAGCAGCTCGGCCGCCGGCACCACGCGCGAGACCAGGCCGGATCGCTCGGCCTCGGCGGCGTCCATCATCCGCGCGGTCAGCACCATGTCCATCGCCTTGGCCTTGGAGATCGCACGCGGCAGGCGCTGGGTTCCGCCGGCGCCTGGGATGATGCCTAGCTTGATCTCGGGCTGGCCGAACCTGGCGGTATCGGCGGCGATGACGAAGTCGCACATCATCGCCAGCTCGCAGCCGCCGCCGAGCGCGAAGCCGGCGACCGCGGCGATCACCGGCTTTCGCACCTGGCGGATCGTTTCCCAGTTGCGGCTGATCAGGCCCTTCGTGTAGGCGTCGACGAAACCGTAGGGCTGCATCATCGCGATATCGGCGCCGGCCGCGAAGGCTTTGTCGTTGCCGGTCAGGACGATGCAGCCGATGCACTCGTCGGCGTCGAACGAGAGCAGCGCCTCGCCCAGTTCATCCATCAGCGCGTCGTTGAGCGCGTTGAGCTGCTTCGGCCGGTTGAGGGTGATCAGCCCGGTCT
>JANMCC010000288.1:0-28491 GCA_031360885.1 Burkholderiales bacterium | reverse complement strand
CGATCTCGATGCGTGCGTGCGCAACCCGCGCCGAGTATTTCCACGCGTTGCCGATCAGGTTTTCCATGGCGGCGCGCATCAGGCTGGCATCGACATTGCAGCGCAGGCCGGGCGCGACCTCGACCGTCACCTGGCGTTCCGGGGACGCGAGACGCAGATTCGCCGCGATCTCCTCGCACAGCTGCGACAGGTCGATCTCGGCGCGTTCGAAGGGCGCATTGCCCACCTGCGCAAGCGCCAGCAAGTCGTCGACGAGCTGGGTCATGTACGACACCGAGCGCCGGATGCGGGCCAGGCTGTCCACGACCGGCTGCGGCACATCGTCGCCCGCGCTCTTCGAGATGACCGCGCAGTTCAGCGAGATCACCGAGAGGGGCGCGCGCAGGTCGTGGCTCACGGTGGCGTTGAAGGCCTCGACGTCATGCAACGAAGCTTCGATGGTGCGGGTGCGCTCGGCCACGCGGAGTTCGAGCGCGGCGTTGAGCTGCCGCACTTCCTCCTCGGCGAGCTTCCGGTCGGTGATGTCCTGACAGACGCCGACGAGGCGCGTGAGGGCGCCGTCGTCGTCGAGCACGGGATGCGCCCACGTGTGCAGGTATCGCAGCGATCCATCGGGGCGGAAGATCCGCTCGTCGTGCGAGTAAGGCACGTGCTCGTGGAAGACCCGGTTGGTCGCGTCGATCACCCGCTGCCGATCGTCCGGGTGCACCATGGCGAGGTAGGCGTCGTAGCTTGGGGTGTAGTTCGCGCGCGTCAGCCCGTAGATCCGGTAAAGCTCGTCCGACCACTCGGCGGTCGGCTCGCGGATGTCCCATTCCCACGTGCCCAGGTGCGCCACGCCCTGGGTATCGACCATCAGCTGTTCGCTGCGCCGGAGGCGGAGCTCGGCGCGCTTGAGCGCCGTGGTGTCGGCGGCGATGCAGAGATAACCGGTGATGGCGTCGCCCTCGCGCAGCGGCGAAACCGTGTAGGTCGCCCACGCCCGCACGCCGCTTGCACCGTGCTCGCCGGAGTCGAAGGTGGCGGCCTCCCCACTGGCGAGGACCTGCGCCGAAAAGGCGGCGAGGTGCCCGCGCGTCTCGCCAGCGAAGAGGCCGGCGGCCGACGCGCCCACCGTGGCCACTTCGCCCCAGCGCGCGCGGCCCGCGGCATTGACGTAGACGATGCGGCCGTCGGCGCCGGCGGCGTAGACCAGGTTCGGACTCGAGTCGAGCGCCCACCTGAGCGCGGCGATCCTGGAAGCCGAATGCGTCGAGCTCATGGCAAAGGATAGGACGAGAGATGGAAGGAAACCGCGAAGGACATGATGTCACAGCAACGGGCACGCGGCGTGTGCCTGGCGAGGGGGCTGCTGCAGGATCCCGTTGCTGCCGCGGGTGGTGACCGGCCTATAAGCCAGTCCGGCGGACATGTCCGCGCGGGCAGCCTTCTGGGCCGCGGCATGGCCGCCGAACCCGACGACCTCGCCGTCGACCGTGATCGGTCGGGGGGCCTTCGAGCGTTGTGCGCGCGGCGACGCGGCGATCCTTGGCGGCTGCGAGTTCGGGGCGTCCCGAGATCCACTGCTAAGGTGCGCGGATGGATCGCTTTCTCAGCATCGAGGCATTCGTGCGCGTAGCCCAGGCGCAAAGCTTCGCCGAAGCGGCGCGGCAGCTCCGGCTGTCCAAGTCGGTGGTTACCACGCGTGTGCAGCAGCTCGAAACCCTGCTCGGCGTGCCGCTCTTTCACCGGACGACGCGCAACGTGCGCTTGTCTGAGACCGGGCAGGCCTTCTATCGCGACTGCCTCGAACTCGTCACGCGCACCGGCGACGTGATCGACCAGATGCGCGGCGCACAGGCCTCGCCGGCGGGGCTTCTGCGCGTCCACGCCTTGACGGGCTTTGTGCTGGGCCACCTGGCGCCGGCGGTGCACGAGTTCCAGCAGCGTTACCCCGAGTTGCGCATCGACCTCTTCGTGAGCGACGCCGTGATCGACCCGGTAAAAGAGGGTTTCGACGTCGCGTTGCAGATCTTTCCGGCCGCTGCCGAGGACCTGGTGGCGCGGCGGCTGTTCCCGGTGCGGCGTGTGTTCTGCGCCTCGCCGGCTTACCTCAAGCGGCTGGGCCAGCCCAAGGACCCGAGGCAGCTGCGCGACCACGCACTGGGCCTCTACTCCGGCTACCCGACGCGCGACCGCTGGGCCTTCTATCCGGTGCAGGCCAAGCGTGGCAGCGTGGTGCTGATCGACTTGAAGTCCGCGCTGCTGTCCAACAGCGTGCACTTTCTGCACGACTGGGCGCTCGACGGTGGCGGCATCGTCTGCCTGCCCACGTTGGTGGCTTCGAAGGCGCTGCAATCGGGGCACCTGAAGGCGGTCCTGGGCGAATGGCAGCTCAGTTGCTTCTGGCTCTCGGCCGTCTATGCCCGCACCCAGCGCGGCGCCTTCAAGCTGCGGCTGTTCATCGAAACCCTGGCCGCGGCGTATGCCGCCAGCACCCCGTCCTGGGACCTGCCTCTCATCGAAGCCGGCCTCCTGCCCGAGCACCTCGTCGAATAGCGCTGCCGGCCGCCCGGCGCCTGGGTATTTACCCGCGTGATTGTTCTGATCTTCCAAACAATACATGCGTTTCGCGGGCGCTACCGCTCCCCGGCGTAGCTGCCTACAGTCGTCCGCAGCGAATCTATCAGACCGGAGACCGGCATGACCACCGTCAGCTACACCACCGAGTTCGGCTCCCTCGACAAGTTCGACAAGGGCGGGGTCCAGATCATCGACGACGACGTGAAGCATTACGCCTTCAGCAACTGCTTCGAGGTCGCGTCCAAGGCCAAGCCTTACGAAAAGGTGGTCTTTGGCCAGAATCAGATCTACGTGCTCGAAACCTTGCGCGCCGAGGGTACTTCGCCCTGGTACACCTGCGCGCACGACGAGTTCGCGCTCAGCATGGACGGCGAGGTGGAGATCCACCTCGTCAAGCTCGCCGGCGCGCAGGTCGTGGCCGACGTCGAGAAGAACGGCGCGGTGCTTGTCCAGGGTGAGCCGCAGGGCCGCAGGATGGGCTGGATGCGAATCAAGCGAGGGCACCAGGCCCTGCTGCCCAAGAACGCGGCCTACCAGTTCCGCAGCGCCAAGCCGGCGGTGCTCATCCTGCAAACCTGCAAGGGCGAACTGTCGATCGAGCGCTGGGCCGAAATCTGCCAGACCGCCTGATCCCGCAAGCCGTCCGCCGCCACACACCACGCCAGGAGACGCCCGATGAACGCCCCCGCAGACATCGCCAGGATCATCGCCAGCCAGCCGCACGCGGTGCTCGGCTACAAGACGTTCCAGCTCGGAAGCTTCAGCTTTCGCCGCGACGAGTACTTCGCGCATGTGGAATGGAAAACGCGCGATGGCCGCACGCTCAGTCACACGATGGATGCAGGCAACTACCTGCGTGCCCTGATGCGGGACGTGGCCTGGGGCTTCTTCTACGGCTGGGTCAACTTCGATCACATGATCGGCACGGTCAACCACTACAAGAGCGTCGACTTCTTCGCCGGCAGCTACAACGCGACGATGAAGGCAGCGGGCGTCGATCTGCTGGAAAACTTTCCCACCGAGCAGATCGGTGCCACCTTCGCCGCCATGCTGGACGACTGGACCAACGAGACCTTCGATCCCTTCTCTGCACCGCAGGAAACCGGCACGCCCTACGGCCGCAAGAACGGCAACAACACCGCCAGGATCACGCGGGCGCGCGAGCTGGCCACGCGCTGCGTCGGCCTGAAGGGCGACCTGAGGCTGCGCAGCGACGCCACCGGCGCACCCATCAACCGTGCGTTCGCCGATGTGCCGCAAGACCAGCCCGAGCTCCACCCCGAGCCCGGCTTCGAGAACGAAGTGCATGCCTTCAACCTGTTCGCGTTCCTGTCGCGCAGCCAGGTGACGTGGAACCCGAGCTTCACCTCGGTGGTGAAGTACAGCTTCATGTGCCCCACGACCGAGGAGCACATCCTGCCCATCGTGCACGGCAACGATCGCGTGGAATGGTTCTTCCAGATGTGCGACGAGATCCACTGGGACTGCGCGCACAAGGAAAGCGGCAAGCCATTGGCCCGCGTGATCATGAAAGCCGGCGACATGGCCGCCATGCCCGCCTACTGCAGGCATCAGGGCTACAGCCCCAAGCGCAGCATGCTGCTGGTCTGGGAAAACGGCAGCCCGAACCTGGTTTACGAGATCCAGAAGGGCGAAGCGCCGGAAGTGCCGGTCAAGTTCTAGCCCTTCACGTCCGGGCGCTTGCAGGGCCCGGCATCAGGAGCAACACGTCATGAGTCTCGCGGACATTCAGGCCGCGGCGGGGCTGCACACGCCCATCCGTCACCAGCTCTTCATCGACGGCCGGTTCGTCGACGCCGAGAACGGGGAAACACTCGCCACCCTGAACCCGCACGACAACTCGGTCATTGCGGATGTGGCGATGGCCGGCAAGGCCGACGTGGACAAGGCCGTGGCCGCCGCGGCCAATGCCTTTCCGACCTGGGCGCGCATGGGCGCCGCCGACCGCGGCCGCATCCTGTTGAAGCTGGCTGATCTGATCGAGACCCACACCGAAGAACTGGCGCGCCTGGAAAGTCTCGATACCGGCCACCCGCTCAAGGACAGCCGCGCCCTCGACGTGCCGCGCACGGCAGCGTGCTTTCGCTACTTCGGCGGCATGGCCGACAAGTTCCAGGGCGACGTCGTGCCGGTGGAAGCCGGCTTCCTGAACTACCTGCTGCGCGAGCCCGTGGGCGTGGTCGGCCAGGTCGTGCCGTGGAACTTTCCGCTGATGTTCACGAGCTGGAAGATGGCGCCCGCGCTGGCCGCCGGCAACACCATCGTGATGAAGCCTGCCGAGATCACGCCGCTGTCGAGCCTGAAGATCGCCGAGCTGATGAGCCAGGCCGGCATGCCCGATGGCGTGGTCAACATCGTGCCGGGGCTGGGAGCGGTGGCGGGCCAGTACATCGCCGAGCACGACGGCATCGCAAAGGTGGCATTCACCGGCAGCACGGCCACGGGCCGGCGCATCGTGCAGGCCAGCGCCGGCAACTTGAAGAAGGTGCAGCTGGAGCTGGGTGGCAAGGGCGCCAACATCGTCTTCGACGACGCGAACCTCACCGCCGCCATCAACGGCAGCGCCTGGGCCATCTTCCACAACCAGGGCCAGGCCTGCATCGCGGGCAGCCGGCTGATGCTGCATGAGCGCATCGCCGACGAGTTCCTCGAACGCTTTGCCAAGCTCGCCGCCAGCATCCGCCTGGGTAACCCGCTGGACGCCCGCACCGAGATGGGCCCCCTCACCAGCGCCCAGCACCGCGACCGCGTGCTGAGTTACGTCGATGTGGCACGCGGGCAAGGCGGCCAGGTGCTCAGCGGCGGCAAGGCACCGGCTGGGTCGGAGCTGTCCATGGGCTGCTACGTCGAGCCCACCATCGTCAAGGCGCGTGACTACAAGGACCGCGTCGCGCAGGAGGAGGTCTTCGGCCCGTTCGTCACCGTTCTCACCTTCAAGGACGACGACGAGGCATTGAAGATCGCCAATGGCACCGACTACGGCCTGGGCTCGGGCCTGTGGACCAGCAACCTGCAGCGCGCCCACAGGGTGGCGCGGGATCTGCACGCCGGCATGGTCTGGATCAACAGCTACAAGCGCGTGAATCCAGGATCGCCCTTTGGCGGTGTGGGGCAGAGCGGCTATGGCCGCGAGATGGGCTTCGATGCAATGCGCGAGTACACGCAGGTCAAGAGCGTCTGGGTCAACGTCGACGCGCAGATCGCACCCTGGTACGCGCGCTGAAGCCGGACATGCAGAGCTTTACCTACTCCACCCATCCCTCGCGCGTGGTCTTCGGGCCAGGCGCGCTGCGGCAGGTTGCGGCAGAGGTGGAACATCTCGGCGCCAGCAGGGCGCTGGTCCTCTGCACGCCCGAGCAGGTGGCGTCGGCGCAGCAGGTCAGTGCATTGCTCGGCGAGCGCGCGGCGGGCATCTTCGCGCAGGCCGTGATGCATGTGCCCATCGAGTCTGCAAGGCAGGCGCGCGCCGAAGCGCAACGCCTGGGCGCCGATTGCGCCGTGGCCATCGGCGGTGGCAGCACCACGGGCCTGGGCAAGGCGATCGCGCTCGAATCGGGCCTGCCGATCATCGCGATTCCCACCACCTACGCCGGCAGCGAGATGACGCCGATCTGGGGCATCACCGAAGCCGGCGTCAAGAGAACGGGGCGCGACCCGCGCGTGCTGCCCCGCACGGTGATCTACGACCCGGAACTGACGCGGACGCTGCCCCTGGCGATGACCGTGACCAGCGCGCTCAACGCCATCGCCCACGCCGCCGAAGGCCTGTATGCGCACGACGGCAATCCCGTCATCGCCCTGATGGCCGAAGAGGGCATTCGCGCCAGCGCCGCGGCGCTGGCGCCGCTGCAGGCCGATGCACACGACCTGGCCGCGCGCAGCAACGCGCTGTACGGCGCCTGGCTGTGCGGCAGCGTGCTCGGCGCCGTGAGCATGGGGCTGCACCACAAGCTGTGCCACACGCTGGGCGGCACCTTCAACCTGCCGCATGCCGAGGTGCACACCGTGGTTCTTCCGCACGCGCTGGCCTACAACGCGGCGCTGGCGCCCGAGGCGATGCCGCGCATCGTCCGGGCTCTGGGCCTGGCCGGCGGCAGCGCTGCACAGGCGGTATTCGACCTGGCAAGACGCCACGGTGCGCCGACCTCGCTGCAAGCCATCGGCATGCCGCAGGACGGGCTGGACCGCGCCGCCGACCTGGCGGTGCAGAACGCCTATCCGAACCCGCGCCCGCTGGAGCGGGGCGCCCTGCGCGCCATGTTGCAGCGCGCCTTCGAAGGCGCTGTGCCATCGGCCTGAGCCCCGTTTCGAGTTCTCGTTCACCACCACAACAGGAGACCCGACCATGACCTTCAACCGCCGACAATTCGTGCAAGGCGCGGCCGCGGTGGCCACCGTATCGCTTGCGCCGCACGCGCTGGCCGCCGACATCGTGAAGATCGGCTTCGTGTCGCCCCAGACCGGTCCGCTGGCGCCTTTCGGCGAAGCCGACAAGTGGGTCATCGAGCAGATGAAAGTGGCCTTCAAGGACGGCATCAGCATCGCCGGCAAGAAGCACGCGGTGCAGATCGTGCTGAAAGACAGCCAGAGCAACCCGAACCGCGCCGGTGAAGTGGCCAACGACCTGATCCTGAAAGACAAGGTGTCACTCGTCCTGACGGCGGGCACCCCGGAAACCGCCAACCCGGTGAGCGACGTGTGCGAGTTGAACGAGGTGCCGTGCGTCAGCTCCGTGGTGCCCTGGCAGCCCTGGTTCTTCGGTCGCAAGGGGGACCCGGCCAAGGGCTTCAACTGGACATTCCACATGTTCTGGGGCCTGGAAGACGTCATCGCCAACTTCACCAACGGCTGGAACACGCAGACCACCAACAAGAAGGTCGGGGGCCTCTTTCCCAACGATGGCGACGGCAACGCCTGGGGCGACAAGGAGCTGGGGTTTCCCAAACCGCTGGCCGGCATGGGCTACACGCTCACCGACCCGGGCCGCTTCCAGAACGGGACCCAAGACTTCAGCGCGCAGATCGCAGCGTTCAAGAAGGACGGCGTGGAGATCGTCACCGGCGTGGTCATCCCGCCGGATGCCAAGACCTTTCTCACCCAGGCGCGCCAGCAGGGCTTCAAGCCCAAGGTCATCACGCTCGGCAAGGCGTTGCTGTTCCCGGGTGCGATCGAGGCACTCGGCGACCTCGGCTACGGCTTGACGACCGAAGTCTGGTGGAGCCCGTCGCACCCGTTCACCTCGAGCCTGACCAAGCAGAGCGCCAAGGCCCTGGCCGACGCCTACGAGGCCGGCACCAAGAAGCAGTGGACGCAGCCGATCGGTTTTGCGCACGCACTGTTCGAAGTGGCGGCCAGCGCGCTGGCGCGCAGCAAGTCGCTGAAGGCGGCCGATGTGCGCGATGCCGTGGCGGCTACGAACATCGACAGCGTCGTCGGCGCGGTGAAGTGGGGCGGCGCCGGGCCGATGAAGAACGTCAGCAAGACGCCGCTGGTGCTGGGCCAGTGGGTGAAGTCGGCCGGGACCTCGAAGAACAAGGTCGATCTGGTCATCGTCAACAACGACGCGGCCAAGAGCATCCCCACCGGCGGCACGCTCAAGCCGATCTGAGGCCACGATGCCGCTGCTCGCGCTGCACGATGTGCACAAGTCGTACGGGGCCGTCAAGGTCACCGACAGCATCACGCTGTCGGTCGAGCCGGGGCAGACGCTGGGCATCCTCGGACCGAACGGCGCGGGCAAGACGACGCTGTTCAACCTGATCAGCGGCGACGTGCGGGTGGACAGCGGCCGGGTCGAGTACGACGGCCGCGACGTGACCTCGCTCAAGCCGCACCAGCGCTGCCGCAGCGGCATCGGCCGCAGCTACCAGGTGCCGCAGCCCTTCGGCAACATGAGCGTGTTCGAGAACCTCGTCACCGCCGCTTGTTTCGGCGGCGGCCAGCCCGAGCACCAAGCCTGGGAGACCGCCGTGCAGGTGCTCGAGCAAACGGGGCTCAAGCCACACGCCAACAAACCCGCCGGTGGCCTGACGCTGCTCAACCGCAAGCGCCTGGAGCTGGCGCGCGCGCTGGCCACGAAGCCGAAGCTGCTGCTGCTCGACGAGATTGCGGGCGGGCTGACCGAGCCCGAGGCCAAGGTGCTGGTCGACGAGCTCAAGCGCATCAAGGCGCAAGGCCTCACGATGATCTGGATCGAGCATGTGGTGCACGCATTGCTGGCGCTGGCCGATCGCCTGCTCGTCATCAACTTCGGCCGACGGTTGGCCGAGGGCGAACCGCACGCGGTGATGGCCAACCCCGAGGTTCGGCGCGTGTACATGGGGATGGAGGCATGAAATCGCTGCTGCAAACCCGGGGCCTGCAAGCCTTCTACGGCGACGCACAGGCCCTGTTCGGCATCGATTTCGAGATGGGGGCGGGCGAGCTGGTGGCCATCATCGGCGCCAACGGCGCCGGGAAGAGCACCTTTCTGAGGAGCCTGACCGGCCTGCTGAAGGTGCCGCGCGACGCCGTCCACTTCGACGGCCAGCCCATCGGGGGCCTGCCTCCGGGCGAGATCGTCAAGCGCGGCCTGGCGATGGTGCCGGAGGGGCGGCGCTTGTTCCCGTCCCTGTCCGTCGAAGAGAACCTGCAGATGGGTGCGATGGCCGCACGCGGCGGCCCCTGGACCTTGCAGCGCCTGTACGAGATGTTCCCGATCCTGGCGCAGAAGAAGCACAACCCCGGCACATCCTTGTCCGGCGGCCAGCAGCAGATGGTGGCGATCGGCCGCGCGCTGATGAGCAACCCCACGCTGCTGCTGTGCGACGAGCTGAGCCTGGGCCTGGCGCCCATCGTCATCAAGGAGATCTACGACGCCATGCCGATCATCACGGCCGAGGGCATGAGCGTGGTCATCGTCGAGCAGGACGTGTCGGTGGCGCAGCGCGTGTCGCAGCGTGTCTACTGCTTCCAGGAAGGGCGCGTGTCGCTGCAGGGCAGGAGCAGCGAGCTGACGCGGGAGCAGATCAACCAGGCGTACTTCGGTGTCTGAGAAGGAAGCACGGCGATGATCGAGATCCTGATCCAGGGTCTGCTGCTGGGCGGTCTGTACTGCTTGTTCGCGCTGGGCCAGAGCCTGATGTTCGGCGTGATGCGGCTGACCAACACGGCGCAGGGCGACTTCATCGTGCTCGGCGCCTTCGCCGCGATTGCCGGCAGCGCGATGTGGGCCGCGCATCCGACGTTGATCGGCGTGCTTCTGCTGCCGGTGGCTTTCGCGTTCGGCTACCTGCTGCAACGTCACGTGCTCAACGGCACGCTCGGCAAGGACCCGCTGCCGTCGCTGGTGGTGACGTTCGGCCTGTCCATCGTCATCCAGAACGCCTTGCTGGAGATCTTCTCCGCCGATCCGCGCTCGCTCGAGTCCGGCAGCTTCAACACCCTGAGCATCGCCCTGACCGAAACCCTCAGCATCGGCGCGCTGCCCTTGCTCGTGTTCGTGGTCGCCGTGCTCGCCACCGCTGCCTTGCAATGGCTGTTCCAGCGCACGCCGCTCGGCCGCTCGTTTCGCGCCGTGTCCGACGACAAGGACATCGCCGAGCTGATGGGGCTGGACTCGAAGAAGCTCTACGCAATGGCTACTGCGATCGCCTTCACGCTGATCGCCATGGCCGGCGTGTTCCAGGCCGTGCGCACCACGGTCTCGCCGTCCGACGGGCCGCTGTTGCTGCTGTTCGCATTCGAGGCCGTGATCATCGGCGGCATGGGCTCGTTCTGGGGCACCTTCGTCGGTGCCATGGTGCTGGGGCTGACGCAGCAGGTCGGGTTTCGCATCGACCCGGGATGGGGCATCTGGTTCGGGCACCTGATGTTCCTGGCGGTGCTGGTGGTGCGGCCGCAGGGCCTGTTTCCCAAGACAAGGGGCTGATGCCATGGATGCAACAACGAGCGTGCAGGTCGTCCGCAGCAGCAGCGCCAGCCGCACCGCACTGTGGGTCGGCGTCACCTTGGTCGCGATGGCGGCCAGCATGCCGTACTGGGGCGAGTCGAGCTGGATGCGCGAGTTCGTCGAGATCGCGTGCTACTTCATCTTCGCCATGATGTGGAACCTGCTGGCTGGCTATGGCGGCATGGTGTCCATCGGCCAGCAGGCCTTCTTCGGCCTGGGCGGCTACGTGATGTTGATGCTGGGCAACTTTCTTGGCGTCAACCCGTTCGTGGCCATCCCGCTCGCCGCCGCGGTCGCCGCGGCAGTGGCGGTGCCTGTGAGCTGGGTGGCGTTTCGGCTGCAGGGCGGCTACTTCGCCATCGGCACCTGGGTGATTGCCGAGGTCTTTCGCCTGAGCTTCGCGAACATGAGCATGGTCGGTGGCGGCTCGGGCACCAGCCTGACGGCGTTGCGCGGCATCGAGAAGGCAACGCGCGAGAGCGTCACGTTCTGGACGGCGCTGGTCTGTGTCGTCGCCTCGATCGCGTTGGTGTACCTGTTCCTGCGCAGCAAGCAGGGCCTGGCGCTGATGGCCATCCGCGACAACGAGGTGGCGGCCGAGAGCCAGGGCATTCCCGTGGGCAGGATGAAGCTCGCGGTGTACGTGGTCGCGGCCTTCGGTGCCGGGCTGGCCGGGGCGCTTTACTTCGTGGGCAACCTTCGCATCAGTCCGGACGCCGCCTTCAGCGTCAACTGGTCGGCCTTCGCCATCTTCATGGTCGTGATCGGCGGCATCGGCCGCATCGAGGGGCCCATCGTCGGCGTGCTGATCTTCTGGCTGCTCAACAAGTTCCTCAGCGACTACGGCACCTGGTACCTGCTCGGCCTGGGGCTGCTGGCCATCGTCGTCACCATCTACTTCAAGCAGGGCTTGTGGGGCTGGGCGCAGCACAAGCTGCGCTGGAGCCTGTTTCCCACCCACCGCCACCTCGTGAGCTGACATGCGCAACATCGACGAGCACACCATCACCGGGGCGGTGATCGCCCGATTCGACAAGTGCACCGATCCGCGCCTGAAGCGAGTCATGAGTTCGCTCGTGCAGCACCTGCACGACTTCGTGCGCGACGTGAACCTGAGCGAATCCGAATGGGAGCAGGCGATCGGCTTTCTTACGGCCACTGGCCACAAGTGCAGCGGCCAGCGGCAGGAGTTCATCCTCCTGTCCGACACGCTGGGGGTGTCGATGCTGGTCACGGCCCTGAATCACCGGCACCCGGCGGGCACCACCGAGGCCACGGTGTTCGGTCCTTTCCATGTGGACGATGCGCCACAGATCGCACAAGGTGGCGATCTGACCTATGGAGCCCCCGGCGCAGCGCTGTTTGCCGACATCGAAGTGGTGGACCTGCGCGGCGCGCCGGTTGCCGACGCCGAGGTCGACATCTGGCAGGCCGACGATCAGGGCCTCTACGACGTGCAGCAGCCGGCCCTTGGCGACAGCCGCCGCGCGCGTGGCGTGATGCGCACCGACGGGGCAGGCCGCGTGCGCTTTCGCGCGTTGGCACCCACGCCCTATCCCGTGCCTACCGACGGTCCGGTGGGGCAGATGCTGCTGGCCACCGGCCGGCACCCGTGGCGCCCGGCGCACATCCACTTCCGGATCCGCGCGCCGGGATTCGCCACGCTGGTCACGCACCTGTTCCGCGACCCCGACCCCTATCTCGACAGCGATGTCGTCTTCGGCGTGCGTTCCTCGCTCATCGCTGGCTTCGAGCGCCACGCTGCTGGCACGGCGCCGGATGGTAGCGTCGTGCCCAGCCCTTTCTTCACGCTCAACCACCGCTTCGTGCTGGCTTCGGGAACAGGGGCCTGACGTGCAGTTCGTCGTCTGGGCCACGGACGCGGCCGACACCCTCGCCATGCGCCAGCAGGTGCGCGAGCAGCATCGCGCACGACTGCGCAACCCGGCACCACACGCCGTGCAGGTCTTGCTCGGCGGGCCGACACTGAACGACGACGCAATGGCCATGAACGGCACGCTGCTGATCGTGGACGCAGGTAGCGCCGAGGCCGTGCGTGCCTTTGTCGACGATGACCCTTACATGCGCCACGGCGTCTACCGCGACGTGCAGATCCGCCCTTGGCGCTGCGGCCTGGGCCCGTTGGCGGAGCCTGCGTCCACCTCCCTCGAACGACCATGATCGACAAACTGATCGCCAGCCCCGCCGCGGCGCTGGCCGATGTGCCCGATGGCGCGACGGTGATGATCGGCGGCTTCGGCACCGCCGGCTTGCCCAACGAGCTGACCGATGCGCTGATCGCCCAGGGCGCCAGGGACCTGACCATCGTCAACAACAACGCCGGCAACGGCGACAGCGGCCTGGCTGCGCTGATCGCTGCCGGCCGGGTGCGCAAGATCATCTGCAGCTTTCCGCGCCAGGCCGACTCGTGGCACTTCGACCGAGCTTACCGGGCCGGGGCGTTGCAACTCGAGCTCGTTCCGCAGGGCAACCTGGCCGAGCGCATCCGCGCTGCCGGTGCGGGTCTGGGCGGATTCTTCACGCCCACCGGCTACGGCACGCCTTTGGCCGAGGGTAAAGAGACACGCCGGATCGACGGCCGCTGGTACGTACTGGAAAGCCCCATTCACGCCGACTTCGCGCTCATCAAGGCCGAGCGGGGGGACCGCTGGGGCAACCTCACCTACCGGATGACGGCGCGCAATTTCGGTCCGGTGATGGCCATGGCCGCGAAGGTCACGGTCGCTACCGTGCACGAGGTCGTCGAGCTCGGCGCCCTGGACCCCGAGGCCGTGGTCACGCCGGGCTTGTTCGTGCAGCGTGTTGTGAGGGTGCCCCGTCACAAAACGGCGGCCGGTGGATTGAAGAACGCTGCTTGACGGAGAGCGCCGGTGAACAAGTGGTCCAAGGAGCAGATGGCCGCCCGCGTGGCCCGGGACATCGCGGACGGGGCGGTGGTGAACCTGGGCATCGGCATGCCGACTCTGGTGGCCAACCACCTGCCAAGGGAGCGTGAAGTGATGATGCACAGCGAGAACGGCGTCATCGGCTTCGGCCCGGCGCCGACCGAGGGCACGGAGGATTACGACCTCATCAACGCCGGGAAGCAGCCCGTGACGCTGCTGCCGGGCGGCGTGTTCTTTCACCATGCGGACAGCTTCGCGATGATGCGTGGCGGCCATCTCGATGTCTGCGTGCTGGGGGCCTTTCAGGTGTCTGCCACCGGCGACCTGGCCAACTGGAGCACCGGTGCGCCCGATGCGATTCCGGCGGTAGGCGGCGCGATGGATCTCGCTATCGGTGCCAAGAAGACCTTCGTGATGATGGAGCACACCACCAAGACCGGCGAACCCAAGATCGTGCCGCGCTGTACCTATCCGCTCACCGGCATCAAGTGCGTCAGCCGCATCTACACCGACTTGGCAGTGCTCGACATCACGCCGACAGGCGTCAAAGTCATCGACAGCGTGCCCGGGATCACCTTCGACAGCTTGCAGGCCCTTACCGCGGTGCCGCTGAGCCGCTGATTCACCTCCATCCAGCGTGACGTTCGTGCCGTCGGAGTACGCGTCCCGGGCGCTTCACGAGAACGGCTTCTTCCCGAACGCACGGCGCTTGCGAGGCTTCTGAGAAGCGGGACCGTCTGGCTCCAGCCAATGCGTCGGTCACGCAAACCCCGACTCGCGACTCGCCTGCGGCGATCCGCAGGCCGAGGTCGGCGGCGATCCCGACCTGCCGGTCTCCCTGCTTGCCGCGGTTGCCATGCGACAGATCGATCATCACCCGCGGTCGCAGCCCCGCGGCCTCCAGGATGGCGCAGCTCGCCGTGACACCCGCCTCGTCGTGGTTCGGCGCCTTCCGGGGTCCGCCAGCTCGTCGACCCCGCCTTCAGCCGCACGCCGTATTCGATCGCTTGGTCGTGATCGTGGATCGAACGGGGTCCGACGACGACGACGAGCCCGTCGCCGCCGCCGTGAAGGACGCGGAGGGCGGTGCGATCGGTCGCCGGGCCGCGCCGATGCGGACGTCGTCGATGCGAGTGGTGTCGAGCGTGCTGTCGCGGGAGCCCGCCTCGCGGTCGTGGGCGGGATCGTCGAGAGTCTGCAAGGTGGAGCTCCGGTGTGTCGCCGAATCGAATTGTGGAAGCGCAACACGTGGGCTCCTCGCACGCAGCGGGACCCGGGGTTACCGGCTGGAATTGGACGACCCCGGGCGACGTCGGTAGAGCGTCGATCGAAAGCCCGAGAGGTCGGATGGCCTCTAAGTCACGCGGCGCCCGTTCTGCAGCAGCGTGACGCAGGCTACTGCCTCTTCGATGCCGTGTAGGCCGCCCCCGTTCTCGCTGATCGCGGTTCGCGCGCCGGCGACCTGGCGCCTCCCGGCCTCGCCGCGCAGTTGAGTCACCAGCTCGTGTATCTGCGCCAAGCCGGTTGCACCGATCGGATGACCTTTCGATTCGAGCCCGCCGGACGGGTTGACGGGTAGCCTTCCGCCGATCGCGGTCTCGCCGTGCTCGGCCAGCGCACCGCCGTCGCCGAAGGCGCAGAAGCCGAGGTTCTCGACCTGGATGATCTCGCCCATTGCCGTCGCATCGTGGACCTCGGCGACATCGATGTCTTCCGGCCCTACGCCGGCTGCGTCGTAGGCGCGCCGGGCCGCGAGCGCGCTGACATGCAGGTGCACGTCCTCCGCGGCCCGGTCGCTGCCCGACTGAATGGCCACGGCGAGCACACGCACCGCGCGCTTCGGGTCGATGCCATGCCGTCGCAACCCGTCGGCCGTGGCGACGATCACTGCCGCGGCGCCGTCCGAGACCGGCGAGCACATCGGCAGGGTGAGGGGATAGGCGATCGGCGCCGCGGCGAGTACCTCGTCGATGGAATAGGCCTTGCGGTACTGCGACAGCGCGTTGTCGACGGAGTGGGCGTGGTTCTTCGCGGCCACGGCGGCGAGCTGGCGTTGCGTCGTGCCGAAACGCTTCATGTGGAAGCGGGCGAACGCGGCGTAAACGTCCATGAACACGCTGTAGGGCTTGTCGGAGCGCGTACCCGTGGGCGGCTCGATGCCGGTGCCGAGCGCCATCAGCGCCTTCGCGATGCTTTCGCGCTCGGCGATGTCCCAGGCCCCGTCGAACGCGGAGAACATGCGGTCGCGGTCGGGCGACACCATCTTCTCGGCGCCGATCGCCAGGGCGATGTCCGCGTCTCCGGCCTTGAGCGCGGTGACCGCCAGCTGCAACGCCGTGCTGCCGCTCGCGCAGGCATTCTCGACGTTGACGACCGGGATTCCGCCGATGCCCATGGTGCGCAGCGCAACCTCACCGCGCACCATGTGCTGGCCTTCCATGTGGCCCTGCGTCGCGTTGGCGAAGTACGCCGCCTCGATGGCTGCGGGCGTGAGTCCGGCATCGACGAGCGCTGCAGCGACGGCGCCGCGCGTCAGCGCCTTGACGTCGAGATCGGGGTGGCGGCCGAACGGTGTCATGCCGACGCCGACGACGAAGATCTCCATGCCTGCCACGGCTCGCCTACCCGGCCTTCGAGGCGGAAAGGCGCTTATCGACGAGATCGGTCAAATGCCTTCCTTCCACTCGGCACGCCGCCGACTTGCATCGAGATCGCCTCGAGGCCGCAGCGCCGCACGGTGAGTATGGCATCCGCCGAGGAGCCGTAACGCCAACGTCGTGGTCCGGGCCGGGCGTTTCCGCAGCTCGAGTCACTCGGCTACCGCGAGAAGCGGCTCGGCTCAGCGACGGCGCGTCCGACACGAACGGCCGACTCGCCGAGCTTCTCGGGCGGAAGCTCTGCACAACCCGGTCGAAGTGACCGGCCTGCCCCGCCGGCGAATCGCCAACTTTCGCTAGGCAACCGGGTCGTCACCGGACCGACCGAGCAGTCAAGGCAGCTCTCTAAAAAGTCGATTCGACCCGCGGCGGAAGCGTCCGCTCATTTTTAAGTCAGTCTACTGACCGGCGGGTTAGCTCCCTTGACAGTGGGTCGATTCGTCTCTTAACGTAGGCCTTGCCGCAAAGGCCGCCCGTGGGGGCGATCGCGCGCTCCCCGCAGCAACACCGAGCCCAGCATGAATTTCGAACTCACCCCGGATCAGCTCGAGATCCAGGCCCGTGTCGGCGAGTTCGCCGACCGCGAGATCGCCCCGCTCGCCGAACAGCTCGACCGCGAGGCCGCTTTCCCCTACGACCTGTACCGGCAGCTCGGCGAGCTCGGCATCCCGGCGCTGCCGTTTGCCGAGGAGTTCGGCGGCCTCGGCCTTGGCACCTTCGACATGGCGCTGGCGATCGAGCAGATCGCCAAGCGCGACCAGACGCTCGCCGTGACCATGATGGTGAGCGTCTCGGCCGGGTTGATCATTCAGCGGTTCGGCAGCGCCGAACAGAAGGCGCGCTATCTGCCCGACATCGTTGCCGGAAAGGCGCTCGGCGCGCTGGCCGGCACCGAAGCCGATGCCGGCTCGGATACGGCCGGCTTCAAGACCCGCGGCGTGAGGAAAGGCGACGACTGGATCGTCAACGGCAGCAAGGCCTACATCACCAACGCCGGCACCGAGATCTCCAGCGTCGCCCTCACGCTGGCCGTGACGACGCCGCCCGACGCGGAGAAGAAGGAGTTCTCGCTGTTCGCGGTGCCGCGCGGTACCGCGGGCTATGCCCAGGGCGAGCCCTACCGCAAGATGGGCTGGCGCTCGGGCGACACGCGGCCGCTCTATTTCGACGATTGCGCCGTTCCGCACAGCGCCATGCTCGGCGGCGAAGGCCAGGGCCGCCTGCTGCTGCACCGCGGCTACCAGCAGGCGCGGGTGTTCCTCTCTGCGTGCTCGCTCGGCCTCGCCGACGGCGCGCTGGACCTTTCCGTCAAGTACGCCAACGAGCGCAGGGCCTTCGGCAAGACGATCGGCGGCCACCAGCTGGTGCAGGAGATGTGCGCGCAGATGGCCGTCAAGGTCGAGGCGGCGCGCATGCTGACCTATCGCGCGGCCTGGCTCGCCGACAAGGGCGCCGCGTCGGTCAAGGACCTCGCCTACGCCAAGTACTTCGCCTGCGAGACCGGCACCGAGGTCGCCAACATGGCGGTGCAGATCCACGGCGGCTGGGGCTTCATGGACGACTGCCCGGCCTCTCGCTACCTGCGCGACAACCGCATCTGCACCATCGGCGATGGCAGCAGCCAGATCCAGCTGCAGCTGATCGCCCGCGGCCTCGGGCTCGACGTCCAGTTCTAGGACGATCCGGCATGCCGGTCGGCGCAGCCCTGCATCCCCTCGTCGATGCGCATGCCGCGCGCGTGCCGGAGATCGCGGCGCGGCTCGCACGCGCCGGCCTCGGCGCGACGTCGAGCGCGGCCGAGTTGGGGCGGCTGCCGCTGCTGCGCAAGTCGGAGCTGGCCCGCCTGCAGGGCGAGCTGCCGCCGTGGGGCGGGATGCTGGCCGGGGGCTTCGTTCCGTCAGCGGCGTTCCTGTCTTCGGGTGGCGTGGTCGAGCCGCTGGTGCCGCGCATGGTCGAACGGCTCGCCGAGCTGCTGGGCGAAGCCGGGTTCGGGCCCGGCCACACCGTGCTGAACGGCTTCGGCTATCACGTCACGCCCGCCGGGATGCTCTTTCACGAGGCGCTCGTCCGCACCGGCTGCACGGTATTGCCGGGGGGACCGCAGAACACGGCGCTGCTGGTCGACTATGCGCGAGCGCTTCGCGCCACCGCCTTTGTCGGCATCGCCAGCCACCTGAAGATCCTGTTGAACGAGGAGCCTCGCCTTTCGATCCGGCTGGCCGTGGCCGGGGCAGAGCCGCACGGCGACGCGGTCCGCGACGAACTCGCCGCGAACCACGGCGTGCGCTGCGTCGACATGTACGGCTTCGCCGAAGCCGGCATCGTCGCTGCCTCGTGCGCAGAAGGCCGTGCGCTGCACCTCCACGCCGACGTCGTGGCCGAGGTGCTCGAACAAGAGAGCGGCGGCGACGCGGCTGCGGGCGGCGACGGCGAGCTCGTGATCAGCCTCGACAACCCGGGCTTCCCGCTGCTCCGCTTCGCCACCGGCGATCTGGTGCGGATCGACCCGGCGCGTTGCGCCTGCGGCCGCAGCGGCGCGCTGCAGGTGCTCGGTCGCGTCGACCAGAGCGTCCGCGTCCGAGGCATGCTGCTGCACGCCAGCCAGCTGCGCCGCTTCGCCGACGCGGTCGGGGCGACGGCGTGCCGGGTCGATGTGCAGCGGCACGGCGACCGCGACCGCATCGAAGTCACGGTGCGGCCGGGCGCCGCGCCGCTGCCGGGCCCGGCGGGGATCGACACCGCCTTTCGCGACGCCTGCCGGCTGCGCGCGGACACCATCGGGACCGATGCCGCGCTCGCCGCCGACGGCTTCGCCATCGACGACCGCCGCCAAGGCTGAGCGACCATGCAGGCGCTGTCATCCGCCACCGAATCGTCCGCCGCGACGGTCAGCCCGGCGGTGGCCGCGCGCGTGCTCGAAGCGCGCGACCTGCATCTCTCTTTCGGCGCGATCAAGGCGCTCGTCGGCGTGAACTTCCATGTTTCTGCGGGCGAGCTGGTGTCGATCATCGGCCCCAACGGCGCCGGCAAGAGCAGCCTGCTCAACTGCCTCTCGGGCTTCTACACGCCGAGCGCCGGCAGCATCCGCTTCCAGGGCGCCGAGATCGGCCAGCTTCCGCCGCCGCGCCGCGCCGCACTCGGCATGGCGCGCACCTTCCAGGGCATCCAGACCTACGAGTCGATGACGGTGCGCGAGAACATCCTCTGCGGCTGTCACTGCCGCATGCGCACCGGCCTGATCGCCGGCGCCCTTTGGTGGGGGCCGAGTCGGCGAGAGATGGTGCGCTTCATCGACGAGGCCGAGACCATCATCGAGTTTCTCGAGCTCGAGGAGTTGCGCCACACCCGCGTCGGCGACCTCGGCTATGGCCTCAGGAAGCGCGTCGACCTCGGCCGGGCGCTGGCGATCGACCCCAAGGTGCTGATCCTCGACGAGCCGATGGCCGGGATGAACGCTGACGAGAAGGCCGACCTCGCCCGTTACATCCTCGACGTCAACGATGCGCGCGACGTGCCGGTCGTGCTGGTCGAGCACGACATGGAGGTCGTGATGGACATCTCCGACCGGGTGATGGTGCTCGAATGGGGCCGCACTATCGCCGAAGGCACGCCGGCCGAAGTGCGCGCCGATCCCAAGGTGATCCAGGCCTACCTGGGGCAGGAATGACGCAGCTGCACGGCAGTCACGGCGACGACGCGCGCGAGCCGAACGGCGAGACCCTGCCACGGCTGCTGCGCCGGCGCGCCGCCGAGCACGGGGCGCGCGACTTCCTGCGCGCCAAGCGGCACGGCGTCTGGGCGGCAGTGTCATGGAACGCGGCGCTGGACAAGGTCGAGACGCTCGCGCGGGCCATGATCGCCCGCGGCGTGCAGCGCGGCGACGTCGTGGCCGTGATCGGCGAGAACCTGCCCGAGGCCTACCTCGTGCAGTACGCGGCCCTTTGCGCCGGCGCCGCGGCGACCCATCTCTATCCCGATGCTTCGGCCGCCGAGCTCGGCTTCGTGCTGAAGGACAGCGGCGCGATCCTCCTCTTCGCCGAAGACCAGGAGCAGGTCGACAAATTCCTGCAGGCGGGCGACACCAAGGCGGGCGTGCTCGGCGTCGTTTACCTCGACGGGCGCGGCCTCTGGCACTACGACGATCCGATGCTGCTCGACTTCGATAGCTTCCTGGCCGGCGCGCCCGGCGACGAAGCCGCCCGCGCCGCGCTCGACGCCCGCATCGCCGCCGGCAGCGACGTCGACCTCGCCGCGCTCTGCTACACCTCGGGCACCACCGGCAGCCCGAAGGGCGTGCGGCTCACGCACAGGCATCTGCTGGACAACGCCTACCGGCTGATCGCCAGCTTCGGCATCGCGCCGCACATCGACTACTTCTCCTACATCTCGCCGGCCTGGGCGGCCGAGCAGTTCACCGGCGTGGGCCTCAGCCTGCTCGCGCCCGCAGTCGTGCACTTCGCCGAGAAGCCGGAGACCGTGCCGACCGACATGCGCGAGATCAGTCCCGAGTTCCTGCTGTTCACGCCCCGCCAGTGGGAAATGATCGCCTCGCAGATCGAGGCGCAGATGCTCGACGCCAAGCCGATGCGCCGCCGCCTCTACGAGTGGGCGATCGCCGCCCCGGTTTCACTGCGCTGGCTCGCCGACGCCCTGGTGCTGCGCGCGATCCGCGACAACACCGGGCTGGTGCGTGCGAAGTTTCCCATCAGTGCCGGCTCGGGCCTTTCGGCCGAGATCTTCCGCCGCTTCCATGCGCTCGGCATCCCCCTCAGGAACCTCTATGGCTCGACCGAGGCCGGCCTGGTCTCGGCGCACTGGGGCGCCGAGGCCGAGCCGGCGACGCTCGGCCGGCCGCTGCGCATCGCGCGCTCGGTCGGCTCGCCGCTCGAGCTGAAGATCGCCGTCGACGGCGAGCTGCTGGTGCGCGGCGGCGCGGGCTTCGCCGGCTATCACGGCAACGAGGCGGCCACGGCCAAGGTGCTCGATGCCGAAGGCTGGTTCCACAGCGGCGACGCGATGCACGTGACCGAGTCTGGCGAGCTGGTATTCCTCGACCGGGTGAAGGACATGCGGCGCCTGGCCACCGGCAGCACCTTCCCGCCGCAGACGATCGAGAACCACCTGCGCGCCTCGGCCTTCCTGCGCGACGCCATCGTCCTCGGCGACGAGTCGCGCGGCTTCATTGCCGCGCTGATCAACGTCGATGCCGGCATTTTCGGCCGCTACCTCGAGAGCAGGAACATCGGCTGGGGCACATTTGTCGAGCTGAGCCAGCTCGACGCGGTGCTCGAGCGCATTGCCCTCGAGGTTGCCAAGGTCAACGCGATGCTTCCCGCCGGTTCGCGCATCGCCCGCTTCGCCACCCTGCCCAAGGAGCTCGACGCCGACGATGCCGAGCTCACCAGATCGAGAAAGCTCAAGCGCGACGTCATCGCCGAGCGCTACGGAGCGTTGATCGAAAGCATCTACGCCGGCGACGAAAGCTGCAGGCTGACGGTCAACGTGAGCTACCAGGACGGCACGGTCGGCAGCGTGAGCGCCCACGTGCGCATCCTTTCCACCAGCGCGGCGCCGGTGCCGGCCTGAACGCCATGGACCTGCTGCAGATCGCGATCGAAGGCTCGCTCACGGGGCTCGTCTACGGACTTGTGGCGCTCGCCTTCGTCGTCATCTTCCGCGCCTCGCGCATCGTCAACCTGGCGCAGGGCCAGCTCGTCCTGGTCGGCGCCTATGTCATGGGTACGCTGCTCGCAAGCCTGCCGGCGCCGCTGGCAATTGCGTTCGCGCTCGGGGCGAGCGTGTTGATCGGCGTGGCGATCGAGCGCCTGGTGTTTCGGCCGCTGATCGGCCAGCCGGCGTTCAGTATCGTCATGGCGAGCATCGGCCTGCTGATCCTGCTCCAGGGAGTGGTGCAGCTCGTCTGGGGCGCGCAGACGCGGCCGTTCGCGGCGGTGCTGCCCGAGGGCAGCTGGAAGCTCGACACGCTGCTGGTCAACAAGCGGCTGCTGATCGGCGCGGGGATCACGATCGTCGCGGTCGAGGCGCTGCGCATCTTTTTCCTCAAGACGCGCATCGGCCTGCGTCTCGCCGCGGTCGCGGAGGACCACTTCGTCGCGCTCTCGCTCGGCGTCTCGGTCGAGGCTTCGACGCGCATCGCCTGGGCCGCGGGCGCGTTCCTGTCGACCCTGGCAGCGATGGTGCTGCTGTCGGGCAACGTGCTCGGCCTGCAGGCCGGCGACATCGGTCTCCGCGCCTTGCCGGTGGCGCTGCTCGGCGGCCTGGAAAGCCTGCGCGGCGCCATCCTCGCCGGTCTGATCGTCGGCATCGGCGAAGCACTGGCGGCGCGCTATCTCGATCCGCTCACCGGCGGTGCGATGTCGCAGGTGTTCCCGTTCATCCTCATGATCGTCGTGCTGCTGGTCCGGCCGCAGGGTCTGTTCGGCTGGAAAGTGATCGAGAGGCTGTGATGCTGCCGTCGGGCGTTCACTTCAAGGACCATGCCGAGGAGCTGCGCTTCCTGCGCACCGGGCCGCAGCGCGCGGCGATGCTCGTGCTGCTGGTCTTGCTGGCCGTGTTTCCGTTCGTCGCCAGCACCTATGTCGTCGGCTTGGCGATCACCGTGGCGATCACGATCGTCGCCGTCGCCGGGCTGCAGATCACGGTGGGCATGGCCGGGCTGCTCAACCTCGGGCAGTCGGCGTTCGTCGGCGTCGGCGCGTTCACCGCCGCGGCGCTGTATGCGAACTACGACGTGCCGATGCTGCCGGCGATCGCCCTGGCGGGGCTCGCCTCGGGCGTCGTCAGCATCGTCTTCAGCCTGCCGGCGATCCGCATCCGCGGCCTCTACCTCGCGCTCACGACGATCGCGGCGCAGGTGGTGTTTCCGATCGTCGTGCTGCGCCTGCCCACGGGCTGGTTCGGGGGCTCGGCGGGAATCGGCATCGACCGGGTGCAGATGTTCGGCTTCGCGTTCGAGACCCCGGCGCGCTTCTATTTCGTCGCGGTGTCGGTGATGGCGGCGATGCTGGTGATCGCCTTCAACCTGCAGCGCTCGCACGTCGGCCTGGCGTTTCGCGCGATTCGCGACAACGACATCGCCAGCTCGGTGCTCGGCGTGCAGCTCGGCCGCTACAAGATCATGGCCTTCTTCGCCGGGGCGGTGTTCGCTGGCGTCGCCGGCGGCCTCTACGCGTTCTACATCCGCTACGTCACCACCGACCAGTTCACGATCTGGCTCTCGATCTGGTACCTCGGCATGCTGATCGTCGGCGGCCTGAGCGGGCCGCTCGGCGCGATCCTCGGCACGCTGGTCGTGACGGTGCTGCAGGAAGCGATCCACTGGGGCGGCAACAAAATGATGGCGGCGATGCCGCAGCTTTCCGGTGGCGTGATCTTCTCGGTGACCAACATCGTGCTCGGCGCCGCGATCATCTACATGCTGATCCGCGAGCCGCACGGGCTGAACCACCGCTGGAGCGTGCTCAAGTCGGCCTACCGCATCTGGCCGTATCCGCGCGCATGATTCGCCCTTTGCGTCCATCACCCCGGGGGCCCACCCCGCACAAGCAGGAGACAACGATGTATCGATTCATGCAACGGAAGATGAGCGGCGCCATCGCCGCGGGCGCTTTCGCGCTGATGGCCGTCGCCGGACCGCCGGCCCAGGCGCAAACGACATACAACGTCTCGATCTCGCTCGACTACAGCGGCCCGTTCGCGGCGGTGATGGACAGCTGGTACGGCGGCCAGCAGTCGGTATTCGACTGGTGGAACGAGACCCGCGGCAAGACCCTCGGCGTCAAGCTGAACGTCAAGACCTACGACATGCGCTACGACGCGAGCCAGGTCGCGCGCACCTGGCCGCAGATCCTCGCCGACGACAATCCAATCGTCTTCCTCGGCATGGGCACGCCCGACCTGGTGAGCCTGATGAAGCGCCTTCCGGGCGACAAGGTGCCGATGGTCATGGGCACGGCGATGGTGGCGCCGCTCTGGACTGCCAATGGCTGGCACTTCTCGTTCCGGCCGACCTATTCGCAGGAGTTCGCCGGCCTGTTCTCGTACCTGCAGAGCCGCCTTCCGGAAAAGCGGGCGCTGCGCATCGGGACGGTCAGTACCCAGGGGATCCCCGGCTACGTCGACCAGGTGAACGGCGTCGTCAAGCTGGCGCAGACCTATCCTGACCGCTTCGTCGTCGCCAATTCGCAATGGGTGGACAACACGCCGATCAACGTGACCAGCCAGGTGCGCGAGCTGCTCGCCGCCAAGCCCGACCTGATCCTGGTCGGCACGAACACGGCGCAGGTGGTGGCGACGGTCAAAGCGGTCAAGGAGCTCGGCGCCAAGGTGCCGGTGGTGACCTCCTCGCACAACGGCCTCACCGAGGTGGCCAAGGCGGTGCCGCTCGCCGACCTCGAGGGCTCGTACTCGGTGTTCGCCTTCGCGCCGAGCATGGACGCCTCGGTCAGCGCCGCGCAGACCTTCGAGAAGTACAACAAGACCAAGGGCACGTGGGGCCTGACCGCGGCGCAGACGTCGGCGCAGGCGCTGCTCGTGACCGCGGCGATCGAGCGCGCGATCGCCACGGTCGGCCCGACCAAGCTCACCGGCCAGGCCGTCTACGACGCGCTCCTTGGCCCGGCGTTCGGCCCGGAGAACTTCCAGGGCCTTCTGAAGTCGGTGGCGTTTACCAAGGAGGCGCCGTTCCCGACCGCGAACCTCTCGGTCAAGGCTGTCACCGTCAAGGACGGCAAGCTCGTATCCGTGTCGAGCGACTGGATGGCCGTCCCCGAGCTCGCGAAGTGGTGAGCCCGTCGCGTCGCTGACCTGTCATCCGCCGCAAGCACCGCCGCCATGCTCGAGCTGCGCAACGTCGACGCCGTCTACAACGGCGTGATCCAGGTGCTGCGCGGCGTGAGCCTCGAGGTCAAGCCGGCGCAGATCGTCGCTCTGCTCGGCAGCAACGGCGCCGGCAAGACGACGACGCTGAAGGCGGTCTCAAGCCTGCTCGCGGTCGAGCAGGGGCGGGTGGAGCAGGGCGAGATCCGCTACGAGGGCGAGCTCATCACCAACGCCGAGCCGGCGCGCGTCATCCGTGCCGGCATTGTTCAAGTGCTCGAGGGACGCAAGGTGCTCAAGCACCTCAACGTCGAGCAGAACCTGCTCGTCGGCGCCCATCTGCGCGCCGACAAGGCGCAGATCGCCGACGACATGGCGGAGATCTACGCCAGCTTCGCGACCCTGAAGACGATGCGGCAACGTGCCGCCGGCTACCTTTCGGGCGGCGAGATGCAGATGCTGCTGGTGGGCAGGGCCCTGATGGCGCGGCCGAAGCTGCTCCTGCTCGACGAGCCGGCGATGGGCCTGGCGCCACTCATCGTCAAGGACCTGTTCGACTTCCTGCGCGGCCTGCGCGACAGGAAGGGGATGGCTATCTTCGTGGTCGAGCAGAACGTGCGCGCGGCGCTGCAGATCGCCGACTACGGCTACGTGATGGAGAACGGCCGCATCGTCCTGCATGCCGCCAAGGCCGAGCTCGAGCGCAACGAGGACGTTCGCGAGTTCTACCTGGGCCTCAGCCTGACCCAGGAACGGCGCAGCTTTCGCGACGTCAAGCACTACAAGCGCCGCAAGCGCTGGCTGGGTTGAGCTCGCGGCTGCACGGCTTCCTGGCCGGCACGCGCGTGCTCGACCTCTCGCGGCGTCTGCCGGGCCCTCTGGCCACGTTGTTGCTCGCCGGCATGGGTGCCGAAGTGACGATTTCGCCCACGCTTCGCTTGATCGGCATCAAGGTCCGGCGACGGCGCGACCGTAGGCTCCGCTATCGGATAGCGCCGACTGCGATGGAATCGATGGCCCTTGTGTTTCACCCCTTGCTTGCCCGCCAGCTCGAGCGACTGTCTCCGGCTGACGAGGAGTTCCTGCTCGAGAACGCGGCGGCACTCCAGGGGGCGCCCGCGGCGCAGGCGACTTCGCTCCTCGCAGGAAAGAACCTCTGCCTGATGTGCGACAGCCCGGAAGCGGACGCCGCGATCCTGTTCAGGACCGCAGCCGAGCGCCTGGGCGCGCGCGTCGCTCACGTCAGGCCCAGCCTCTCGGAGCACAGCGAGCCCGTCATCGTGCGCGAGACCGCCCGGATGCTGGCCCGCCTCTACGACGCCATCGAGTGCCAGGGCGTGGCGGCCGAGCTGGTCGGCCGGATGGGCCGGGAGACGGGCCGCCCGGTTTTCAATGCCATCTCGAGCGACCTGCATCCGACCTCGGCGCTGGCAGGGCGGCTCGAGCACGGCAGGAGCGAAAGCCGGCGCTTGTCGGTCCTGCAGGCGGTGCTGCTGAGCACGATCTCCTGAAGGACGCCGCGGCTCGCCATGCAGACGCTGATCGCCATCGCCACCGGGGCCGGGTTCGTCATCGCCGCGCTCGCCGTGGCCGCGCTTGTCGTCGTCACCGCGCTCGCCTGGTTCCTCGAGCATCCGGTCGAGGAGGGGGAGGGCCGGCCGGGCGCCGGTCGACACTGATAGGCTACGCCCCCGCGCCTTGCCGAAGGCGCTCCTCGAGGCGAGCCCTTCCCGACCGGTGCATTCTGCTGTTCACATCGCGGTCCTCGACGACGAAGTCGACATCGCCGAGCTGCTCGCGAACTACCTGCAGGGCCACGGCTACCGGGTCTCGCAGACGCATGACGGTCTCGCGTTGCTGCGCCTGATGGCGGCCGATCCGCCGCAACTCGTGCTGCTCGATCTCGGCTTGCCCGGCGAGGACGGTTTCGCGATCGCCCGGCAGCTGCGCGAGCACTGGCGCTGCGGCCTCGTCATCGTCACCGGCCGGGGCGACGCGGTCGACAAGGTTGTCGGCCTCGAGGTCGGTGCCGACGACTACGTGACCAAGCCCTTCGATCTGCGCGAGCTGCTGGCCCGGATCAAGGCGGTCCTGCGTCGCACGCTCACCGCGCCGGCAGCGGCGGAGGCGCCGGCCCGGCCGCGCTCGCACCGTTTCGCGAGCTGGGAGCTCGACCCGGCGGCGCGGCGCCTGCTCGATGCGCAAGGCAACGAAGTCGCGCTCACCGGCGGCGAATTCGACCTGCTGTGGGCGTTCGTGCGGCACCCCGGCCGCGTGCTGTCGCGCGACTTCCTGCTCGAGCAGACGCGCGGCCGCGAGGCGGCCCCCTTCGACCGGACCATCGATGTCCAGGTCGGCCGGCTGCGCAAGAAGCTCGAAGCCGACGTTGACGAGCCGCAGATCATCAAGTCGGTTCGCGGCGCGGGCTACATCCTCGTGCCGCCGGTCAGCGTCGCCTGAGACGAGATTCGGTGAGCACGCCCGCGCCACCGGCGGCGACGCTTGCAGAAGCGCCGGACGTGAACGGCGTGTTCCGGGCGCTGTTCGCGGCTTATCCCGACGCCCTGATCGTCGCCGACGCGGCCGGGCGGATCGTCCTGGCCAACCCTTCCGCGGGCGCGCTGCTCGGCTACTCGGTCGAGGAGTTCGCCGGTATGGCGATCGACGACCTGGTGCCCGACAGCATCCGGCCGCGCCACGCCGCCTACCGCGCCGCCTTCGGCCGTGAACCGAAAGCGCGACCGATGGGGCGCCAGACCGAGCTGGTCGCCCGGCGCAAGGACGGCAGCGAAGTGGTCGTGGAGATCGCCCTCAGCCCCGTGCAAGACCAGGGACACCCGCTGGTGGTGGCGGCGATCCGCGACATCGGCGCCTATCCGCGCATGGAGCAGGCGCTGCAGCGCGCCCGCTACAGCGAGCGGCTGGCCCAGGTTGGCCGGCTCGCGGTCGACGCGCGCGATCCGCAGGTGCTGCTGGACGAAGTGCCGGTCGCCGCCGCCGAGGGTCTGCAGCTCGACGTCGCGATGGTCTACCTCCTCGAGGCGAACCTGCTCGAGCTGCGCGTCGCCAGCGGGGTGGGCAACGTCCCCGGCGAAAGTATCGGCGACCGCGTGGCGAATCGCCAAGATACCTCGCTCGGCTTCGTGCTGACGCAGGGCCGCTCCGTCATCGTCGACGACTATGCGCTGGAGCAGCGGTTCGCCGTGCCTGGTGCCTATCTGCAGGCCGGGCTGACGAGCGCGCTCGCGGTTCCGCTCTCCGACCGCGGCCGGACCATCGGTGTCCTGGTCGTCCGCTCGCGCGGCCAGCGGCGCTTCGGCGACGACGAGGTCAGCTTTCTCGAGTCGCTCGGCAACCTGCTGACGAGCAGCCTGCAGCGAGTGCATTCGGAAGAGGCGCTCAACCATGCGCAGCGGCTCGAGAGCGTCGGCCAGCTGACCGGGGGCATCGCCCACGACTTCAACAACCTGCTGACGGTGATCCAGGGCAACCTGCAGGTGCTCGGCGACCTGCCGCCGCTCGCCGACGAGAGCCAGCGGCGGCCGCTCGTCGACGCCGCCAGCCGGGCGGCGCGGCG